>JAITNL010000188.1 GCA_031290495.1 Accumulibacter sp.
CGCACTTTTCCTCCGCCCATTCCGGTGTTTTGGGCACGCCGTCCGTCTTGCCGATGACATAGGGCGAAAATTCCTCAAACCCTACTGTTTTCGTGGCAACGTATTGTTTATCGTAGGTCCCCTCGGTAACCCAGACATAGGCGATTGCCAAGGCCAGCGCCGCGTCGCCGCCGGGATAGATGGGCAGCCAGCTGCCATCCATGATCGCGTTGGTGTAGTTATAAAACGGGTCGATAAAAACGCACTTGATGCCCTTTTCCTTGAGCCATACGCGCCAGATTTGGGACTCCTGTCCAGCATAGGTTCCGCGCGTGGTGTCCGGGTCGGACGACCAGAAAACGATCATGTCCGTGTTCTGGAGACCGTCGGTGAGCATGTCAAACGGCTCCGGCATCCCCAGACGCCAGCTAAAGCCGTATACGTGCGTGGCGCCCCAGTGCCAGCCCTCCCACGAGTCAGGGTTGTCAAGAATCGGGGTGTAATGAATCATGTTCATGAAGCGATAGTACGGCCCCATCTTGTAGCCGACGACGCCCCAGTTGTGGTGCGACGAGGTCAGGCCGGTGATGGCGTGTTTGCCGTAGGTCGTCTGAACCCGGCTGATTTCGCTGGAGACGATGTCCAGCGCTTCGTCCCAGGAAATGCGCTCATAGCCGGACTTGCCGCGATTCTGGGGATTGCGCTCGCCGTTATGGTCGAAGTCCACGCGTTTGAGCGGATAGAGAATGCGGTTTTTTGAATACAGGCGGTCGCGCTCGGCGTGTACCGAGGGCGAGCAGCGCATGGCCTTGGGCGGGGAATATTTCCGCCCGCCCGCCTCGATGACCCAAGGCTTTGGGTATTCATCCTCCGGCACCTGCAACGGACGAATGCGCGTCACCACGCCATCTTCCACATAGACCGAAATCGGACCGCCGTTGGTCAGGTTCGTAAATATTTGCTCCATGTTTTGTGTCCCCTCTTTTGTTGATTGTGTACGTTTCGTCCATCTTCGTGGGGGAAGCTGAGCGCTTCGACACTCTGGGCACAGAAACTCAATACTCCCGGCAAAATTATATCAAACGCGTTGACGGGTGGGAAATTATTATCCATGGCGCAGTGGTGTGCTGTTGCTGGAACGGATAATCGCGGTCAAACCCGCGTAAAACCAACTCCGGTTTGAAACCCCTCCCGCAAGAAGATGTGCGAAGGTTGAATACCCATTTCTTACGACCTGGGTATCGACCGTGGCAGCCTGGAAGGGGATGTCGGACTCCAGCCGTTGGCAGATGGCACACAAAAGCGGACAATTCAAAAACCGCAAAACCGGACAAGTCTGAAAACTCGTGACATTCCTTCAACGATTCACACCTTCATTTAACCGGACAGTAGCGCAATGAATACGGAACTGATTACCCATTGGTCCGACTACCGTAACGCTGTGCGGCAAACGTTGCTCGCGGCGACGCGGAGTATCCGGATTTTCGATCCCGATCTGGTCAATCCGTGCCTGGAAAACCCGGAAAACGCTCTTTTCCTGCGCGGTTTTCTGACCGCCGCGCCGCGCAACACGCTTCAGATCGTGCTGAAAAACGTCGCTCCCTTGCGCAACAATAGCCCGCGCCTGTTCAAGCTGCTCGCCGATTTTCCGCACGCGATGCAGGTTTGGGAATGCGCGCCGCAAGTGAGGCGTCTGACCGGCGCGATGCTCCTGTCCGACGATCGTCACGCGCTGATCCGTATTGATCAGGATCACGCCCGGTCACGGGCCATCGTCGACGACGCGGCCGAGTGCCGTCCCTATCTGACGCGCTTCGACGAAATTCTCGCGGAAGGCGGAACGCCCGTCAGCGCCATGACGCTCGGACTGTAAGTACGCTTCAAACGGCACCTGGTTTTCGTGGGTGCGTAAGCCGCTCCAACCATTCTGTCTACCGCTCGCGCAACTCACGCATCGCCGTCCGCGCGCGGCACAGGTCTTCCCAGCTCTTGGCCTTGTCGGGCAGGTTGCGCAGCAGATACGCCGGATGATAAGTCACCAGTACCGGTATCTCACGATCACCGTCGCGGTAGATCAACGTCTTGCCGCGCAGACTGGACAGCGTTTTGTCCTCGCCCAGCACGGCATTGACCGCCGCCCGGCCGAGCAGAACGATCAGGCGCGGCTGGATCAAGGCGATCTGCCGCTTCAGGTAAGGAAAACACGCCGCCATTTCCGCGTTTTCCGGCGTGCGATTGTCGACCGGACGGCATTTTACGGCGTTGGCGATATAGACATCCTTGCCGCGCGCCAGACCGATGGCCGCGAGCATGGCGTCGAGCAGGCGGCCAGCCGGGCCGACGAAAGGTTCGCCGCGCGCGTCCTCCTCGGCACCCGGAGCTTCGCCGATGAACAGCCACGCCGCATTTTCGTCGCCCACGCCCGGAACGGTCTGCTGGCGAGCCTTGCACAACCCGCACGCGCGGCATTCGGCAATGGCCTGACGCAGTTCTTCCCATCCCATGCCGGCGACAAGCGTTGGGTCTACGTCCACAGTCGCCAGCGTCTTTTCCGTCGGAGGCGCGGCAATCGGACGAGCATCCGGTACGGCGATCCCCCGGCTGACCGGCGGCGGCGCGGCGGAACGCGCGCGCGGTTCCGCCCCACGCGCGGCGGGCGGAACAGTTTCAATTCTCCGCGCCGCCGCCGGCGCGTCTTCCGCTCGGCGCGCGACGGGCGGAACATCGCGCCGCACCCACAGCGGAGACAAGCCAATTTCAGCGAGAATGGCCTGGCGCGGCGGACTCATGCGCGAATCTCCTCAAGGGCGCGGGCCAGCACCAGCGCGTCCTCGCGCCCGGCGGACGCGGCATAGTAGCCGCGACGAACGCCGATCTGACGAAAGCCGAAATGACGATACAGCGCCAAGGCACGCTCGTTGGACGGGCGGACTTCGAGCAGCAGCGTTGCCGCGCCGCCCAGCCGCGCGACCTCCATCGCGTGACGCAGCAAACGCGCGCCAAAGCCCAAACCCTGACGTTTTTCGATGACGCCGATGGTGAGCAGATGCGCCTCGTCGACGGCCAGCATGAGCACGAAATAACCGATCAGTTCGCCCCCGACGCGGCATACCCAGCAGCTGTAACCGCTGTCGATCGAGTCGGTAAAATTCGCGCGGCTCCACGGATGCGAATAAACGCGGTACTCGATGCGCAGGATGTCATCGATATCGCGCGCGCTCATCGGCAGCATTTCGACGACCGGTTCGAGTACCGCGTTCATCAGGCCCGACGCCCCTCGGCCAGGCGCTCGGCAACGGTTTTGGCCACCTTGTCGCGCACATAGAGCGGCGCGGCGTCAGCCGCGTCGATGCGCTCGCCCCGCTCCATGCGCGGGGCCGCCAGGCGCGCGACAAATTCAGCGTGCGGCAGTATCTCCGGCTGCCATCGAGCGACGGCCCCAGCCAGACGCTCGCGCAAACAAGGATAGACCGACAGCCCGTTACCGCAAGCCAGCCAGCCGGAAGACTCGGGAAGCGGCACGCATTGCGGCGGACAGACGCCGATTTCGCCGCGCCGAATCCCGTCGACGAACAGCCCGTAATACACCTCGCCCATACGCGCGTCGAGCGCGACCAGTACACGTTCGCCGCCCGCCGCCAGCGCCACGGCGTCGAGCGTACCGACGCCGAGCAGCGGCAGATCGCGGGCCATGGACAATCCTTGCGCCACACCGCAGGACACGCGCAGCCCGGTGAACGACCCCGGCCCCATGCCGAAAGCGATTCCATCAAGATCGGAAAAACCCAGCCCTTCCATTTTCAGCGCCGCCTCGGCAACCGGCAGCAAAGCCGCGGAATTGGATAATTCACGCGGGCAATCGCGGGCGACGACCCGTCCATCCAGCCAAAGCGCAACGGAACCCGGATCGGTCGCGGTTTCGAAAGCGAGAATTTTCATGGGCGATTATTTTACTCGCTGTCCCTGTTCCCACCTATCGCCGTCGCGTGAAGCACCAGGGCGGGAGCGTCAAAAACCTCCGCCTTGACGCAATGGCAGCGCTGTCGAACGACCGGGATTTGCAGGTTTACCCCGGCGGTGACGCGATGACCAGCTGACACCTTGCGCGTTGCCAAACAGGACAACCTGAAAATTTGCGCCGGGAGCATGAATTTTCTGTTTTTTTCTTTGCTTTTTGAAAAACCTTGTTGTAATCTTGCCGCTATTCGAGAATCAGCATAAATAAAATCTCATACACCTTTATTTATTAAAGTTTTTTCATATAATACAGCTTAACTCACTGGAAACCGCAGATGGCTGAAGAAAGCGATGTCGAACGAACTGAACCTGCCTCGTCGAGACGAATCTCGCAGGCTCGTGAGGATGGGCAAGTTCCCCGCTCCAAGGAAGTTGGCGCTTTCCTGTTGCTCCTGGTTTCGGCGGTGGCGTTTTGGACTGTGGGCGGCTGGATGATGCGGCGCACTACGGACATCATGAAACGCGGCCTGACTTTCGATGGGCAGGTCCTGCGTGATCCCGATCTCATGCTGGCGCGGCTTTTCGATATTTCGCTCGACGCCTTGATTTCCTTCGGCCCCCTGATTTTGGCCCTGGTCGTTGCGGCGCTCGCCTCGCCGTTCTTTCTCGGCAGCTGGAACGTTTCGACCAAGGTGCTGATGCCGGATATCACGCGCCTCAATCCGCTCAAGGGGCTGACGCGGATCATTTCCTGGTCGGGTTTGCAGGAACTGGTCAAAAGCGTCGCCAAGGCATCGCTGATCGGCGGTGTCGCGGTTTGCGTACTGTGGTCGGAGCGCGGGGAAATCCTGTCGTTGCTGGGCCAGACGGTCGATGACGGGCTGGCGAACGCCGGGCATCTGATCAATTACAGTTTTCTGGTGATTGTCCTGTCGATGGTCATCATCGTGGCGCTCGACGTGCCGTTCCAGCTCTGGCAATACTACGAAAAGCTGAAAATGTCCAAGGAAGAGGTCAAGCGCGAAAACAAGGAAATGGAGGGCAATCCAGAAGTCAAGGGGCGGATTCGCAGTCTGCAGCGCGAAGCGGCGCGCCGGCGGATGATGAGCGCGGTTCCGGCGGCGGACGTGATCGTCACCAACCCGACGCATTTTGCCGTAGCGCTGGCGTACAAAAACGGTATGCGCGCGCCCAAGGTAATCGCCAAGGGAATGGGCGAGATTGCCCAAAAAATCCGCTCGATTGGCGCCGAACACGGCGTGCCGTTGCTTGAAGCGCCGCCGCTCGCGCGGGCGCTTTACCGCCACGCCGAACTCGATCAGGAAATTCCGTCGCCGCTTTACGCAGCCGTGGCCGAAGTGCTGGCGTATGTCTATCAGCTTTCCCAATGGCGTCGGCAAGGCGGCAATTATCCGTTCCCGCCGCGCGACATCCCGGTTCCCGCGAAGATGCTTCCGGAGGTGGTAAATGGATAGCGCCGCCGCCAGTCTCCAGAACATCTTCAACCGCGCTGGTTTGCGGCAACTGGCCGGTCCGTTGCTGATCATGCTGGTCATGTCGATGATGGTGCTGCCGCTGCCGCCGTTCCTGCTCGACCTGTTTTTTACCTTCAATATCGCCATCTCGATCGTCGTCATCCTGGTCACCATCAATATCATGAAGCCGCTCGATTTTTCGGTATTTCCGACGGTATTGCTGGTTACCACATTGTTACGTCTGTCGCTCAACGTAGCCTCGACCCGCGTCGTTCTGCTCGAAGGGCATACCGGTCCAGGCTCCGCCGGACGGGTCATCGACGCCTTCGGACACTTTCTGGTCGGCGGCAATTACGCGGTCGGCATCGTCGTGTTCGCGATTCTGGTGATCATCAATTTCGTCGTCATCACCAAGGGCGCGGGGCGGGTGGCCGAAGTGGCCGCGCGGTTCACGCTGGACGCGATGCCCGGCAAACAGATGGCCATCGACGCCGATCTCAACGCCGGGCTGATCGGTGAGGACGAAGCGCGGCGGCGGCGCAGCGAGATTTCCGAAGAAGCGGATTTTTTCGGGTCGATGGACGGCGCCTCTAAATTCGTTCGCGGCGACGCCGTGGCGGGCATTCTGATCATGATGATCAACGTCGGCGGCGGCCTCGTCGTCGGAATGCTGCAGCACGGTCTCGATCTGGCCACGGCGGCCAAAACTTATACCCTGCTGACCATCGGCGACGGTCTCGTGGCGCAGATTCCGGCGCTGATCATTTCCATCGCGGCGGGCATGGTCGTGACCCGCGTCGGCGACAGCCAGGATTTGTCGCAGCAATTCATCGGGCAGCTGTTCAACAATCCCAAGGTGCTTGGTTTGTCCGGGGCGATCATCGGCCTGTTGGGGCTGGTCCCCGGAATGCCGAATTTCGTCTTTCTGCTGCTGGCTGGCGGACTGGGTTTCATGGCTTGGGAAACGTCCAGGAAACAGGCGCTCGACAAACCCGTTCAGGTCAAGGCCGCGCCAGCCGCCGCCGCCGCGCAGTCCGAGTCCCAGGACGCGAGTTGGGACGACGTAGCCCCGCTCGACGTGCTTGGCCTGGAAGTGGGGTATCGGCTGATTCCATTGGTTGACAAGGCGCAGGACGGAGAACTGTTGCGGCGGATTCGTGGCATCCGCAAGAAATTCGCCAAGGATGTCGGCTTTCTGGTGTCGCCCGTGCATATTCGCGACAACCTCGAACTGAAGCCGAACGCCTACCGGATTCTGCTCAAGGGCGTCGAAGTCGGACAGGGCGAAGCGTTCCCCGGCAGCTTGCTGGCGATCAATCCGGGGCGCGTGATTGGGCAGTTGTCGGGCACGGCGACCAAGGACCCCGCGTTCGGGCTGCCGGCGGTCTGGGTCGACATGTCCTTGCGCGAACAGGCGCAGGCGTTCGGCTATACCGTGGTCGACGCCAGTACCGTGGTGACGACGCATCTCAATCACCTGATCCTGTCGCACGCGGCGGAATTGCTGGGGCGTCAGGAAACACAGGCGCTGCTCGACCACCTGGCCAAGGAAATGCCCAAGCTGGTCGAAGATCTGGTGCCCAAGATTCTGCCGCTCGGCGTACTGCAAAAAGTGCTGCAAAATTTCCTCGACGAAGGCATCCCCATCCGGGACATGCGCACGATCATCGAAACGCTGGCCGAATACGCGCCGCGTACGCAGGACGTGGAGGCGCTGACCGCGCAGACGCGCATCGCGCTGGGCCGCTCGATCGTGCAGCAGTTTTATCCGGGCGGCGACGAAATGCAGGTCATGACGCTCGATCCGCAGCTCGAACGCATCCTCGCGCAGGCCATCGCCGGCGGCGGAGAGGGCGCCAGCATCGAACCGAGTCTGGCCGACACGCTGGTGCGCGAAACCGTGGCGGCGACCCAGCGGCAGGAAGCGCTCGGCTTGCCCGCCGTACTGCTGGTTCCGGGAAATCTGCGCACGCTGTTGTCGCGTTTTCTGCGGCGCGGCATTTCTCAACTCAAGGTACTGGCCCACGCGGAAGTGCCGGAAAACAAGATTATCAAAGTCACCTCGATCATTGGGGGTAAAGCATGAACATGAACGCCAGGAAATTCGTCGCCCCCTCGGCCGGGGAGGCGTTGCGCAAAGCCAAGGAATTGCTTGGCCCGGACGCCTACATCCTGTCCCGGCGCGCCACGTCCAACGGCATGGAAATCGTGGCGGTCGCCGCGAACGATCTGGAAATGGCGGTCGATCCGGGCGGATGGAAAACGGAATCGCGTTCGGACGATTACACCGTAAGCATTTCCGAACAAGCCACCAACAGGAACCGGGCGCGGGGAGGCGTTCCGCCGTTGGCGCCGCGTCCCATGCCGCACCTCGAACGTCCCGCGCCGCAAGCCGTGCGAGAGGCGGAAATCGTCTCCGCCGAGGTGATGGAAGAAGTGCGTTACCTGCGCCGGATGTTCGAGCAGCATCTGGCCGGTATCGCCTACGGCGAGGCGGCGCGTTGCGAACCGATCAAGACCGAAATTCTGCGGCAGATGCTGGATACCGGTTTTTCTCCCCGGTTGGCGCATGATTTGCTGACCGGTCTGCCGCGCGAACTCGACGCGGCGAAGGCGCTTGACTGGGCCAAGACCGCCGCCGACCGTTCCCTGCTGACCATCGGCAAGGAAAACGACATCATCGATCGCGGCGGCATATACGCCCTGGTCGGGCCGACCGGTGTCGGCAAGACCACCACCACGGCCAAACTGGCAGCGCGCTGCGTTGAACGTTACGGCGCCAAGGAGGTGGCGCTGATCACCACCGACGACTACCGGATCGGCGCCTACGAGCAGCTCAAGAAATACGGGCACATTCTCCACGTGCCGGTCTATCTGGTAAGGGATGCCGAGGATTTGCAGCAGACCCTGACGAATCTCGCGCACAAACACATGGTGCTGATCGACACCATCGGCATGAGTCAGCGCGACCGGATGGTCGAGGAACAGATCGCCATGCTCGGACACAACGGAGTCAGGCGTCTGGTGCTGTTGGCCGCCACTGGATCCGGCGATACGCTGGACGACGTGGTGAATGTTTACAAGGGGCCGGACGTCGTCGGGTGCGTCCTGAGCAAGATCGACGAGGCGGCGAGTCTGGCCGGTTCGCTGGACGTGATCATCCGGCATCGTCTGCCGCTGCACTACGTTTCCAACGGACAGCGCGTCCCCGAAGACTTGCATTTGCCCAACCGGTCTTATCTGTTGCATCGGGCGTTCAAGGATTTGCCTAAATCGTCGCCGCATCGGCTGGGCGAGATCGAACCCCGGCTGTTGATGGCCAGCGCCAACGCCGCCGCGAGCGGAGGGCGTTATGGTTAAGCATTACGCCGATCAGGCCGATGGGTTGCGGCGTCTGTTCGCGCGTGAACGTCTGCGCGTCGTCAGCTTCGCCGCCGGCAGTTCGGGCGTGGGAAAAAGTCTGCTGGTCGCCAATGTGGCGTCCTGTCTGGCGCAACTTGGCAAGTCCGTACTGGTGTTCGACGAAAACGTCGGGCGAAGAACCATCGCGTCGTGTTTTGGCATGACCGCGCGCCATGACCTGTCGCACGTCATCGGGGGTGAACATCCGATGACCGACGTATTGCTCGGCGTCGCGCCAGGGATTCAGGTATTGCCCGCGGCTGGCGCGGCCGGACAGCTCGGCAAGTTGAACGAAGCGCAAAGACAGGCTCTGGTCGGGGCGCTTTGCGCCCTGGACGAGCCGCCGGACGTGATTCTGGTCGATACTTCAGCGGCTCATCCGCTCGGTTTTTCACCGTTCGGGCTGGCCGCGCACGATGCCGTCGTCGTCTTGGCGCCGACGCCCGCGTCGATCACCGAAGCCTACGCGCTGATCAAAAAAGTGAGCCTTTGTTACGCCCGGCGCGACTATCGGGTACTGGTCAACGGCGCGCGCGGCGAGAAAGAAGGCCGCGCGGTCTTCGGCAATATCGAGCGGGTGACCAACGGTCAGCGGTTTGCGCGGCTGGCGTTCGCCGGATGTATTCCGCTGGACGAACACCTGCGGCGAGCCGCGACGCTGTGCCAGCCGGTAGACAGCTTGTATCCGGAATCGCCAGCGGCGAAAGCCTGCCGCGCCCTGGCGAGCGATTTGCTGGATTGGCAATTACCCGATGAGGAAGTCGACGGACTCGAACAATTCGTCCAGCACCTGTTACACTTGAGCCGTCATATCGATCCGGTCGCCATTTACGCCTGACCGGCATGGGCCATGTATAACGCAGCAGGTCAGCTCAACAAAAATCAGCTGGTACAGCGTTTCGCTCCACTTGTGAAGCGTATCGCCTATCACCTGATGGCGCGTCTCCCGTCCAATATCCAGGCCGACGATCTGGTGCAGAACGGGATGATCGGGCTGCTCGACGCCATCGACCGTTTTGAGACCGGGATGGGCGCGCAGTTTGAAACCTACGCGACAAAGCGTATCCGCGGCGCAATGCTCGACGGACTGCGCGACAACGACTGGCTGCCGCGCGGTCTGCGCCGGGAACTGCGTCAGATCGAACGGACGATTACCCGGCTTGAACACGAACTCGGACGCGCGCCTTCGGAGGATGAACTGGCCACGGCGCTGGGTGTTCCGCTGACCGATTACCAGAAGACGCTGCAGGACGCGCGCGGGCATCAGATCGTCTCGTTCGAGGATCTGGCCGATGTGGATGGCGACGATTTTCTGGAGCGGCATTTTGTCGACAACGACGGAGATCCCGCCAAAATCCTGGAAGACGAAAATCTGAAAAAGCTGCTCGTGCTGGGAATCGAATCGCTCCCCGAACGGGAAAAACTGGCGATGTCCCTGTATTACGAGCACGATCTCAACCTGCGCGAGATCGGGGAAATCCTGGGAGTGACGGAGTCGCGGGTCAGTCAGTTACACGCGCAGGCGATCACCAGATTGCGCGCGCGAATCGCGGGGAGTTCCAGAAACAGGAAGGCTGGAGACAATGGATAAAATCAGCGTCATCGGCTTGATGGTCGGTCTGATGGCCATCGTTGGCGGGCAGGTATTCGAAGGCGGGCACCTTGCTTCGCTGTTCCAGCCGACCGCCCTGTTGATCGTGCTTGGCGGAACCGCGGGCGCGGTCATGCTGCAAAGTCCCTACGCCACTTTCACGCGCGGCCTGGGCATGGCCATGTGGGTCTGGTTTCCGCCGTTGATCGACACACGGCAGATCATCCGGCAGATCATCGGCTGGAGCCAGCTTTCCCGGCGCGAGGGTCTGCTGGCGCTGGAAAACAGCATGAGCCAGACGCGCGACGTTTTTGCGCGCAAAGGCTTGCAGCTGCTGGCTGACGGCGCCGAGCCGGAACGCTTGCGCGAAATCCTGGAAGTGGATATCGACATTTATGAACAGGAGTTGAAGCGGGCGGCGCGGATCTGGGAAGCCGCGGGCGGTTATTCGCCGACCATCGGCATCCTTGGCGCGGTGCTCGGGCTGATCCACGTCATGGAAAATCTTTCCGATCCATCGAAACTCGGAGCTGGTATCGCCGTCGCCTTCGTCGCGACGATCTACGGCGTTGGTCTCGCCAATCTGGTTTTTCTGCCGATGTCGAACAAACTCAAGGCGCACATCGACCGTCTCATCGTCCAGCGCGAAATGATCGTCGACGGGCTGGTCGGTATTGCCAACGGCGACAATCCGCGCATCATCGAAATCCGCTTGCAGGGATACATCCTCTAATCATGGCGCGCCGCCGAAAACCCGAAGAGCCGCACGACAACCACGAGCGTTGGCTGGTGTCCTACGCGGACTTCATCACCTTGATGTTCGCCTTCTTCGTGGTCATGTACGCGCTATCCACGGTCAATGAGGGAAAGTACCGGGTGCTCAGCGATTCGGTGACGGCGGCGTTCCGCAACGTCGAGATCAACCGCGCAACGCCCGTTCCGGTCATGGTCACGCCGCCGATTCCCACGCTGCAGAAACAGAAACAGAATCAGCAGACTCAGGCGGCAAGGCAAGCCGAGGTTGAAAAGCAGAAACGCCGCGACACGATGCGCGACGTAGCCAAGGAACTGCTTGAAGTCATGGCGCCGCTGATCGACGAGGGCAAGGTACGAGTCGTCGAGACCGATCGCGGCGTAACCATCGAAATCAACGACAGCATCCTGTTCGCGCCCGGACAAGCCGTTCTGAACCCACTATCGTCCAAGGCCATGCTCGCGATTGCCCAGGTGCTGGCGCCGACGGATTTTCCGATCACCATCGAAGGGCATACCGACAACATCCCGATCAGCACGCCGCAATTTCCGTCCAACTGGGAGCTTTCGGCGGTACGCGCGACGACCGTACTGCGCCTGTTCGTCGAGTCGGACGTTTCGCCCGACCGGCTCACGGCGATTGGCTACGCCGACACGCGTTCCGTCGAACCCAATGACCAGGCCGAAGGACGCGCGCGCAACCGCAGGGTGACGATTCTGATCGATTCAAACGCTGCCGAGAAGGGCCGGGAGATCGATATGGAAAGCAATCCAGCCCCGGCGAGATAAGCAAAAACGACTCAGATGGTGTCGTTGATCTGCTGGTTTCCCAAGGCCGTCGAGCGCCCGTCGGGACCGTAGAGGTCCAGCCCGTTATCCTTGCGCAGCAGGATTTCAAGCGCCTGGCCGGTATGCTGCATGTGCAGCTGAATCAATTGTCCGTTCAAACGATTGAGTTCCTGCGCCCGCGCGGCCAACGACAAGGTGCGATTCCAGGCGGCGATGGCCTCTTTTTGCTCTGGATGCCTGTCCGACCAGGACGTCATACCGTTGCGGTCGGGAGTAAATCCGTGCTCGGCCAGATGGCGGCCGCGCTGTTGCGTCAGCGCGTTGAGTTTTGCCGCCAGTTGTTCTTTCTTCTCGACGACAGCGGCAAGCGCCTCGGTGCGCCCCTCGGTCAGCAGCGTTTTTTCCTGTTCCAGAAGGCGAACGAATTGTTCAACGAAGTCCGCTTCGCTGGCGGCGATTTTCAGAAATTCAGCAAGTGGCGCGGTCATGATGCGCATCAAGACGAATGCTGGGAACCGATCAGTTCCTTGGCGGAGACGATCAGGCGGTCGGCGATGGCGCTCGCGTTGATCGAAAATCTCCCCTCGGAAATGGCCTGCCTGATCTCGGCGACCTGACCGGCGTCAAACGGCGTCTCGTTATCGGAGGCCGACAACTGGGCCGCGAGACTGCTCAGTTCAACATCCCTGGCGGCGTTTCCCGCTTTCTTCGCCGTGGGGCGGCGCGTCTCCTTGGGAGCTTGTGTGTTGACCGGTTGCGTTGATTGTTCGATCTTCATGACATGCCTCGAAAAATTTCGTGTTCGCGGATTGGTATCGGCGCGGACAGGGACAACTTTAGCAGTTTTTCAGATTCGTTACGCGATTCCAGGAACTGCCCGCCGGGCTGGAGCTGAAAATACGTGGCGGCAAATACCGCCGCCGTCCGCTTCACGCTCTCGCCCCAGATATTCAGTGCCGCCCCGGACAGCGCCGAAATAAAAACTGTCGCGAGTTTTCAATCTGTCCGGCCTGCTTTACAAGCGAAAAAAATGGGAGTGGAAACTCGATTCCATTCGACAATCAGACAGCGTTACCGCAAGCAATGGTTGAAGTTCATGAACGCCTGTAAATCCGTACCCATTCCGCCGCCATTTTTGATGAAAAGCCATGACCAGGCATCGGTTTGAGTATAATCACCGCGTTTTTTCGTTTTTTCACTCATTTCTCACTTTCAGGGAAAAGGATCATGAAACCGCAAGCAAACAGGCATAACGATGCCAGCGTTCTCCCCGCGTTCTTCAAACGCACTTTTCAGCGCACTCGTTGGGGCGTTTTCTTTTTTTTGGTCTTTCGCTATTCCGTGGCGGTGGGCAGCACAAGTGTAAAATAGTAGGCTATAAAAATGGACGAGAAAGAATTTTTAGAAACGACACTCGGTTTTTCAAAACCGTGATATATCGTGAGCATGATCCAAACAGGCGATGAAATAGAAATCAAGTTGGATTATCCCAAAGGCAC
>JAITNL010000015.1 GCA_031290495.1 Accumulibacter sp.
GTTGTGGTAACATCATTTTGATACGTTGTTCCATATTGCCCCACCTCCTCATATAAGTTGATGGACACAGTATGCCATAAAATCAATAAATATTTAAGTTGTTATTTAACGGTTCCTAAAGCTCTGCACGGGGCCAATGGACATGGTCAGCAGCGCGGCTTCGCCGTTTTCGTCGCCGGAAAATGCGCCGACAAAGGCGGAAGTCAGATCGAGGTGATCCCAGATCGAATGGTCGGGGATGCGCGTATCGGCAGGGAGCAAGTGCCAGAGCGCGCCGAGTTGGGCGATGTCGATAGCGTTGTCCGGTTTTTCCGGCGCAAAGCGCCAGAGGGCGAGCAAGGTTTTTTGCCAGTCGGTTGTGCCATCTGCCGTTTTCTGGTGCAAACGTTTGTGGTGCGCGAGGCTGCCTGCTTTGATGTCGCCGATTTCGCCATCAAACAGAGTCCTGAGGTCGAATTTTTGCCCAGTCAACGGATGGATCAACACAGGCTCTCTGTACCAACGCACAGAAAAATCATCAGATTTGATGGTTTTTGTTTCACCGGTTTTCGTGCGGATTTCGAGATTCTGCGACGGCCATTTCGGACGATCTCCGGCAGCCGCCCACCAATCGGCGCGTGTGACTGTTGGCTCCATTGCTTCGTCCAATCCGAACAAATCGCGCAATTCTTTACTGGTGCCGCCTTCGTGTCCCTTCGGATCGCGGAACAACACCAGCGCCTTTTCCGCCGGGTCGTGCAGGCGGGCGGCGGTTTTGGCTTGCCAGAGGTTTGTATTTTGAGTCATGAATCGCTCCGGGAAACGCCAGAACCAGCGGCGTCGAGGAATTGGTGAACCTGCTGCCAGACTTGTTGAACAATTGCTTTTTGAGGGCGAAATTCTGCGGGAGGCAGGCAAGGAACGTGGAAAATGAGGCCAACAAGACCTTGATCTGTTGGGCGCACTTTGAAGCGCAGGCTGTTGGGGAGGCGCAGACTTCCGCCCCATGCGTTGTGGTGTGTTACCGGGTAGGCAAGCCAAAGCCTGTCATTACCAGCAGTAAATGGAAACTTTTCCGTGCGGAGCTTGATCTTCAGCTTCGCCAGCTCCGTCATGACGGCTTTCCAGTCACGGAACGGCGGCGTTTTCCAGATCAATGGGGCTTTTTCATCCTTGCCAATGGCGTGCGGCCAGTCGAGACCAAGGCAGTCTTTCCAGTCACGCACAGGGAGTTTCCCCTGTAAGGGGGCGGTGCCTTCTTTTTCGGTAAGCGAAAAACTCCCCCAACCGTTGCGGCTGCGTCCGCCCAAAGTACCAAAACGGTTCATAAGCCACAGGGCATAATCCAGCAATGGGGCATGTTTTTCGGGGTAAGCAAGACGCAATTCGGCAGATTCGCCGGCATGGATTGCCGCACCTTTTTTAAGCTGCGGCTCTTTTACGCCTTTTGGCAGAGTCACCGGGCCATAACCCAGGTAGAGCCCCACATCAACGGGCACGGGAACTTCAGAATGTTTGACCTTGCTCAGGGCATCCCACTTTTTCAGCTTGCCCTCATCCCACCGATCCAGTCGCAAGCGCACCAGACTGCGGTTTGCGCCATCGTCGTCGGCGTGACCGAAAAGCGCCGCTTCGTCACGGCGCAGGGTGGCGACGTCGACCGCGAAGTTCTGCCGCGCCGCATACGCTACCCGCCACCACTGGCGCAGCAGCGCCTTGATCGGCGGCGTCCGCCAGACGCCTTTTTGTTCCGCGTCGCCAAGGAAGGCGGGGCTGAAAAACTTGTTCTCGAAAGATTTATTTTGCATGGTTATGCGTGCCGTGGCAGGGTTGAAGACTGGAAACGTTCATGAAGTCATCCTCAAGAAGTCCTTAGCATAACGTGGAATCCCCACTTTTCTGGTTTCCGGCAAGCTTGCCGATCTATCCGTGTCAGACGATATGGATTTTATCCGGCTCGATTTTCAGGCCGCGGCATGTGTGGGGACGTTTGCCGGATTGGGTGATTTTGCAGGGGGGGATGCCGTATGATGATGAAACAGAAAGACGCTGTATTCAATCGGCGTGACCCGATTGACCATGGTCGACGCGGCGTTCACATATGCTCAACGGATTGCGGTGCATGGTCAGGAATGTGGCACTCCAAAAGAAACTGAATTACCGGTGTAATGTTTCACGCTGATTGAAATGAAACAAGCCGTTTCTCTTCTCTGCCGCCTTTTACCCGTCATTCCCGCTTTTGCGGAAATGACGGGGATGGGGAAAAGCACGGCACCGTGCTCTGGCTGGGCGTTGCCTGGTCAAAGGTGCTATAAAACCAGGCATTGGCACGGGTTTGACCGCGATTGCAAGTTCCATCGACAATACATCGCTTCATCATCCACGTTCAATGCCGTATTCCGCATTCCACGGGATAGCCGCCAAGCCGAAACTCACTGGAGATGCCACATGCAATTCGCCGCCATGATTCTGTCCAATGCCGAGATTTCTCCCGGTTATTGGCGTATTCGTCTGACCGCCCCGCCGGAATTTGCCTTGGCAAAACCCGGCCAGTTCGTCATGGCGCGCGTCAGCGACGGTATCGATCCGCTGTTGCGCCGGCCCCTGGCGATCTTCAACATCGGAACGCGAATGTCGGTGAAAAACAGCGGCTCCGCGCCACTCTGGTTCGAGATGCTTTACAAGGTCGTCGGCAAAGGCACGACGCTCTTGTCGGCCCGGCGCGAAAACGATGCGGTGAACATTCTTGGCCCGCTGGGCAACGGTTTCGACACGGGCGGCGACGGCGAGGAAAAATTGCTCGTCGGCGGCGGCATCGGTCTCGCGCCGCTTTATCTGTTGGCGATGGCGCTGGTCAAACGCCAATCGCCGGTGCGCCTGTTCGCCGGCGGGCGCGCGCGCGGCGATTTGTTGTGTCTTGCCGATTTTGAAGCCATTGGCGTCGAATGTCACAGCGCGACCGAGGACGGCTCATTCGGCTCTCGCGGTTTGGTCACCGCAGTGCTGAATCACCATCTCGACGCGCTCAAAGGCAAGGCCGCGCTCTACGCATGCGGTCCAGACGGCATGTTGCGCGCGTTGGCTAAAATCGCCGCCGAGCGGGCGCTGCCCTGCCAGGTCTCGCTCGAAGGCCGCATGGCGTGCGGCGTTGGCGCTTGCCTTGGCTGCGTCGCCAGCGGCAAAAAACACTCGCCGCAAACCCCGGATTACCGGTGTATATGCAGCGAAGGGCCGGTTTTCGAGTCCAGCGAACTGGCGTGGGAAGTCTGAAAGTAATGGTAAACAGCGGGGAAACGGATTCAAACACCGTCGGTCTGTTGGGTGTGACCAAAACGCGGCAAGAAATCAGCGACAGGCATTCAAGCCTGTCGATCCAATTCGGATTTCATTTGTCATGGCATCTGACCGGGGCGGCGCTTAACCGGAGCGCGGCGCTGTGCCATCTCACTGCCCAGTCATTCCCGCGCAAGTTTTGTTGGGATTCGCTTGGCGAATCCCAACTCCAGGTTTTCAGTGTCCCCAGACGCCCGCACGTATTCCCGCTTACACCGGAATGACGGATAAACCTCCAAC
>JAITNL010000039.1 GCA_031290495.1 Accumulibacter sp.
CGAGTGCAAGGCCGGTTCCTACAAGATCGTCCAGGGTATCGCCATCGACGCCTTCGCCCAGGAAAAGCTCAACAAGACGCTCAAGGAATTGACCGACGAAGCCGATGCCGTCAAAGGCATGCTCTGAGTCAAGCGGCCAGACCGGTTCCGCAAAGCCGCGGCGCGTCCGCGGCTTTTTGCTGCGAGGGGATCGGTCGCAGAGATTTTCCTGAAGCCTGAACACCAGAGCGCCAAATCGCCAGCCATGATCCTTTTCGGACTCGACCGCCTGCTCGCCGATCCCGCGCTACGCCGTCCGCTCGTCGGCCAGCGCGTGGCCCTGCTCGCGCACCCCGCGTCGGTCGGCGCTGATCTGACGCACGCCATCGACGCCCTCGCGGCGCTGCCCGGCCTGCATCTGACAGCCGCCTTCGGCCCCCAGCACGGTCTGCGCGGTGACAAGCAGGACAACATGATCGAATCGCCGGATTTCCTCGATCCCCGGCACGGCATCCCGGTGTTCAGCCTGTACGGCGAAGTGCGGCGGCCCACGGCGGCCATGCTCGACACCTTCGATGTCCTGCTGGTCGACCTGCAGGATCTCGGCTGCCGCATCTACACCTTCATCACCACGCTGCGGTACATGCTCGAAGCCGCGGCGCAACACGGCAAGACGGTATGGGTACTCGACCGCCCCAATCCGGTCGGGAGGCCGGTCGAAGGTCTGTGTTTACAGCGCGGCTGGGAGAGTTTCGTCGGCGCGGGACCGTTGCCGATGCGTCACGGGCTGACCTTGGGCGAACTGGCGCGCTGGTTCGTCGCCGAGTTCCGCCTGGACGTCGATTGCCAGGTGATCCCGATGCAGGGCTGGCAACCCGACGCCGCGCCCGGTTTTGGCTGGCCGCTCGGCGAGCGTGTCTGGATCAACCCCAGCCCGAACGCACCGAATCCGTTCATGGCGCGTTGCTATGTCGGCACGGTGCTGCTCGAAGGCACGACGCTCTCGGAGGGACGCGGCACGACGCGCCCGCTCGAACTCTTCGGCGCTCCGGACATCAACGCGAGCGCCGTAATCGCCGAAATGCGCGCCCTTGCGCCGGACTGGCTGGCCGGCTGCCGGCTGCGCCGATGCGGCTTCGAGCCGACGTTTCACAAACACGTCGGAGCGCTGTGCGACGGTGTGCAAATCCACGTCGACGACCAAGCCTACCGGCACCGCGAATTTCGCCCCTGGCGCTTGCAGGCGCTGGCCTTCAAAGCGATTCGCCGCTTGTATCCGGAGTATCCGCTGTGGCGTGATTTCGTTTACGAATACGAAAGTAACCGCCTGGCCATCGACCTGATCAACGGCGGCGAAACGCTGCGCGCCTGGGTCGACGATTCCGCCGCGACGCCCGCCGACCTCGACCGGCTGGCCGCGCGCGACGAGGCCGCGTGGGAAGAGACGCGGCGAGCGCATCTGCTGTATTGACTGCCGCCTACTCATGCAGTCGCCCTGAAATCACGCCTGTCGCGAATTTTCAAAGTAGTTTGGCGATGGGCATTTTGTTGCCGTTGTCGCCGCCAATTTTGAGAATGTCGAAATTCAGGGAGTGGATCATGAGAGTCCCTTGTTGCAGCGAAAACGTCTTGTTGTACGGGGTGTCCTGGTTTTCGCAGAAAGTGTGGCGAAATTGATACATCTTCGCAGACGTTCAATAACTTTATACATGGCTTTAGGTAACACTGTTTACTTGTTGAATGAAATTGATTTTTCACACCATTTTTATCGCCTGCAAAGCGTCGTCACGCAAAATTCTCCCCAAATCGGCGGACGGTGTGGTATTTACGCACCTTCCCATGCTTTTATTGGAAAAGACTGGCCAGTGCCGGAGCATGAAAACTCGTTACTCACCATTCAGCAATACAGGCTACATCGTGATGCTGAAAGAATGAGCGAATCGATGCTGGAGTTTGACTGATTTCCTGCAATTGTTAATGCACACGCCACTGCAATTTTTCGCCCTTCATGAGGGGTTTTCTGGCGACGCCCGTGCGCTTGGCATAACTCCAGACCAGTTCGTCAGGATTGAGTTCGGGGGCGCAGCCGGGCAGAAAGTGCAAGGTCAGGCGTCCTTGCGTACTCGCGACGTACTTCCTCACTACCCGCTTTCTTCATCACCGTCAGTCCTCACAATAAACCCTAACCTTGCAGACCTTATTTCTGACTGGTGAGTAACAGCGCACTACTCATTAGCGAACCCCGAATCCAGGTTTTCAGGCATTCATTGGGAACGATTATTTGTGGGAACCGTTGTAATTCTTCGCCATATCCGCCTCATCGGGAGCGGCGCTGTCGTCCGTTTCGATCGTGGCTGGCGCAGCGGGTAATTTCATCCGTGGATCGAGTTCGGCGGCGCGCGCTTGCCATTTTTCCTGCTCTTCGACCGCGCCAAGCTCGCTTGCGGCGCGCGCCGCAAGCAAGGCCGCCAGAGCCGGCCAGCCGCCTTCGCCGCGCAAGCCGGCCACCGCGTCGATGGCTTTGCGCTGTTCGCCAGCCAAGTACAGACGCGCGCCTTTGGCGAACGTTTCCGCCGCTTTCTCGCGTTTGCGCCGAGCGATGGATTCGCGTATCCGGCGGGGCAGCGCCATGGCCAGCGCCACGGCGCGCAAGAAAAAGTAGAGCACACCCAAACCGAGCACGGTCAAAATAACCGCCAGATTGAGCGATATTTCGGCGCTGTAGGGCGGCAGGACGAACAGCACGTAACCTTCGTTGGCACGCATGACCAGCGAAACGCCAACGGCCAGCGCGAAAAGCGCCAGGATCCAGAACAGGCTTTTCATCGCGGCTCCTTTTCGGCGCGAAACCTTTTGAGCGCGGACAGGCTTTCGTTCAGGTTGGGCAGTTCGGTGTTGATTTCAGTGGCGGCGAGCTGCCTGAGTGCTTGCAGACTGTTCTGAACGGTTTTTTCGCTGCCATCGAAATAGCGCTCGATCCAGGCGCTGACCAAGTGAAGCTCTTTTTGGTAAGTCTGCCGATCATGCGCGAACAACGCCAGACGCGCGTCGAGCAGACGCAGTTTGATGTTTTCGCGCAAAAAGAAATCCTGTCCTGGCGAGAGCAGCGCCGGTTCCGCGCGGTCGATGCGCTGGATGCGCAGCAGACCGCGAAAATCCTGCCAGAAGTCGGTCGCCAGCGCGCGCCAATACTCCGGCGAGAGCATCGGCGACGGCGCGGCGTCGGGCGGCGCGGCCTGATTTTCATCGGGGAAACGGGCGATGATCGTCAGCGGCAACGTGTCGATGGCGTCGATGACGTCCTCCAGGCGCAGGTACAGACCAGGGATATCCAGTTGCGGCAGCGCGCGCAAGCGCTCCAGGTCGCGCGTCAGCGCCTTGCGCAGATTGATGAACTGCGGCCTGTTGCTGTCGGCCAGGCGCGTATCGGCGGTTTCAAGCGCCAGAATGGCCACCGGAACATTCCCCGCCAGTTGCAGCTGCTGCGAAGCCAGCGTCACGCTTTGCTCGATTTCGGTCAGCACCGATTCGTCATTGCCGCGCGCGAGGTTCTGATACAGGGTTCCCAGGAGTTCCTGCTGGCTTTTCGATTCGGCCAGGCGTCCTTCCAGTTCGCCCAGCTTGCCTTGCAGCGCGGTCAACTGCTTTTGCGCCTGTCCCGCCAGCGCCAGGCTTTCGTTGACCACGGCGTCGCTTTCGGTCAGGCGCTTGGCGATTTCCTGTTGCGTATCGGCCAGCCGATCGCGCGTTTCCATCCACTGCCAGCCGGTCAGACCAAGCGCCGCCACGGCAACGATCAGCCACGGGCTGAACCCGCTTTGTCCCGTTTTGGCGGGTGAACTCGCCGGGGGAGGCGAGGATTCCGGCGTGGCGGGAGGAAGCGCGCCGGAGGACGGCGGGAGAGATTGAGCGTTTATTTCATCATTCATGATTGAACCAACGGTAAGTACACAGGCCAATGACCAGTCCGCTGTCGGTCGATCCGGTCAACACCACACGGCGCAAGCCTTGCCGCGCCGCCTCTTCGGCAATACGCTGATGCGGAACAAATACCGGCAGGGACGCCAGTCTTGCGCGGCTGTCAGTATCAAGCAATTGCGTCAGATTACGCAAACCCTCGCTGGACGACAGGGTTACGGCATCCAGCGCGTCGCTGCGCAGCAACGACACGACGCGGCTTCCGTCCGGCGGCGGCGCGCGCCGATAACACGCCGCGCATTCGACTTGCGCGCCGCGCGCGCGCAAGGTTTCGGCCAGGATTTCACGGCCTCCGTCGCCGCGCAGAATCAGCGCCGCGCGTCCGGCCACCCGTTCCGCCCGCAAAGGATCGAGCGCCAGCAAGGCTTCGGAATCGTAGCGTCCGCGCGGAACTATGACGTCCTGGATACCGGCCTGCGAAAGCCTTGCGGCGGTTCCGGGGCCGACGGCGCAGGCCGCGAGACCCGCCGGCCATGAACGCCGGGACAGCACGCGTTCAAGTCCCCGCGTCACCGCGTTCGGACTGACGAACACGACCAGGTCAAACGCCTCCAGCCGCGCGATGGCGTCATCCACGTCCCGCCAGCTTTCCGGCGGAAAAATATCGATCAGGGGAAAGCAGACCGCCTCACCGCCGCGCGCGGCGATTTGCGCGGCCAGACCGACCGCCTGTCCCGCCGGTCGGGTCACCAGGATACGTTTGCCCTGTAGCGTCCGGTTCATCGGCTGGCCAGTTCCGAGAGCAGCGCGTCGGCGCCGCGCGCGAGTAAATCGCTGGCGAGCTGCCGGCCAAGCGCCTCGCCGTCGTCCCGTCCGCCGCGCGTCTCCCCGGCAATGACGCGCCGCCCGTCAGGCGAGGCGACGAAACCGCGCAAGTACAACACGTCGCCGTCGAGTATCGCGTAGCCGCCCAGCGGTATCCGGCAACTGCCGCCCAAGGCGCGCGAGAAGGCGCGTTCCGCCCGGACACAACGCGCCGTTGCCGCGTCGCGCAGCGGTTCCAGCCAAGCGGCGGCATCGGCGCGCGCCGCCAGAATCTCGATGCCCAGCGCGCCTTGTCCAGGCGCCGGCAAGGACTGTTCTGGCGGCAGCACGGCGCGGACGCGATTTTCCAATCCAAGCCGGATCAGGCCAGCGGCGGCGAGGATGACGGCGTCGTACATTCCCGCATCGAGCTTGCGCAGACGGGTATCGAGATTACCGCGCAGCGACTCGATTTTCAGGCGCGGATAGGCGGCCCGCAAAATTGCTTCGCGGCGCAGACTCGACGTTCCGACGAGCGCGCCGGACGGCAAGGCGTCCAGCCCGGCGAAACGGTTTGAAACGAAGGCGTCACAGGGATTTTCGCGCGCCGTAACCGCCGCCAGCGCGAACCCCGGCGGCATGTCCATCGGCATATCCTTCAGGGAATGCACGGCCAGATCGGCGCGCTTTTCCCGCAAGGCCGTTTCCAGTTCCTTGACGAACAAGCCCTTGCCGCCAATCCGCGACAAGGAACGTTCCAGAATCCGGTCGCCCTTGGTGGTAATTCCCAGCAGTTCGATCAGCGCTTCAGGATAAAGCGCCCGCAGCCGCGCCTGGACATGCCGCGCCTGCCAAAGGGCCAGGCGCGATTCACGGGTCGCGATAACGATGCGGGAAGGCGCGGAATGTTTTACGGACACGATCGTTTTTTGAAAGCGTGGAAATCTTCGGGCTGAGGCGACATTTTTGATTTCGCGCGATGCCGGTCAGACAATCACGCGGATGCTTGCGTATTACTTTGGCGTATCCGCTTATCTTAAGCCTATACCCGCCTGCCAGGAAAGGATTTTTGGGCGTGACAGCGTCACGCCTCGTTCAGCTGGGTCATCGCGTGCGCCCAGGAAAGCGCGTCAAAAACGGCGAGACTGATCGTCCGCGAGGAAAGCCCCAGCGCTTCGGCGTGTTGTTCGATGGTTTCGGGATCCATGCGCTCGCAGGCTTCGGCAAGCGCGAGAAAACGCGCCAGAACGCCTTCCCGGCGTATCAGCGCGAGCTGGATGTCGGCGGCAAGCTGAACTTGCGTTACCAGCTCTTCCAGCGGGTTATTCATCAGTTGATCCAGCAGGGAAAACAGGCCGGTGAGAAACAGCGCGTCCGGCTTGACGCCGCTGGCGTTTTTACCGAGGCGCTCCATCAGCGCCGCGCGCGCCAGCGCCTGTTCGGTCAGGGCGTATTCGTAATAATTGGGGTCGTTCACGTTGAACAGGAGCGAGGCCAGCCAGCGATACAGGTTGTCGCGCCCAATGACCGTGACGGCGCGCCCCAGATGCGTCACTTTGTCGGTCATCCCCAACAGGGGAGAATTGGCGTAGGCCAGCAAGCGGTAGGACAAGACCGGGTCCTGTTTCATCTCTTCTTCCAGATGCGAAGCGTCCGGATCCCGGCGCAAGCCGTTCAGAAGCTGTAAAACACGCAGCCGGTTGATGGTGCTTTTTGTCCCCCTGTTCTTGCCGCGGTTGTTGATGAACACGCCCCGAAAATAGTCCGCGCCGAGACGATAGCATTGCCAGAAATCGTCCGGTGTTTGCAGACCGCCAACGATCAGCTTCATTGGCGCCGACGGCACGCCGATTCGCCGTAAATCGGAAAAAAACGCTGCACAATCCGGGTCCGCGCAATCCGGCCAGGCGACCTGGATGAAGTCTGCTTGCGGCAATACTGGAAAATCGGCGGCCTTGCGCGGCCAGTGGGATTGCCATTTCAGGCCGATGCGCGCGCCGCTGTCGCGCAGTTGTTTGGCAATGGCCGTTATTTCCGCCAGCGTCCGCGCGTCGAGTACGCCGGTTTCGGGGAAACTCAGCAATAACGAGACTTTTCTGTACAACAGCACCGCCAGCGAGGGATGTTTCAGCGAGGCGTGGGAAATTTCAACCAGCGCGAGGCGGTCACCGAGAAACGAATCCAGTTCCAGCCCGGCCAGATGGCGCAGCAACAGATCGTCATAGTATTGGCGCACGCGCACCCGCTTTTCCATGATGCTGGATTGCAGGTGTTGCGGAAAACCAAACTCGTAACCGACAATTTTCTGGTCGCGCCCCACCAGCACTTCGCGGCAAAAGAAGGCTGAATCGCGCGTATCTTTGTCGTCGGACGCGGCGTCGATGTTTCCGCTTTCGTTTTCCGATCGGGTTTCCGCCGCCTTGTCGGCGGACGCGCGAACGGCAACCGTCGCCGAAACATCCTCCTTTTTATCGGTATCGACACCTCCAAACAACCTGCGCAACAAACCCAACATGTAAAAACCCCTTATCGCAAGCCCCGGAAACCCAACAATCTGTTCGGCCTCGCGTAAATAAAATCCTGTCGTCAAACACGGATTGTGGATGCGATTTTTTACCAAGGCAAGCCCACGAACGCCCACTGCCACGAGTTTCCAATCGATCCTGTTTTGCGCCGCGCAAGGCATCCGCTGGTCATGAATCGCCGGGGCGGCGGAGCATGAGACAGACGGAATGGTTGGCGCGGGAATGACGGGTAAAAACAGTGAGAAGGGGATGCGACCGGCCAAATGCAATGCCCGCCAAGACGGCAAGACCTGTCGCGGCAAACGTCAAGTGTTAGACTGACAACCCATCATTCTCATCCCCCAGCAAAAATCATGGATTTGATTTCCCGTATCGGCCGGCATTTCTCCGACAGCGCCCAGACCAAGCTCGACGCCATCGACGCGTTGGCGGCGCCGATTGCCGGTGCCATCGAACTGATGGTCGGCACGCTGGTCGGCAACGGCAAAATTCTCGCCTGCGGCAACGGCGGTTCGGCGGCCGACGCCCAGCATTTCGCGGCGGAACTGGTTGGCCGTTTCGAGGTGGAGCGCCAGGGACTGGCGGCCATCGCGCTGACCACCGACAGCTCGATCATGACCGCCGTGTCCAACGATTACGGCTACCCGACCGTCTTCGAGCGGCAGGTGCGCGCGCTCGGCCAGTCCGGCGATCTGCTGCTGGCCATTTCCACTTCGGGCAATTCGCCGAACATCGTCGCCGCCATTCGGGCGGCGCACGACAACGATCTGCGCGTCGTGGCGCTGACCGGAAAAGGCGGCGGAGACATCGGCCTGATGCTGCGCGATACCGACATCCATCTATGCGTTCCGTCGGAGCGCACCGCCCGCATCCAGGAAGTCCATCTGCTGACCATTCACTGCCTGTGCGATGGCATCGATTGCATGTTATTGGGAGCCGAAGAATGAAAAAAAGACCGATGGCCGCGCTGTTGCTTGCCGCAGCCTTTGCCACCCTGCCAGGTTGCTTTCCGGTCGTCGCCACGGGGGTCGGCGCGGGCGTCATGGTGGCAATCGACCGGCGCACGCTGGGCACGCAGACCGAGGATGAAGCGATCGAATGGAAAGCCGGCTTTCGCGTCGGCGACAAACTACGCGACCAGGGGCACTTCAATTTCACCAGTTTCAACCGCAAAGTGCTGATCACCGGCGAAGCGGCTTCGGAGGAAGTCAAGGCCGAGGTCGAAACGATCATTGCGCAGATTCCGAACGTACAGCGGGTATACGGCCATCTCATCGTCGGGCCGTCGTCCTCGCTGGCCGATCGCAGCAACGACTCGTTCGTTACCTCCAAGGTCAAGAGCCGCTCGGTCGATAACGGTCAATTCAATCCGCTGCACACCAAGGTGGTCACCGAGTCTGGCATCGTGTTTCTGCTCGGCATGGTGACTCCGAGCGAGGCGGACCTGGCGATTCAGGTCGCGCGCACCACGTCCGGCGTCAAGAAAGTCGTGCCGCTGTTCGAGCTAATCACGCCAGCGCAGGCGCGCGCGCTCGACAACGCGCCGTCCAATCAGAAAACCGCCGCGCCCGCTGAATCCAGGGCACCGTGACGCCCACGCCGCTTCAACGATGAGCAGTTTCCCCGTCCCCGCTTTTGAAACCCGGATCGCCGCTCCCGTCGATCTTGCCGCGCGCGTCGCGTCACTGCCGCGCCCGCTGGTGTTCACCAACGGTTGTTTCGACCTCCTGCATCGCGGTCACGTCACGCTGTTGGCGCAGGCGCGCGCGCTCGGCAAATCAATGGTGGTGGCGCTTAACACCGACGCGTCGGTCAAGCGTCTGGGCAAGGGCGACGACCGGCCGGTCAACGCGCTGACCGACCGGGCGGCGGTGATGGCGGCGCTCGAATGCGTCTCGCTGGTCACCTGGTTCGACGAAGACACGCCGCTGGCGCGCATCCTCGATTGCCGCCCCGAGGTGCTGGTCAAGGGCGGCGACTGGCCGGTCGAAAAAATCGTCGGCAACGCCGAAGTTACCGGCTGGGGCGGGACGGTCGTGTCGATCCCGTTCATTCATCCCACGTCGACGACGGCGCTGCTGGAAAAAATCCGCCGGCTGTAAAAAGCGGTCTCAGGCGATTGCTTCGACATCCTTGCGCATCGCGGCCACGTCCGCCGTATCGATGACGACATCGCCACCCCTGGCGTTATCCTCGATCTGGTACGCCTTGCGCGCGCCGCACAGAACACTGACGCTGCCACCGTCGCCTTGCGCCGCCGTCCAGCCGATTACCAGCCGCGTCATCGTGCAGCCGTACTTTTTGCACAGCGGCGCCCATTTGCCTGACAAGGCCGCGATCTTCGCCAGATTTTCCGGCGCGAACCATTTGACTTGGCTGCGCGCCGTGCCCATATATACTTGCGATCTGTCCGTGATCCTGCCGCTCAAAATACCGCGCTCCAGCGGAGAATACGCTTGGAAGGTCACGCCGTACTGGCCGCACAGACCGAACAGCCGGTCGCCGGCGCCACGGTCGAGCATGCTGTATTTCTCCTGAATCAGATCGAGCTGACCCGCCTGCACGTATTCGAGAAACTGCGCGTCGCTCAGGTTGGACGCGCCGATCGCGCGGATTTTCCCCTGCTCCTTGAGCCGGGTCAGGCAACCCATGGTGTCGGCAATCGGCGTCGGAAATTCAGGCTGTTCCTGCCAGTGCACGATATAGATATCGATGTAATCGGTGCGCAGACGGCGCAGACTGATTTCGATTTCCTCGGCGATCCGTTCCGGACGGGTATTGATCACCAGACGCGCGCCGTCGCGCTCCTGTCTGAAAGCGCCTTCATGGACGTCCCAGCGCAGCCCGCATTTGGTGGACAGCACGTACTCGCCGCGCCGTCCGGCCAGCGCCTTGCCGACGACCTCCTC
This sequence comes from Accumulibacter sp., assembly GCA_031290495.1. Lineage (GTDB taxonomy): Bacteria > Pseudomonadota > Gammaproteobacteria > Burkholderiales > Rhodocyclaceae > Propionivibrio. The sequence continues at coordinate 10,136 of JAITNL010000039.1, forward strand.
GCTGTGCCCCAGTCCATACGCCGGCGCCGTGTCGAGCAGTGTGACGCCCAACTCGCGCGCGCGATGGATGGTGCGCACCGATTCCGCGTCGTCGCTCGCTCCCCACATGCTGTCGCCGCCGATGGCCCACGCCCCGATACCGACCACCGACGCGTCGATTCCCGATTTTCCGATTTTCATGATACGCATGGATAACTCCCATTTTCCAAACGGAAAAGCATTATCCACTTTTTAGGTGATAGTCAAAATAATGGTAGAAAACCGTGGACAAGCCAGATTGCGCCGCCGCGCGGCTTGTCCAAACGCGCGCCTACCCTCAATTTTTCCTCTCCCCTTGCGGGAGAAGGTGCCCCGCCCCTGTGTTTAGACCGGCCACATAGGTAACACATGTGCCGGGACATAGGTAACACTATTTCCTGTTGAAACGAACAGGAGTTTTGCCATGTTTTGGAGGGAAAGAACGGTGAATCAGGAACGTCGGGAATTTGTCCGGTTGGCGGAACAGGAAGGGGTTTGTTTCAGTC
>JAITNL010000132.1 GCA_031290495.1 Accumulibacter sp.
GGGTCATGACGCGCGCCTGGTTGACCAATCGTGCGCGGGATTATAGCGCCTGATCGATGCTTTCGTCCGCGCCCGGAGCGCCTTCAGAACCTGTTTGCGATCTTCGCGGAAACAGCCCGCAGGTCGACCTATGCGGGTTGCGTCGGCCAAATGCGGCAACCCTGATATGACGATCCGGTAAATCGCGCTTATACATCAAAAATGGCATACCATTCAACATGGATGGAAAAACGGTACTCGCCAAACTCAAAGCCGCCGGATGGACACTCGATCACATCGTCGGCGTCACCATGTCATGACAAAAGGCAGCCAAAACGTTCTCGTGCCGGTTCATGGAACGCGTGACCTGCCGCCCGGCACACTGGCTTCGATTGCCAGCCAAACCGGCGTCAAACTGAAATAAGGAAAGATCATGGAGATTCGTTACCCCGCCAAAATCGGACAGGATGACGAAGGATATTACCTCGTGCGGTTTGTGGATATGGAAGACACCTTCACTTACGGCAACACGATGAAAAAATCTTTGTTCAACGCCGCCGAAGTGCTTACAGGGATGCTGGAGACCAAACTCAAACACGATCTTGAGATTGCCGAACCGACGCCTGGCTTATCGGACGTTCATTACATTTTCCCGGACGCCAAAACGCAGGCGGCGCTGTTGATAAGAAAAGCGCGTGGCAAGCGCAGCTTGGCCGATCTGGCGCGTTCTCTGGATACTTCCTGGCCCGCCGCGCAGCGGCGCTTATTCTGAAAATGACAAAATATCCAGAGCGGCGTACCGCTGTATCGACGCACCATTTTTCATCCTTCAATACCGGAGCGTTCTCTTGCACATCGAAGCCTTCCAGTTATCCGCGCTGGCGCTGGGCGCGTTTTTTGCCGGATTCATCGACTCGATTGTCGGTGGCGGCGCGCTGATACAGGTTCCCGTACTGTTTTCCATTTTTCCCCATGAAGCGCCGGCGACCCTGTTTGGCACCAACAAGATCGCCAGCGTGTTCGGGACGGGCAACGCCGCCTGGCGCTACGCGCGGCGGGTGTCCATGCCGTGGGGAACGATCCTGCCGGCGGCGCTGGCGGCGTTCGCCTGTTCCTATTTCGGCGCGATGGCGCTGGCCTGGCTGCCGCGCGAACTGTTGCGGCCAATGATCCTGTCGATGCTCATCGGCGCCACGGTGTATACCTTCCGAAACAAGGAGTTCGGCGCGATTCACCGGCCACGGCTGGGCGGCGCGCGGGAATTTGTATACGCCGCGATCGTGGGCGGCGCGCTGGGTTTTTATGACGGATTCTTCGGGCCGGGAATGGGCAGCTTTTTGATCTTTCTCTTCATTCGTTTTTTCGGATTCGATTTTCTGCACGCCTCGGCGGCGTCGAAGGCGATCAATGTCGCGTCCAACGTGGCGGCGATCAGTTATTTCGTCCCCAACGGTTTTTTCCTGCCGCTCGCCGCGACCGTCATGGCGTCGGCCAACATCGGCGGCTCGTTCGCCGGTACGCATCTGGCTTTGCGCCACGGCAGCGGTTTCGTGCGCCAGGTGTTTCTGGCCGTCGTCAGCGTCTTGATCGTCAAGTTCGCCTGGGATATTTTTTTCTGACGACGAGGGTCAGGCGCCGTTCTCAAATTCGCCCCAGCGCGGCGTCATGGAATGCGCGACGCCCACCTGATCGAGCACGCGCGCGACGACGAAATCGACGAGATCGCCAACACTTTGCGGACGGTGGTAAAAACCGGGATTGGGTGGCAGGATAACTGCTCCGGCGCGCGCCAGGCGCAGCATGTTTTCCAGATGGATCGCCGAAAACGGTGTTTCGCGCGGGACGAGAATCAGCTTGCGTCCTTCTTTCAGCATGACGTCGGCCGCGCGTTCGATCAGATTGTCGGCCAACCCTTGCGCGATTGCCGCCAGCGCGCCCATCGAACACGGACAGACGATCATCGCGCGCGGCGGATTGGAACCGCTGGCGACCGGCGCGAACCAGTCCTCGCGGCCAAAAACGGCCAATGTTCCGGGCAATCCCGCGAAACGCGCCTTGAAAAACGCGGCGGCGGCGGCAGGTTCATCGGGCAGTTCGAGCGCCATTTCCTGCCGGGCGACGATCCTGGCCGCCTGGGAATAAAGCAGTTGCACACGACACCCCGTCGCCAGAAGACATTCCAGCAGACGGATGGCGTAAGGCATACCGGAAGCGCCGGTGATGGCGAGGCAGATGGTTTCAGACATGGCGCTCCCCGGAATGAGTGAATGAAGGACCGTTCAGCAGACGGGCCGCGATCAGGCCGTTGATGGCGCCGAAAGAGAGCGCGGCGATGGCGAAAAACGGCGTCAGGTAAAACACGCCGTTGTGCGGAATCAACCACAGCCGCGCCAGCGCCAGTTGTCCGCCAATGTGCGCGAACGCGGCCAGAATGCTCCAGCTCACCGGCCCGAACCAGTGTTTCGGCAGACGCACGGCGGCGGCCAGAATCAGCAGGCTGAACAGCGCGCCGGTCAGGCTCATGAAGAAACCGGGCGCGAGCAACTGGCCGAGCAGAATGCCGCCGGCGACCACGCGCAATCCGCTTACCCAGGCCGCCGTGCGCCATCCGTAACGCGCCAGCACGAGCAGCGTGACGATGTTCGACAGCCCCGGCTTGACGCCGGGCAAGGGCAAGGGAATCGCCGCGTCGATCACCGCCAGGCCGATGGCCGCCGCCGTGAGGCGGGCGATGCGGTGATCCTCTGGCGTTGTGACCAGCTTAATAACTGAGCGAGTCATACGTTTTCCCGCTTCCGGCGACTTCCACGCTGATTTCGTTTGGCGCGCAGATGGCCATCTGCCCGGCGCGTTCGAGCCAGCCCTGACGCACGCAATACTGGTGCGCGCCGGGGTCGGATACCACGCGCACGCGCCTTTTTTCCACGGCAATGACCGTCGTGCCCAGCGGGCCGGGAACCTTGATCCGCCGGTCGCGCGACAAGTCCAGTTCGGCGAACACTTCCCCGCCGCGCCGGACGATTGCCTTCTCGGCGTGGCCATCCTGCCAGGCCAGGGGAAAGGAAACGGCGCACAGCATCGCGCCGCCGATCGCCACCCAACAATCGCCTGGACGCAGCAAGGATAGCCAAGACATCAAACCTGTCCGCTGGCAGTCGGCGACAGATCGCGGTGACGCACCAATACCTGCGTCCGCTCACGGAAGCGTTGGCCGAGCCATTCGGCAAAATAGACCGAGCGATGCTGCCCGCCGGTGCAGCCGACGCCCACCGTCAGATAGCAACGGTTGTCGTTGACGTAGCACGGCAGCCAATCGCCGACGAAGCGGGCAATATCGTCGCGCATGCGCAGCACCTCCGGCTCCGCTTCGAGATAAGCGATCACCGCTTGGTCGCGCCCGGTCAGCGTGCGCAGCGAGGCTTCGTAGTACGGATTGGGCAGGCAGCGCACATCGAAAACCAGATCGGCGTCGAGCGGAACGCCGCGCTTGAAGCCGAACGATTCGAACAGCAAGGTCAGACCGCCGCGAGTGTTCGGGACGATGAACTGGCGAACCCAGTCGCGCAGGGCGTTCGGCTTCAGATCGCTGGTGTCGATATGGTGTCCGAGTTCCGCCAAGCGCTCCAGACGGAGGCGTTCCTCGGCGATCGATTCGGTCAGGGTATGGCGCTCGTCGGCGAGCGGGTGCCGCCGCCGCGTCTCGAAATAGCGCTTGAGCAGGGTATCGGTCTTGGCGTCGAGGAACAGAAACGCCAGATCGAAACCGCGCGCGCGCAGTTCCGCGAGTTGCCGCGGCAGCATGGCGATGCTGTCGCCGCCCCGGATGTCGATGACCATTCCCACCTTGTCGTAACCGCGCTGACCGAGGTGATCGACCAGTTGCCGCAGCATTGGCGAAGGAAGATTGTCGACGCAGTAGTACCCCGCGTCCTCAAGGATGTTGAGAGCAATCGATTTGCCCGATCCGGACAGCCCGCTGATGATCACGATGCGCATTTTTTGGAGCATAGCGGAATGTAATGAACATGGGCAAGCCGGAGTCTTTTCCAACACGGCACAAGTCTGAAAGCGAAGTCGTGCTGCCAACGAGGATTGGCATTCTGAAAGTCAAAACCCGACGCTCAGACTCATACCTCTACTGGAATTGGCTCCACGCGGACAACGCGCCCAGCCCGCCGAACGCGGGCGGAACTGGCTATAATCCTGGGAACCGCGGTTGACAGCTCATTTCCCTGAAAGAAGCACTCTGATGACAAAGTCTTCTTCATCTTTTTTCGCTCCCCCATTGACCGAGACCGCCGCGTGCCCATGAGCGCCGCCCCGAAGCGTTGCTCCTTCTCGCAGGCTATAATTTTTATTTGCGTTTGCCGCCGCCATGTCCGATCTACTCGCTTCACTCAATCCAGAGCAACTCGCCGCTGTCACGCTGCCGCCGCAACACGCGCTGATTCTCGCCGGCGCCGGCAGTGGCAAGACGCGGGTGCTGACCACCCGCATCGCCTGGTTGATTTCGACGGGGCAGGTCAATCCTTACGGTATTCTGGCCGTGACTTTCACCAACAAGGCCGCCAGGGAAATGCTCGCGCGTCTGTCGGCGATGTTGCCAACACGCTTTGGCAACAACGCGCGCGGGATGTGGATCGGCACTTTTCACGGGCTGTGCAATCGCCTGTTGCGCGCGCATTGCGTCGATGCCGGGCTGCCGGCGACTTTCCAGATTCTCGATTCAGCCGATCAGCTTTCGTCGATCAAGCGTTTGATGAAAAACCGCAATGTCGACGAAGAAAGGTTCCCGCCGCGCGAACTGGCCGGTTTCATCAACGCGCACAAGGAACAGGGCATCCGCGCGGCGCGGGTCGAGGCTTTCGACGAATACACGCGCCGCCGCGCCGAGTTGTACGCCGAATACGACGCGCAGTGCCAACGCGAAGGCGTGGCCGATTTCGCCGAATTGCTGCTGCGCGCGCATGAGTTGCTGAGCCGCAACGAACCGCTGCGCCGCCATTACCAGGAACGCTTCCGGCATATCCTCGTCGACGAGTTTCAGGACACCAACATCCTGCAATACCGCTGGCTGAAACTGCTTGCCGGTCACGACGGAGGAACGCCGCCGGCGTCCCCGGCCTGTCTGTTCGCGGTGGGCGACGACGATCAGAGCATCTACGCTTTTCGCGGCGCCGAGGTCGGCAACATGCGCGATCTGGAGCGCGAGTTCAACGTCACCGACGTTATCCGGCTCGAACAGAATTACCGCTCGCACGGTAACATCCTCGACGCGGCCAACGCACTGATCAAGAACAATCAGGGGCGGCTCGGCAAGAACCTGTGGACCGACGCCGGTTCCGGCGAACCGATCCGCGTTTTCGATGGACTCTCGGATTTCGAAGAGGCGTGTTTCATCGTCGACGAAGCGCGCGAACTGATCCGCGAGGGCGTTCCGCGTCGGCAGCTGGCGCTGCTTTACCGCTCCAACGCCCAGTCACGCGTGCTCGAACACCAATTATTTACGGCCAATGTTCCGTATCGCGTTTATGGCGGTCTGCGTTTTTTCGACCGTCAGGAGATCAAACACGCGCTCGCCTACCTGCGTTTGATCGCCAATCCGGACGACGACACGGCCTTTATCCGCGTGGTCAACTTTCCGACGCGCGGAATCGGCGGCCGCAGTCTCGAAACCTTGCAGGACGCGGCACAGCGCGCCAATTCCAGTCTCTACAACGCCGCCGCCGGTCTGTCCGGCAAAGCCGGCGCGGCGGTCGGCGGCTTCGTTCGGCTGATCGAAACGCTGCGCGGCGAAACGGCGGGTCTGCCGCTGCCGGAGGTGATCGAACACCTGCTCGAAAAAAGCGCTCTGCGCGCGCATTACCTGAGCGAGAAAGAGGGCGGCGAACGGCTGGAAAATCTCGACGAACTGGTCAACGCGGCGACCGTTTTCCTGCGCGACGAAAACGGTACGCTGGCCAATCCGGACGAAGCTGATCCGCTGGCGTCGTTTCTGGCGCACGCTTCGCTCGAAGCCGGCGAGCATCAGGCCGGCGAAGGCCAGGACGCGGTGCAGTTGATGACCGTGCATGCGGCCAAGGGGCTGGAGTTCGACGTGGTGTTCATCACCGGGTTGGAACAGGGGCTGTTCCCGCACGAAAATTCGGCGAGCGAGCGGAACGGGCTGGAGGAGGAACGGCGCTTGATGTACGTGGCGATAACGCGTGCGCGCCAGCGTCTGTATCTTACTCACGCGCGAAGCCGCATGTTGCACGGCCAGACGCGCTATTGCGCGCCCTCGCTGTTTCTTGAAGAACTGCCGGCGGAGTTGCTGCGTTTTGTCGGGGTTCGCGAACTTACCCCAACGTATATGGACGATGCGGGTTGACCATGTTCACGCGCATCCTGTTTAGTCGCCCACGCAAAATTCAAATCAGCCAGTTCAGCAGATAAAGATTTTCGTTTTTTGGGCCATGGTGAAGCCGAAGGCGGCACGGGAACGTGATCCCCATGAGTCCAAACAAGCGCAAAAAAACCACCCTCAGTCCCAAGCTGACGATGGCCCGCGGGAGCCAGCTCAAGTTGCAGCCAACCGCGCACAGGACGGCATGGAGGACGCCCTTTGGCCAACACCGGTACATCCGGTGATCCGACTTCAGATGCCCGATCGCTGGTTCGGCGGCGGAGCGGCTGCCGGGCAAACATCGACGATAACGACGCTTCGATTTGCCCCCACGGCAACCGACCGCCCAACACCACCAATGGATGCTTCAGGTCGATCATCTGATCCAGCCGGGAGCGGAAAAAAATCGTCAGTCATCGCGTTCCACAAGGTCAATTTCTCTCAGGTTTCCATGACTTCCATTTTAATTTCGCCGGATTCAATCAGGGACATTCCTTCGCAATTGCCTTGGCGAACCACGAATCCAGGTTTTCAGGCATCTATTTGTGGACGATTATTTGTGGAAATCGC
>JAITNL010000187.1 GCA_031290495.1 Accumulibacter sp.
AGCGTTCCCCGCCGCGCCAGCGGCGCTGATTTTACAGGCGGCAAAATGATCGGCGGCGCTTCGCGCCGGAGCTTGGGATGTCGGATTACGCCGCTGCGCGGCTTATCCAACCTACGAAATCGTGCTGTGTTTCAAGCGTCATGAATCGTTACAGAATTTCACGCGATCACCCTGGGCGCTTGACCCCGACGCGCTCCATCAAGGCCGGCTCATGCGTTAAAATCCGCCGCTTCCAAGGACCGTCCAGCCAGATCGAAAACGTCCGTGTCAAATTCCGAGCATCAAACCCCGCGTTTCTGTCAACGCATTCGCCTGACCGGCATCGTTCAGGGAGTTGGATTTCGCCCGTTTGTCTGGCGTCTGGCCAACGAGCTGGACTTGTCCGGCTGGGTGCGCACCGACGCCAAAGGGCTGGAAATCGAGGCGCGCGGGCCGGAACGGAAAATCGACGCGCTGGTCGAGCGGTTGCAGCGCGAAGCGCCACCCTTTTCACGTATCGACGCGCTGTATCGCCGGACAGCCGAAACGCAGGAAACCAGCGACGATTTTGTGATTCTGGACAGCCTTGGCGGTCGGGTGACGACGGTCATTGGTCCCGATACCGCCATCTGCCGTGGTTGTTTGCAGGACATGTTCGCCCCCAAGGGGCGGCGTTGGCGGTACGCCTTTACCAGTTGCGCGAATTGCGGCCCGCGCTACGCCGTTTGCCGGGGATTGCCTTTCGACCGCGCGCGCACCAGTTTCGCGGCCTTCGCCATGTGCCACAAATGCCAGGCGGAGTTCCAGCGTCCGCATGACCGCCGTCTGCATACCGCCGGAATCGGTTGTCCGAAGTGCGGCCCGCGGCTGTCGCTGGTCGATCCGACGGGGACCCTGCTGCCCGGCGATCCGATAGCCAACGCCCTGTCGCTGCTGAATGACGGCAAAATCATCGCCATCAAGGGGCCGGGCGGATTCCGCCTGATGTGCGACGCGCGCAACGTCGCCGCTGTGGCCGCGTTGCGCGCGCGCAAGCGGCAGTCCGCCGCGCCGTTTCCGGTGATGTTCGCCAACGCCGTGTCGGCGACGGCGCTGGTGCGCGTCAGCGTCGGCGAACCGGGGCTGCTGAATTTGCCCGAACGCCCGATCATCCTGTTGCGCAAACGCGACGCTTGCGACGCGGCGTTGCCTGGCGTCGCTCCAGATCTGCCCTGGCTGGGCGTGATCCTGCCCTACTCATCGCTGCACTACCTGCTCTTCCACGAAGCGGCGGGACGTCCCGAAGGAACGGACTGGCTGGAAAAATCCACGGAACTGGCGCTGGTCGTCACCAGCGGCAATCCAGTCGGCGAACCGCCCGCCATCGACAACGCCCAGGCCATGCGGCGGCTGGTCGGGATGGCCGACGCTTTCCTGACGCACGACATGAATCTGGCCGCCGGCGCCGAGGACAGCGTCGCCTACTCCGGCCCAGGCGGGTTACAACTCATCCGCCGCGCGCGCGGCTACGCGCCGCGTTCGGTCAAATTACCGTTCTCGACGTCGCCGATCGTGGCGTTCGGCGTACATAGCCGGAGCGCGGTGTGCGTCACCCGCGGCAACGAAGCCTTCCTTTCTCCCCATTTTGGCAATCTTTCCAATTCCGTGGCGGCGGACGCTCTGCTGGAGGTTGCCGAACACCTGTTGGCGATACTCGACGTGTCGCCGGCGCTGATCGCGCATGACCTCGACGCGCGCGATCCGGCCACCCGGCTGGCGCGCGAATTTGCCGAGCGGCGCGGAATCCCGTTGCTGGGCGTACAACATCACCACGCGCACATCGCCGCCGTACTGGCCGAGCATCAATACGACGCGCCGGTTTACGCGCTGGCGCTCGACGGCTACGGTCTGGGCAGCGACGGCAAAGCCTGGGGCGGCGAGTTGCTGCGCGTCGATGGCGCAACGTACACGCGCGTCGGACACCTGCAACCGCTGCGGCTGGTTCGCGGCGACCACGAGCTGGGGCATCCGTGGCGTTCCGCCGCCGCCGTCCTGCACACACTGGGGCGCGGCGGCGAAATCGAAAAGCGTTTCACCGACCAGCCCGACGCGGGCCGGGTGGCGGAACGCCTGACGCTCGGCGAGTACCTCGAAGAGACCACCAGCATGGGACGCCTGTTCGATGCCGCCGCCGGACTGCTGGGCATTTGCCCCGTGACGCGCTTCCACGGTCAGGCCGGACTGTTGCTTGAAAGCCTGTCCGAGCGTCACGGCAAGGTCCAGCCATTGCCCGGCGGCTGGTCGATTGAAAATGCCTGTCTCGACCTCAGGCCATTGTTTGCCGCGCTGGCCGACGAAAAAGACCCGCAACGCGGCGCGGCGCTGTTTCACGCCACCCTGGCCGCCGCGCTGGCCGACTGGATAGCGCTCGTCGCGTCGGCGGAAGCCACGGTGACGGCTGGCGGCGGGTGTTTGCAGAGCCTGATACTCGGGTGCGCGTTATGCGCCAATTTGGCCGATGCCGGTCTGCGTCTGCTCGAAGCTCGCCGTATTCCACCCAACGACGGCGGCATCGCGCTGGGACAAGCCTGGATCGCGCAATATCATCTGTGGCGAAATCTTTCCGGATAAGCGCTGCCCGCCGCCTTTTCCCGGCCAAACGCGATGGCCTTGATTTTTACCCGTCATTCCGCGTATGCGTATCTGGTTTTACCGTGATTTGGGCGCGATAAATCGCGTCCCTGCCACACCGCTTGGCAGAGGCGGCGCCACCGTGGCCGCCTTGGGCAGACACAGGCCGATGCCCCTGCGCCACCCCGCGCGTGTGGTAGGGGCGGTCGTCCCGGCCGCCAGTCGGCGCTTAGAAACTGAACCTCACGCCGACATTGAAAGTGCCGCCCTCGCGTTTCTCGTTGTCGCCG
>JAITNL010000059.1 GCA_031290495.1 Accumulibacter sp.
CTATTGAACGGCGTCACTCAGAGGTCGGATATACGGATGCAGTCGCACCACTTCTTGCCTTCGCTTTTTCTCTTGCAAAACGGGAGGCGTGCATATACGGGGTGAGCGCAGCGAACCCCAACCTATGCGGGCTGTGCGGGCTGGCATCAAAGGGAAACACAAAAAAACCGGGGCAGCCGGACAGGAGAAAGAGGAAGCGGCAAATCAGCGACGCCTGGCGGTTCCAACGGTCACCGAAACCCCGACCGCAAAAAAGCCCGCCGCCCTGAGCGCTGAATCGCGCTACCGCTCAATTCCCGTTTCCGCCCGCGCGATGTGATTCAGCGCGAGGCTGGCCGCGAAAAAGCCGAAGGCCGCCGTGACGCAAACCGACGAGCCGTAACCAGCGCAGTTGAGTCCGGCGGTTGGTGCGCAGACGTTTCCCCGTTGCGGACGGCGCGCGGGTTCGGTCGAAAACACGGCGGAAATTCCAAATGTCTTCTTGATGTCGCGCATCAATCCATGCTCCTTGCGCAGCAGAGACCGCACCCTTGCCAGCAGTGGATCCTGTACGACGCGCGCGAGATCGGCGACGCCAATCCGCGCCGGATCGATCCGCCCGCCCGCTCCGCCGGAGGTGACCAGCTGGCGGTCATGGCGGACGCAGTACGCGATGATCGCCGCCTTGGCGCGCGCCTGATCGATGGCGTCGATCAGATAATCGAAATCCCCGCCGAGCAGCGCCTCGGCATTTTCCGGGGTGACGAAGTCTTCGACCGTTTCGACGCGACAGGCCGGATTGATCGCGCGGATGCGTTCCGCCATGACGTCAGTTTTGGCTTTGCCGAACACGCCGTCGAGCGCGTGAATCTGGCGGTTGATGTTCGATTCGGCGACCATGTCCAGATCGAACAGCGCGATGCTGCCAATCGCCGAACGCGCCAACGCCTCGGCCACCCAGGAACCGACGCCGCCAATACCGATGACGCCGACTCGGGCGGCCTGAAAACGCGCCAGCGCGAAGTCCCCATAAAGCCGCCGCGCGCCGCCGAAGCGCCGCGCGAAGTCGGGTTCTTCCGCATCGCTCACGAATGATCGATGGTGCGCCGGATGACCTGATTGAATGGTTTTATCCACTCGGGAGCGAACTGATTTTCGCAAGCGTTGATTTCGGCGATGGCGCGCAGCAGCGAGCGGTTCTTACCGTGACTGGCGTGCTTGAGGATGATCGATTCGAAGGCGTCGACAATCGCCATGATCTTCGCGCCGTCGCAGATCGTTTGCGCCGTCATGCCTCGCGGATAACCTTTGCCGTCGAGCATCTCGTGATGTTGCGCGACGATTTCGGCGGCGGTTTCCCAGCCCGCCATCCGCGACAACAGACCGGCGGCGTAGCCGGTGTGATTGCGCAGCGCCGCCCGCTCTCCCAGGGTCATTTTTCCAGCCTTGAGCCAAACTTTTTCGGGCAGGAACATCATGCCAACGTCGTGCATGTAGATGGCCGCCTCCAGTTGTATCGGATCGACGATCCGGTCGCGCAGACGATTGGTTTCGATCGCCAGGCGCAGCAGCCGCTGGGTGCGGCCCTTGAAAGGCGCCAAACGGCTCTCGATCTGTTCGGCGAGAGAGCGGAAAAACAACAGCGTGTCGCGGGTTTGCGGCGACGCGACAGGGGCCGAATCCGCCGCCGGGACTGGACTTTCCGCCGGGACTGTCGCGAATTTTGCCGTCGATTGGGCGATTGGGCGAAAATCCGTCACCGCCTCGATCAGGTCGCTGGCCGCCGTTTCAATATTGTCGGCTGGGGTCGCGGCCAGTTTTTCCAGCCCCTGTATGAGTACCGGCAGACGAAGGTTTTCCAGCGAGCGATGCGAGTGCAGGTTTTCCATCGCCAGTTCGAGCCTGTCGATGGACAGCAGAATCGTTTCGGAAAGCACCTCTCCGAACGTTATTTCCTTGCTGCGCAAGCGGGCCAGCAGGGTTTCCAGCGGATGCGCGATGGTCACCGCCAGTTCGATCCTGCATAACGCGGCGTCGCCCTTGATGTTGTGCAGCGCGCGAAAAAGATCGCCGATGATTTTGCCGTCGTTGGGGTTTCGCTTCAGGCGCGACATGTCGCGCTCGATGACCGGCGTAGTGTCGTGCAAGACTTCGACAAATTCTTCCAGCGCCTCGAAGTCTACGATTTTTGGCGCAAGAATCGATTCGATATCCATATTATTTCCCCAGACGTGATTGGGCGCCGAGTTTGGCGCAAAGCCGATTGTTTTCCGACGCGATTGCGGATGTGCGCTTACTATAGCCCCGGATTATTCATTAGTCGATCATAAAAGGCGCGGCTGGATCGCGCCATGACAAACGCGAATGGTGGTAAACAACAAGAGCTTCAATAATGCGGCGGAATCTCGTCGCCTGGAGCGCGCGCATCCGCCGGGGCGGGAGACTGAGACTGGAACTGCCTGTAGAGCAGGCGCAATTGTTCCTGCAACAGATCGAGCTGTTCGCGCTGACGGAACACCATCCGGTTGAGTTCCTCGACCAGATCCTCGGTCAGGCTCAACTTGATTTCCAGTTCGGTCAGCCGGTCTTCCATGATCCTTTGTTTCTTCCCTGTTTGATCGGGTTCGCGGATTCGGTGGGGCGGCAAGGTAACATAAACGCTCCAAGCGCGGATACAATTCCGCTTCCTCAAAAGGAGTCTTTCATGCCGCTCGTACCTTGCCGCGCTTGCGGCCACCAAGTCGACACCTCGGCGACCGCCTGTCCCGGATGCGGCGCCACCAATCCTGGACACAAGATCAGCCGCCAGCAGCGCGACCTCATCGTTTCGCTGTTCCAGTTCACAATCGTCGCCATTTTGCTGATTTGGGGCGGGTTGTATGTCTGGCGAACCACCGTCCCGATGATCAGGGAAATTCTCGCCCGCCCGCAGGTCGAACAGACGCAGGGCGGCGAGCGCTGAATCAACTAATCAAGGTTGGCGCGTCGGCGGACGAGAGCATGATCCGACGTGTCTGGGGAGTCTCCAGACTGACGCGCCCGAACTTGCCGTCGCGGTAATCCTGCAAGAGCGCCTGCGACGCTTTTTCCAGGTCCAACTCGCCGCCGCGCATGCGCAAGGCGCGCCGCCGGGCAATCCCCTCGACGACGGCCACGCCGTCCAGACCGTCGGTCGCCAGGCCGTAGCGTTCGGTCAGCCGCTGCGGATAGCACGCCAGCAGCAAATTCGCCAGGAACACCGCCACGTCCTCGTCGATGATCGCGTTGCGACCGATGGCGTGACTCGCGGCAAGCATATAGCCATCGCTGTCGTGCTCGATTTTCGGCCACATCAGCCCCGGCGTGTCGGTGATCCACTGGCGCACGCTGAGTTGATGACTCTGTTGCGATTTGGTCACCGCCGGCTCGTCGCCAACCTTGGCGATCCGGCGCTTGACCAGCGTGTTCATCAACGTGGATTTGCCGACGTTGGGGATGCCCATGATCATCATGCGCAGCGGTTTGACGTTGTCGTTGCGATGCGCCGCCAAGCCCTGACACAGACCGGGCAGACGCGCCGCCTCGCCGGCATTTTTACTTGAAATGGCCACCGCCTTGATACCCGGCTGCTGATCGTACCAGGCGATCCACTCGCGCGTCGCCACGGGATCGGCCAGATCGGATTTGTTCAACACTTTCAGGCACGGGCGTTGCCGCTGCCGGCGCAGTTCATGCACCAGCGGATTGGTGCTCGCTTCCGGCAGACGCGCGTCGACCACCTCGATCACCACGTCGGTAATCGCCATCGTCTCGGCCGCCTTCTTGCGCGCCGACGTCATGTGTCCGGGAAACCACTGGATCGCCATAAGAAGCGCCACGAAAAGGCGACGATTATCCCATAGGTTTGTAAAAGCCAGGCGATTGAAGGCAGCGGCGGAACTCGCTGTATTTTATGACGCCCCCTAAAAGCCAAGCTCCGAGTGCGAACCGAGGCGGTGCGGTTCCAGCGTTTTTGCATTTGGCAAGCGGTAGACAAGCAGCAAATCCGGCTTCACGTGGCATTCGCGAAAGCTTTTCCAGTTCTGCGTGAGTACATGGTCTCGATACTTTTCCGGAAACAGCGCATCGCTCGCCAACATCGAGACGACTTCCAGGAGTTCGATCGTGAGAACGGCGCGATACTGGCCTTTCGCCTCACGCCGCATGTCGCATGTCGCGCCTGTATTGCGTGGTTGGGTCGATAGTTCTCATTCCTCGTTCACCAGTTCGCGGACTTCAGTCCAGACGCGATGCCCTGAGCGCCGGTTTGCAAATTCGCCGGAACGAATCCAGAATGGCGGCCTGTTCCTTTATCCCCTCTCACCTGAACAACCCGACATGTCCCCGACCCGCCGCTTGCCGATTCTCCTTGCGCTCACCATTGCCGTAGGCCTGGGCGGCTTTGCCGCGTGGCAATACGCCCTCGATTCGCTGAAAGCAGGGATCGAGTCGGCGCTCGGTCCACGCGGAGAAGCGCGGGAAATAAACGTCGGACTGAGCGGCGTCGAGATTCTCGGTCTGCGCCTCCGCGCGCCCGAAAACGCGCGCTGGCCGGACGAGGACGAGGCGCGCGCGCAACGCGTCCTGATCGTTCCCGACGTTCTCAACCTCCTGACCGCCCGCCTGTCGATTGGCAGCCTCCGCGTCGAAGGCGCTCACGTCGTGCTGCTGCGCACCAAAGCCGGCGAAATGAAGATCGTTCCAAGTCTGTTTGAAAAGCCGCCGGGACAGCCACCGTCGGCCACGGATGGCAGTGGGGACAAAAAGAACGGAGAGTGTTGCCAAATATATAGCGAGATGATAAAATCTCACTTTTATGCATGGTAAAGAGGAAGAAGCGATGCCGAAATGCAAGAAATGTGGATCGGAACAAGCGGTAAAAAATGGA
>JAITNL010000060.1 GCA_031290495.1 Accumulibacter sp.
TCACCTCCTGTAATACCGCTGTCCGTTTCATGGACCACCTCCTCGGCGACACTATGACGACTGGACACCTTGCGCGCTACAAAACAGGACAACTTGGAAGCTCGTGACAACTGCTATATGCTGGCGTGGGTATTGTTTTTCCCGGTCTTGATGCCTTGTTTGTGCCATTCGATCCAAGCATTGAACACGGATTCAAAGGTGTTCTCGCTGGCCAAGTGGACAGCTTGGCGTTTTTGTTTGCGATCCACGCACAGGTTGATGTTCTTGGCTAACAGGGCGCGCGCTTCGTCACGCACTTGTCGGGCTTCCCGCAGGGAAACCTTAGGGTACGTACCCAAAGACATGCGTTTTTGCTTGCCCATCCAGTAGTAACGAAAATGCCACGATTTGCCGCCGTGTGGGGAAACCGCAAGGGAAAGTTCATCGATGTCGCCAAGAGTGTATGCTGTGCCGGTGGCTTTGGCTTGCCGACAGCAGTATCGGTGAGTGCCATGTCTAACTCCTTGAGTCGTCGAGTCATGGCCTGGATTTTTATGTCTTCCACGATGTTCCACCAGCAACAATCCGCACTCCGAATCACCTTATTGATGGACTGAAAACTGGACTCAAAAGTCTTGGCTGCAAGCAAGTCCCAGGAGCTTTTGGTGGAACATCGAATAAGGAAAACCAAACATTTTCAACGGGTTGGAGATTCCTCTGGAACCTGTTGGACAATGATCGTGGTTTAACCAGGAAACTGCGGTTGTCCGCTCGATTCCTTGAAGTGAGCTTCTCTGATGACAATGTCTTCTTCATTTGTTTCAAGATTAAAATCCAGGACAACTCATCCAAGGGGTAAAAACATGCGTATTTCGGACAGAACGGTCTTTGGCGGTTTGGCCGCCGTATCGCTTGGATCGTTGTCGGGAGCGCTGATCCTCGGCGAGGCGCTCCGCCTGCAGCCATGCTACTGGTGCAGCTTTCAGCGCCTGCTTTACATGATGCTGATAGTTTTCGGACTCGGCGGCAGCGTATTTCCGGGATGGCGCAGGCTGTGGGCCTTGCTCTCGGGACTGACCGCGCTGGGCGGCGTATTCGCGGCCGGCAAGCAGAGCTGGATGCAGTATGCGCCGCTTGAGGTGATCGAATGCGGTTTCGGCGATCCGACGCCAGTCGAACGACTGGTGGATTGGCTGAGCGGCTGGTGGCCCTCGATGTTCATGGTAACCGGTCTGTGCAGCGAGAAGGATTGGGTGTTCCTGGGGCTGTCGCTGGCCAATTGGTCGGGCGTATGTTTTTTGCTGTTGTTTGGTGTGTCTCTTTGGGCGTTGTTTCGTCGGAGCGGCGGAAGACAACGATGACGCCGCGGGACATGGCCCGGCCAGAAAAGCCCGCCGTGACGCGCCTTGCCAACCCAGGTCCAACAAACTGCCAGGGCGGCGCGCGGGTGCGCAACGGTCTCCTCCTTGGGTGGGCGGCGGGAATACCCAGAGCAATGGTCAGCGCATCGCCTCAGCAAAGTAATGAGCGGTCAAGCGCGGTTTCCAGGGGGACACTTCCGCCCGTCTCATTCGTCGACTCCTCGGCGACTCTGTGACAACAGGGCGGCCTGGAAACTCGCGACAGGTTCGATTTCCCGTTTGGGCGATGTCGCATTGTCATTTATCATCCAGAATTTTCACCAACGGAGCGTATTTCAGTCATGAGTAAAACGATTATCCACAGTCCGCGAGCGCCCGCCGCCATCGGCGCTTATTCCCAGGCGGTGCGTGTCGGCGACACCGTTTATCTGTCCGGACAGATCGGTCTGGAACCGTCGACGATGTTGCTGGTCGATGGCATCGACGCGCAGATCGGGCGCGTTCTGGAAAACCTGAAAGCCGTGGCCGAAGCGGCTGGCGGTTCCTTGAACGATGTCGTGAAAGCGACTGTTTTTCTGACCGATCTCGGCAATTTCGCCAAGTTCAATGAAATCATGTCTCGCTACTTCGCCGAACCGTATCCGGCGCGCGCCGTGGTCGGCGTGGCCGCGCTGCCGCGCGGCGCGCTGGTCGAAGCCGACGCGATCATGAATCTGGCGCGGTAAAACGCCGGCGTGACCACTGCCGCCGACGCGATCGAGGCGCCTCCGGCGCTCAAGGCGCGTCTGGATAAACTCGACCTGACGCGCAAGGGCGATCTCGTCTTGCACCTGCCCTTGCGTTACGAAGACGAAACGCAAATCGACACCATCGCCACGGCGGAAAACGCTGGCCCGGTACAGTTGGAAGTGACGGTGCGGGAGGTGTCCGTGCAGTACCACCCGCGCCGTCAGTTGGTCGCGCGGGTGGCCGACGACAGCGGGGAAATGACGCTGCGTTTTCTCAATTTTTACGGCAGTCAAATCAGGCAGCTCGAACGGGCGCGCGACGAAGGGGGCAAACTGCGCGTTTTCGGTGAGCTGCGCCCCGGCTTTCTGGGCGACGAGATGGTGCATCCACGCTATCGTCCGATCAAGGACGGCGAGCGTCTGCCAGAATCGCTGACGCCGGTGTATCCGACCACCGCCGGTGTGTCACAAGCCGTCCTGCGCAAGCACATCGCCGCCGCGCTGGCCGAGGCCGATCTCTGCGAATTGCTGGACGATGCCTGGTGCCGCGATCACGATTTTCCGCCGTTCGACGCGGCTGTCCGTTTGCTGCACGCGCCGCCGCCGGGCGTGCCGGAAAGCGACTTGCAGTCCCGCCAGCATCCGGCGTGGCGGCGGATCAAATTCGACGAGCTGTTGGCGCAGCAGCTTTCATTGCGCCGCGCGTACCTGTCACGCCGTCAGCGCGGCGCGCCGCGTATCGCTCCCGTCGGCGCGCTGTCGCAACGGTTGCTGGAATCGTTGCCTTTTGCCCTGACGGCGGCGCAACGGCGCGTCGCCTCCGAGATTGTCGACGATCTGAGCCAGCCCTACCCGATGCAACGGCTTTTGCAGGGCGATGTCGGCAGCGGCAAGACCATCGTCGCCACGCTGGCGGCGTGTCAGGCGATCGAGGCTGGCTACCAGGCGGCGTTCATGGCGCCCACCGAAATTCTCGCCGGACAGCATTACCTCAAACTGCGCGCCTGGCTGGAACCGCTGGGCGTCGAAGTCGCCTGGCTGTCCGGCAGCCAGAAAAAAGCGGCCAAACAAGCCTCGCGGCAACAGGTGGCGAATACGGCGCAGCTGGTGGTCGGCACGCACGCGCTGATTCAGGATGGCGTCGATTTCGCGCGTTTGGGGCTGGCTATCGTCGACGAGCAGCATCGCTTCGGCGTGGCGCAGCGACTGGAACTGCGGCGCAAGGGCAAAAAGATGGCCGAACCGCCGCACCAGTTGATGATGTCGGCCACGCCCATCCCGCGCACGCTGGCGATGAGTTATTACGCCGACCTCGACGTTTCCGTGCTGGACGAGCTTCCGCCTGGCCGTTCGCCGGTGCGTACACGACTGGTCTCCGACACGCGGCGCGACGAAGTGATCGAACGTGTTCGCGGCGCGGCGGAAGCGGGACGGCAGGTGTATTGGGTGTGCCCGCTGATCGAGGAATCTGAGAAGTTGCAGTTGCAGACGGCGCTCGATACCCACGCCGTGCTCTCGCGCGAACTCGCCGGCCTGCGCGTTGGCCTGGTGCACGGACGGCTCAAGGCCGAGGAAAAAGCGGCGGCGATGGCGGCGTTCGCCGCCGGAGAAATCGACGTGCTGGTGGCGACGACGGTCATCGAGGTCGGCGTCGACGTGCCCAACGCCAGCCTGATGGTCATCGAACACGCCGAACGTTTCGGTCTGGCGCAATTGCACCAGCTGCGCGGGCGCGTCGGGCGCGGGCGCGAGGCTTCCATTTGCGTTCTGCTGTACCAGACGCCGCTTTCGCCAATCGCGCGCGAACGTCTGAAGGTCATTTTCGAGAACACCGACGGTTTCGAGATTGCGCGTCAGGATTTGCGTCTGCGCGGCCCCGGCGAATTTGTCGGCAGCCGCCAATCCGGAGTTCCCTTGTTGCGCTACGCCGATCTGGAAGCCGACGCTGAACTGATCGATCTGGCGCGTGAAATGGCCGAATATCTGTTGCGCGAAGCCCCCGAACTCGCCGCGCGCCATCTGACCCGCTGGCTGGGCAGCCGCGAGGAATTGCTGAAGGCGTGATTTTCAGGCGGCAAGATTCAGACCACGGCCCCGTCGGCATTCGCGCCGTCGCCCTGTTTCTTCGGCCTGATGAAGTGTTCGCGCGACACGCCGAGCCACATGGCGAGCGGGCTGGCGACGAGCACCGACGAATAGATGCCGAAGATGATGCCGATGGTCAGCGCCATGGCAAAGTAGTGCAGCGTCTCACCGCCGAAGCACAGCATCGAGATCGCCATCATTTCGGTACAGCCGTGGGTGATGATGGTGCGCGAGATGGTACGGGTGATGGCGTGGTCGAGCACTTGCGGCGTGGTCAGCCCGCGCACGCGGCGGAAAGTTTCGCGCACCCGGTCGAAAACGATGACCGATTCATTGACCGAGTAGCCGAGCACGGCGAGCACGGCGGCGAGCACGGCGAGCGAAAATTCCCATTGGAAGAAGGCGAACGCGCCAAGAATGATGACCACGTCGTGCAGGTTGGCGATGATCGCCGAGACCGAGAAGCGCCATTCAAAGCGCAGGCTCAGATAGGCGACGATGCCGCAGATCACCAGCAGCAAGGCCAGCGCGCCGTTTTCGGCGAGTTCCCTGCCGACCTGGGGACCGACAAATTCGACCCGGCGCAGACTGGCGCCCGGCGCTTCGGCGTCGAGTACGCCCATCACGGCCTCGCCGATCTTGGCCGAGTTCTGCTCTTCCTTGAGCGGCATACGCACCATCACGTCGCGCGAGGAACCGAAATTCTGCACGGTGATGTCGCTATAGCCAGCCTTGTTCAGTCCTTCGCGGATTTTTTCGAGATCGGCGG
Source organism: Accumulibacter sp. (assembly GCA_031290495.1). Taxonomy (GTDB): domain Bacteria; phylum Pseudomonadota; class Gammaproteobacteria; order Burkholderiales; family Rhodocyclaceae; genus Propionivibrio. The sequence goes on from JAITNL010000060.1 coordinate 4,923, forward strand.
CCTGCTCATAGCTGACCTCGATCAGCGTCCCGCCGGTAAATTCGACGGAAAGATGCAGGCCGCGATGGGCCAGGAAGAAAACCGCCAGCAGGAAGGTGATCAACGAGATGACGTTGAACACCAGCGCATGGCGCATGAAGGGAATGTCTTTGTGGATACGGAAAAATTCCATGATGCCGTTTCCTTATTTGCTGGCGGGCACGCTGGCGCCCGGCTTCCAGATTTGGCCGATGGCCAGCGATTCGAGCTTGCGGCGACGACCGTAAATCAGGTTGACCAGCGCGCGCGAAACGATCACGGCGGAGAACAGCGAGGTCAGGATGCCGAGACAGTGCACCACGGCGAAGCCGCGCACCGGCCCGGAACCGAAGACGAGCAGCATCAGGCCGACGATCAGCGTGGTGACGTTCGAGTCGATGATCGTATCGAAGGCGCGGTCGTAGCCGGCGTGGATGGCCGCCTGCGGCGCCGACCCGGCGCGCAGTTCCTCGCGGATGCGCTCGTTGATCAGCACGTTCGAATCGATGGCCATGCCGAGCGCCAGCGCAATGGCGGCGATGCCCGGCAAGGTCAGCGTGGCTTGCAGCAACGAGAGCAGGGCCACCAGAAACAGCAGGTTGGAGGCCAGCGCGACGACCGAGATGAAACCGAACAGCACGTAATAAATGCTCATGAACACGGCGATGCCGGCGAAGCCCCACAAGGTCGAGTGGAACCCCTTGCTGATATTGTCCGCGCCGAGGCTCGGGCCGATGGTGCGTTCCTCGATGATTTCCATTGGCGCGGCAAGCGAACCGGCGCGCAGCAACAGCGCCGTGTCGTTGGCTTCCACCGTGCTCATGCGGCCGGAAATCTGCACGCGCCCGCCGCCGATCTCGCTGCGGATCACCGGCGCCGTGACGACTTCGCCCTTGCCTTTTTCAAACAGCAGGATGGCCATGCGCTTGCCGACGCTCTCGCGGGTGATGTCGCGGAAGATGCGCGCGCCGGTGGCATCGAGCGTCAGATGCACCGCCGGCTCCTGCGTCTGGTTATCGAATCCCGCCTGCGCGTCGGTCAGACGGTCGCCGGTCAGCACGACCTGTTTTCTGACCAGCAGAGGCTGTCCGCCGCGTTCGACGTACAACTCACTGCCGAAAGGAATCTGACCCGACAGCGCGGCTTCCAGCGCGCCGGCGGTTTCGTCGACCATGCGGATTTCCAGCGTCGCCGTGCGTCCGAGGATGTCCTTGGCCTTGGCGGTGTCCTGAACGCCGGGTAACTGCACGACGATGCGGTCGGCGCCCTGCTGGGCGATCACCGGCTCGGCCACGCCGAGTTCGTTGATCCGGTTGTTCAAGGTGCCCATGTTCTGCTTGATGGCGGATGTCTGGATTTCGTTGAGGGTGGCCGGTTTCAGCGTGGCAACCAGACGCGGGTCGCTGGCGTCGCCCTGATCGGCGAGCGCCAGGCCGGGCTGGCTGTCCTCGATGACGCTGCGCGCCCTGGTGCGGGTTTCCGCGTCGCGGAAGCGGACGACGACACGTTCGCCTTCGCGGCCGACGCCGCCATGCCGCACGTTTTTATCGCGCAGCAAGCCGCGCAGGTCGGCGGCAATGGAATCGAGACGCTTGGTCATCGCGCCTTTCATGTCGACCTGGAGCAGAAAATGCACGCCGCCGCGCAAGTCGAGGCCGAGATACATCGGCAGCGCGCCCAGGCTGGTCAGCCAGCGCGGCGAACTCGAAAGCAGGTTGAGGGCTACGACGTATTGCGGATCGGCGGGATCGGGGTTGAACTGCTTTTCCAGCAGATCCCTCGCCTTGAGCTGGGTATCGGTATCCTCCAGGCGAACCTTGACGCCGGTGTTGTCGAGGAAGAGACCGCTGGTCGCGACGTTGGCCGCCTTGAGCGTGCTTTCGACGCGGTCCAGCGTTCCGGTATCGACCTTGAGCGTGGCCTTGGCGCTGGAGACCTGCACGGCGGGCGATTCACCGAAAAAGTTCGGCAAGGTATAGGTGAAACCGATCAGCAGCGCGACCACGACGACGATGTATTTCCAGAGCGGGTAACGGTTCATTTTTGAGCGGAGAGTGAGAGGTAAAGCGTGCGGGGTGGGCATGGCGGAGGAGCGATTTCCAGCCCCTCGCCGGAGGGGTCACAGGTTCTTCAGTGAGCCTTTCACCAGAACGACGGTGACGGCGCCCTTCTGCATCTGGATTTCGACGTTGGGGGCAATTTCGACGGTTACGAATTCCTCGCCGACCTTGGTGACGCGCCCCGCCATACCGCTCTGGGTGACGACTTCGTCGCCCTTGGAAAGCGCTTCGAGCAGCGCCTTGTGTTCCTTGGCCTTTTTCTGCTGCGGACGGATCATCAGGAACCAGAGCACGGCGAACATCAAGATGATCGGCAGGAAACCCATGATGTCCATCGTCCCGCCCGACGCGGCTTGGGCATAAGCATTGCTGATCGGCACATTATTCTCCTGGATGGTGAAAAACGGATGACAGGGATACCACGAAAATCGGGCTTGCCATTGTATCACCGCTCTCGTTGCGTCGTCCGTATCGGCGAGTCGTTTTTCCGGGGAATGAGGCAAATGGTTCGGTAGGAATTTTTCGTCTCATCCGGCGCAAAAACCGGATCACCAATGGCGTGTTCACCGCTTCAAAAGCGAGCCTTTTCAGGCTGCGTTCTTCGCCATGGAAAAAAGATCGCCCGCGCCGATTGCCCCTGCAAGTCCAGCTCAAAGTCCTGCCCGTGCTCAAATTCGTCAGCGCAAGTTCTCCATGATAGTCCATCTGGCGGCAGTGATGACGTTTGATACAATGTCCGCCCGCAAAATTGTTTACCATCGCCACGGCTGGGGCGTGTCGGTCTGACTTGGCACCCTCAGTAACTTTATGTTGTTTCTCTGTTTATGTGGCTATCTCGTTATTTTTTGACATTTTTTTATAGAGCTGTTAGACTTTTGCAACGTTTGAACAAGCAGGAGATGGTGGTATGTTGGGCAGATTGAAGCGGATGGCGTTTGTTTTTGTTGTACTCGGCACGGGGTTGATCTCGGCGGGCGTCGTTGACGCCGCGCCAATCCATAACACCGAATTAAAATCAAAAGCTGCGGAAAAGGCGAAGAAAACGCTGGCGGTCAAGGCGGTTCCGACAACCAGTGTGCGCGGTGGACGGCGGCTGGACGTGAAATCCGGTGCGGCGCTCGTCGTCGAGCAAACGGGAGGCGACGCGCTGTTCCAGAAAAACGCCAGCGCCGTTGTGCCGATCGCGTCGATCAGCAAGTTGATGACGGCGATGGTCGTGCTCGATAGCTGGCCTGATTTGCAGACGGATATTTACATTGGCGACGAAGACGTCGATTACCTGCGCGGCAGCCGTTCGCGCCTCCATGTTGGCGCGAACATAACGCGGGAAACGGCGTTGCTGCTGACCCTGATGTCTTCGGAAAACCGCGCGGCACACGCGCTGGCGCGGCATTATCCGGGCGGCATCCAAGCCTTTCTGGCGGCGATGAACGACAAGGCGCGTTCTCTTGGGATGCGCCATACACATTTCGAGGATCCCACCGGGTTGAGCAGCAATAATGTGTCGACCGCGCACGATCTGGCGAAGATGGTGGTTGAAGCCTACCGCTATCCGCTCATCCGCGAGTTCTCGACGATGGCGGAAGCCACCGTGGAAGTCGCCGGGCGGCAGCTTGAATTTCACAATACCAACCCGCTGGTCATGAACGCGTCCTGGGACGTCGGACTGTCAAAGACGGGTTACATTCATGAAGCGGGAAAATGCCTGGTCATGCAGGCGCGCGTGGCGGATCGTCCGGTGGTCATCGTTCTGCTCGATTCCGTCGGCAAGCTGACCCGCGTCGGGGACGCCAACCGGATCCGGCGCTGGATGGAAACCACGCTGGTCCCGCAAGGCGGGCGGGCGCAACGGGCGGCGTAACGGATGCCGCCAACGCAACGGGTTCCCACAAGGAAAATACCTGGGTACCCGCTGCCCCATCGCTTTCGGGCACCGCCACCCCATCCCCGGCAGGATGTAACAGAAGGGGCGGGGTGGCAGCGGCGTAAGGGTGTCACAAAAGTTTCGTAGGCTATAAGCCGCGCCAGCGGCGTAATCCGACACCGTTTCAAGCGCCGCGTCAGCGGCGCTGACTTTGCAAGCGGCGAAATAAGCGGTGGCGCTGCGCGTCGGAGCGGGGGATGTCGGATTACGCCGCTTCGCGGCTTATCCATATATGGACGCCTCCCGTTTTGCAAGAGAAAAAGCGAAGGCAAGAAGTGGTGCGACTGCATCCGTATATCCGACCTCTGAGTGACGCCGTTCAATAG
>JAITNL010000101.1 GCA_031290495.1 Accumulibacter sp.
GCCCAAACGGAATCGCCTCATCGCCTGGGAGTACGACCGTACCCTCTACCGTCGTCGCAACGAGGTCGAGCGCCTCTTTCGCCGGCTCAAAGGCTTCCGCCGGGTCTTCACCCGTTTCGAGAAACTCGACATGATGTTCCTGGCCTTTATCCATTTCGCTCTGATCGCCGACGGTTTGCGTCAGCAATTAGTGTGAACAAGCCCTGGTTGCTCTTGCGCTGCCGCGAGTTTCCGCAGTCGTCCCGTTCCTTGGCTGGAACGCAGCATCCGAATACCTCGACCACGACCTCGCACCCGCGCTCGAATGTTGTACGCCCACGTGTGACTCATCCCGAACGACGCAGCGACCTTTTTCGGGGCCTCGCCTTCCGCCATCCGCTTGGCCGCCAACATCCGCATTTCTTCCAGTGTGGTGTGCGCCAACCCTCTGCCGTCTCTTTTCATGATCTCCCAATCCATGTCTCTTATCATTATTCTATTGTAAACTAAATTACTGACTTGTGAGTAATCTGCGAATATGAAATGCTTGATTCCGGCAACATTGTGATGGAGATTTCAGTACCTTCCATCGGTGGCTCGTTCCATAGCGGGCGCAACTTTTATTCCCGTCAGGAAGGACAAATCGACTATACGAAAGCGTCGAAACTGGTTGAGGATCAATCGGAATACACATTGCAACGGCTGGAAGAAATGGCTTCCAAGATAGATGATCCGCGCCTGGATCAGGCACGCAATAAACTTGAGCAGGCAGAATCCATCCAGTCCGGGGAAACTGATCCGGAAACTGCCAAACAGGCAATGGACAACATTCAGGAGGCCAAGCGGCTACTGGCTCTGACCCGCAAGGAGCATCTGAAGGACATTCGCCAGCTTGAATTAGACAAGACGGCTGACTTCTTCAATAAGGTTGTGCGCCAACATGCCAAGCCTACAGAGGTATTGTCATTTGACAACCTGACGAAAACGGCACAGCGCGTAATTGGCAATACCAATGGCGACTTCGAGTCACACTTGGATGATTTGCGACAACGCAGCTTCATGATTCTGTGGCGTCAGGATTGGTTCGTGATTGAACGCTTCAAATGGCTGGCCGAAGATGTCCATCTGTTCCCGGATGCCCGCGAACATGCACAGATGGTGGCGACTGGAACCGCAGCATTAAAGGCTGGCGACATCGACAAACTGCGTAATGTTGTCATCAATCTCGACTCGATTCGCATTGGTTCTGCGGGCGCAGATGAAATGATGGCTGGCGTTAACATTGTGCGGAGTTAAGTTATGGCGCTTGATGCTTGGCTTCCCATCGGATTCAAACTGCCTGACGGGGCGCAGACCCGCGTCGCGTTGTTTGAAGGGACAGACTGGCAGGTGCTTGAGACCCTGGGGGGCGGTCGGGCGCTCGTCGTGCATGACACACTGACACAACGCTGGCTGGATGCGGGGCTGATCGAAGAAGGAACATTTGCCGCATTCCAGTTTGGAGAGAACCCACTTTATTCAATCTCGTGTGGGCCGAGTCAAACGCTTTGCCCTGTCAGTGAAGCGAAATCTCCCGACAACAAGGCGGAGGCGCTTTCCTTTGCATTGGCGTTGAAGGCGACGCGCAATATTGATGCGGAATCGGCCATTCAGGATGCTTTGTTTGTCGAGAAGATTACCCGGCTGTTACCGACATATGGCATCAGTTCTCGAACTGGCGATGATGTCGTGCTCGGATATTGGTTGACGGGCGGTACGAACATTCCGGTCACCTCCTTTCGCCGATTGCGCCAAACCATGAGCTGGCTGGAAGCCGGTCATCTGAAAGAAGTAGTCCAAGCGGCAGGCTTTGAGGTTGCGGAAGTCATTTCGCTTGACCACAAACCAGCCACGCCCGAAAAAGCGGAAACGACACCCGCTGTTGCAAGGAGGGAAGAAGCCAGATGTGCAGCCGCCGAACCAAACAGAATTTTTGAACTGGCTGGTCGCCCAGATTTGGCCGCCTTCTTCAACGAGCACATTGTTGACATCGTCCAGAACCGGGAACGTTACAAAGCGCTTGGTATTGAGTTTCCTTCGGCTGTGATCCTTCACGGTCCCCCAGGCTGTGGCAAAACGTTTGCCGTTGACCGTTTAGTGGATTTCCTTGGCTGGCCGGGTTTTCAGATCGACGCATCCAGTGTCGCAAGTCCCTATATCCACGAAACCAGCAAGAAGGTTGCCGAGGTCTTCGACGAAGCGATGCAAAATGCGCCATCGGTTCTGGTCATCGACGAGATGGAAGCATTTCTTGCCGACCGCGAGATGGGTTCGGGCCACCACCGGGTAGAAGAAGTGGCGGAGTTCCTTCGACGTATTCCAGAGGCCGCGAAGAATGAAGTGCTGATCATTGCCATGACGAACCGGATCGACATGATCGCCCCTGCCATCCAGCGCAGAGGGCGTTTCGATCACGTTATCAAGGTGGACTTTGCAAGTGAGATCGAAGTTCAGTCGTTGCTGGACAAACTGCTGTCTTCCTTGCCGAAGGAGGCGAACGTAGACTCGAAGCCGCTGGCGCGCAAACTTGCGGGAAGGCCACTGTCCGACGTTGCTTTTGTGGTGCGGGAAGGTGCCAGGCTCGCCGCCCGTTCGGGCAAAGATTGCCTGGATCAGGCCAGCCTGTTGTCCGCCTTGCAAGCAACTCCGGCGCGGGAACGCGAAGGCGGCGAGGTCAAGCGGCGAATCGGATTTATCTGAAAGAGATGGCCGTGACAGAAGGAAAACAAAAGGAAGGCATGGGTTTTGCCGGTATTGCTTCGCTCGTGTCCGACGCGAATGCGGCGATCCCTTTCGTAGAGGAAAAAAACGAAGAGATTCGGTCCGAGGCAACGCCGAAAACGAAAGCACCCGTCGAACAACAGCCACAAGTAAAACCGCAGCCCACCCAGGCGCCTTCGCCATCGTCGTCCGGCTCGTCAGCGGGTCTGTGGGTCATTATTGCCGTCGTCATAGGCGTGGTCTGGGCTATTGGCGCATCGAACCAATCATCTTCTCCGGCGCCGGCTCATTCGTCTCCCTCATACGGCCCTTCAACCACGACACCAAGCTATTCAGCACCTCCAACGCAGGCGTCAATACCCTCTCGTCCAACCGAGGAGAAACCGCCGATCGGGCGGAACCTTACCCTCTCGGTGGCCCAAATTCAGTATTGCGTGGCCGAAGACATCCGTATCGGAGGTGCGCGGTCCGCTGTTGACAATTACAACAGCTTTCACGTTGACCGCTTCAATGCAATGGTGGCTGACTACAATAGTCGCTGTAGCGAATTCCGCTACCGGCGCGGCGCGCTGGAAAGCGCGCGCCGGAATATGGAGTCATATCGTGGACAACTTCAGGCCGAAGGGCGAAACCGGCTACTTCAAAATCCAACATCGCAAATCCATTCAGAACCCGACAGGATCAATCCCTCAATCCAACCCGCGCGTCCGGCGTACACCGAAATCGTTCGGGAAATCCAATTCAGGCTCAATGAGCTTGGATACGACGCAGGAAGCGCCGATGGCGTTGCAGGAAACAGGACACGTTCCGCGATACTGGCGTTCCAACGAGATGAAAGACTTGCCGCCACCGGCGTCGCGGACGACAACCTGCTTTCTTATCTAGAAAGATCTGCGCGACAAGCCGAGTCAATGCGGGTTCTAAACAATAGGCGGCGGTGAGACAGCAAGATGTCAATAGCCATCTGCTTCAAATGCGGCTCCGAGAAGTCCGGCGCGCAGATTGCCTGTAAAAATTGCGGTGTCGCCCCGAAAACGAACAGCCAATTCGCGGCTTCGCTCGCGCTTTCCGATCACTTTTCATCCAAGGAACAACTTGCGCAATACAGTTCCGAAATTCGTGACGGCAAGAGGTTATCCATACCGCACAAGGTTCTTGCCAAGGCGCTGAATGCTCTGAAAGACCCGCAGTTTTTGGCAATGCTCGACGCGCAAACATCGGCTCCGACTCCGAAGGCCTGCAGAGGCGCCGACCTGCATTACGACCTGGAAATCTCGCTCGAACAGGCGGCTTTCGGCACCGAGACGAAAATCCGCATCCCGACCATGGAGGTCTGCGAATCCTGCAAGGGAACCGGCACCCAGCCCGGAACCCAGCCGAAAACCTGCCCGACCTGCCAAGGGAGCGGCGAGGTGTGTTTGCGGCAGGGCGTTTTCTCGATTCAGCAAACCTGCCCCAAGTGTCATGGTACCGGCAAGTTCGTCGCCAACCCCTGCCCGACCTGTCACGGTGCCGGGCGCGTCAAGCAGCACAAGACGCTGGCGGTGAAAATTCCCGACGGGGTCGACGAAGGCGACCGTATCCGGCTTTCCGGCGAAGGCGCACACGGCATCAACGGCGGCCCTCCGGGCGACCTGTACGTGCAGGTGCACCTCAAGCCGCACGCCATCTTCCAGCGGGAAGGCAACGACCTGCGCTGCGAAATGCCGATCAGTTTTTCCACCGCGGCGCGGGGCGGCGAAATCGAAATCCCGACGCTCGACGGCGCGGCCAGGTTAAAGATTCCCGAAAAAACGCCATCCGGGAAAATCTTCCGCCTGCGCGGCAAGGGCATCAAGGGCATACGCAGCCAGACCCACGGTGACCTGCTCTGCCGTGTGGTCGTCGAAACCAAGCCAACGGCGCTCCATCAAACGTCGTTTGCGGTCCTGGGGGCTACGGCACGGGATGATCGCAGGCGGATATTGGAACTGGCGGAAGAGAAATCCCTGGAACTGGATCAGGATGTCTGTCAAAAAGCGCGTTCTGATCTGACGAACCCACGCACTCGGCTGAGTGCGGAGATCGCGTGGCTCCCCGGCGTTTCTCCCGGCAAAGCGTCTCAACTGCTCGATAGCCTGCTTCACGATCCAATGAGCCTACGGGGAAAATCAGGACTCTCCGCACTCGCGCATTTAAATCTGCTGGCCGCCGCGTTTGAGTCCGTGGATGGCGAACATGATCCGGAAGACCTGGTCAGGTTCATTCAGGAGACGGCCAATCTTGCGGAAAGGATATCCCCCGAAGATGTGCAGCGGGACATTAACGAGGATCGCGCCATTTCCGGTTTCCCCGAAGTAAGAGCGCTCGATCAGGTCGAAGCCGAATTGGTGGAACGCAGGCGATACTACCGAAATGCCATCAAGGATGCCATCGACAGATTGCCGGCGACGACCCTTGTTCAGGTGATGACCGATACGGTGGATGCTGCAACGATGGGTGGAGAACATCATGCACCGGGGTTGCTCGACGATCTTGTCGACAGCTATGAAGTGGAGACACAAGGCATCCTGCAAAAGGAGGCAGATAACGTCCACAAACTCATCAAGGCCGCACGGGGCTCGGCGGACTCCGGCGAGGCTGCGGTCAAGCCTTATGTGGACAAACTCGAAGCTGTTACCCGCAACTGGAACAAGATCGCCCAGCCCATCCAGTTGAGCGCTAAGGCTCGTGGCATCGACCATGAGGCAAGTCGGAACCTGGCCTATAAGATTCGTAGCCTCGCCATTGACCTCTTCAACAGGCATGACATGCTGACGCACTCGCAGCATCTCACGGGTTTGCTTCAGGAACTGTTTTCCGAAGTGCCGGACGTATCCGAGCGTGTGGAACAAGACGCGGATGCGCTTGCGGACATCCACGAGCGAAAGCAGACGACTGCCCACAGAGAAGAATGGGAGCGCGAAATCACCTATCGTGCTGAAATTGGAATAATATTCAAAGATACCCTGAGCATCTCACCGGATGGGGTTTCGTGGAAGGATCAACACTTTCCGCTCAAAGCCATAACTCGCATAAACTGGGGTAAATTCCGGAAAGGCTTTGGAACAGGTCAGGAAATATTTTTTATCACATTTGGTGGCGAGCAATCTCAAGTTTTCGTTGAGTTGAAGGATGAGTCAATTTATTCGGTGTTTGTTAAAAAATTATGGCTGGCTGTAGGTATTCGTTTGCTGACAGAGTGGCTTGAAAAATTGAGAGACGGCAGCACAGTGGAAACTGGTGGGTCATACGAAAGGGTCCTTCTGAAAGACGATGGAATTACATTGATAAGCACAATGCATTTTTCATATTCAGCTGAAACGATTAGAACATATGGTTGTTCATCATGGAGTGACAGTACGTCACCGCATTATCCATGGGACCAGATTCAGATTCACTCTGCGGACGATGAGCTTCTCATTCGCGTCAAAGATACTGGGGAAGTGACGCACTTATCGTACATCAGCAATGACAATGTTCACTTTCTGGAACAAGCCATTCGCATGGCTTTCAAGAAGCCTGGAATACGCCGATTGAGTGATTTGCTACAGTGAAATAATCGCCAATCTGTGGAGCACATGTTATAGGATTGCCGTCGAGGTTGACAGACCCCATGTACGCGCTGTACATGCTGGTCACGTCAGGTCGCAGATCGCGCGTACCATCAACGGCGAGCCGATGGTGACTACTTCGACGATGTCGCAGTCTTTATTTTTCTTGCTTTTCTTGAGCATTTCTTCAAGCGGCATGGAGACGAAACACTTGAAGCCCAAGCTGACGTCGTTGCTGGCGTAGACCACGTTGAGCTGGTCGCCGAACTCTGCGTGCAGTTTGCCGACACGCTCGTTTTCACGGATACAAAACAGCAGATTGATGCTGCGGAAACCAAGAAGGTGGTCAAAGGTGCGTTATTTGAACAAAATCAATAACATAGAACTGACGAATCAATCGCCTACCCCATCGTCCTTGCCTCCATTTAGGAAAAAGTGAAATGATACTTCCCCTTTTATGTTATGCGTGCGCCGTGTTTCCGGGTATCATACTGCAGATATCGTTTTAGTTGACAAAAAAACTTTCTTTGTAAATGTGATATACAAATTCATTGGATTGGAGGATAAAAATGCCTGAGCTAAAAAATTATAGACTGTTCCTTAGTCATTCATGGACGTATGGAGATGCTTACGACAAACTCGTAAGTTTCTTCGACAAACACTCCTATTTCAAATGGACTGATTTTTCGGTCCCTAAAGATGACCCTATTCACACAAATGGAACAGATGCCGAATTATATGAGGCTATAACAAACAAAATTCACTTGGTCAATTGTGTGGTAATCATGGCGGGTGTGTACAGCTCATACTCCAAATGGATCAACAAAGAAATTGAGATTTCAAAACAAGTTTTTTCAAAACCAAAACCGATTGTTGCTGTGGAACCATGGGGTAGCGAAAAAACATCGGCAATAGTAAAAAAGAATGCCGATGTTATCGTGAAGTGGAATAGCTCATCTATTGTTGATGCCATAAGAAATTACTCAATCTAGGAGAACATATGCGCAAAGCACTCGTCGTTGGTATCGATCACTACACCAACATCTCACCGCTCTATGGCTGCGTGCACGATTCGTTCGCGGTTAAGGCCATGCTTGACAGACACGCTGATGGTTCGGTGAATTTTGGTGTAAAGCATCTAACTGCCACTGGATCAAGCAATCTGGTTGGACGAGATGAACTTCGGCAGGCCGTCGAAAGCCTCTTCGCTGGTGACGGTGAGATTTCGCTCTTTTATTTTGCTGGTCATGGTCACATCGAAGCGACGGGCGGTTATCTCTGCTCTTCCGATGTGAAGACAGGAAATGACGGTGTGCCATTGGCCGAGATTATGTTAATGGCAAACCAGTCGAAGATTCAGAACCGCGTGATCATTCTTGACAGTTGTCACAGTGGTGTCGCAGGAGGAAGCGCGTTGCAACAAAAGATAGCCGAGATCAGCGACGGAGTGACTATCCTCACAGCCTCAACTGCGGAACAGTACGCAACTGAGGAAGAGGGTGCTGGTGTCTTCACCAGCCTGTTGGTCGATGCGCTTGGCGGTGCCGCTGCAAACCTCGTCGGAGACGTGACGCCAGGTGGCGTATACGCGCATGTAGATCAGTCGCTCGGACCGTGGGCGCAGCGGCCCGTTTTCAAGACTAATGTCAAGCGCTTCGTTTCCTTGCGGAAAGTGCAACCACCGTTGGAACTTGCTGAGCTTCGTCGAATTTCAGAATTTTTTCCGACTTCTGGCTTTCAGTTCCTACTCGATCCAACGTATGAGCCTGAGCGGCACAAGTCATGGGCTACGAACCCGCAAGGCATCTTGGCACCTGATCCTGATCACAATGCAATCTTCAAAATCCTACAAAAATACAACCGTGTAGGACTCCTCGTGCCTGACGGTGCGCCGCACATGTGGCATGCTGCCATGGAGAGTAAAACTGTTCGCCTTACAGCTCTCGGTGAGCACTATCGGCGGCTAGCGGCAAAGAACCTGATATAAAAAAAGGGGCGGTCCCCCGCCCCTTTCATCGTCCCGCACTCAAACTACAACCCGTTCCTCGCCTTACTCGCCAATTCCTGCGCCTTGAACAGATTGAACCTCGGCAGGAACTTGTCCCAGTCGATGATATGCCCATCAATCTCCGGCCCATCGACGCAGGCGTGTTTGCGCACCAGTTTGCCGTCGAGGTTGACCGGCACCATGCACGCGCCGCACATGCCGGTGGCGTCGACCATGATCGAGTTGAGGCTGGCGACGGTCTTGACGCCGTAGGGACGGGTGAGATCGCAAACCGCGCGCATCATCAGCGGCGGGCCGATGGTGACGACTTCGGCGATCTGGCGTCCTTTGTTCTTCTTGCCCTTCTTGAGCATCTCTTCCAGCGGCATGGAGACGAAGCCCTTGAGGCCGAAGCTGCCGTCGTTGCTGGTGTAGATCACGTCGAGTTGGTCGCCAAATTCGGCTTGCAGTTTGCCGATGCGCTCGTTTTCTTGGGTCCAGAAGAGGAGATCGGCGCTGCGGAAACCAGCAATCAAGGTGACGTGATTGCCCAGGCGCAGATGCTCGCGGGCGATGGGGTAGACCGGCGGCAGACCGACGCCGCCGGCGGTGAACACTACGGTCTCTTTCCTGGGATCGTTGCGATGCAGTTCGCTCGGACGGCCCAGCGGTCCAGCGATACCGGTGAAGGCGTCGCCGACTTGCATCCGGTTGATCCCGATGCTGCTGGTGCCCATGCCCTGCACGACCAGGCAGATGGTTCCGGCTTTAGCGTCCCAATCGGCCAGCGTCAGCGGGATCAGTTCGCCCTGCGGCCAGGCGAGGACGCGCACGAACTGTCCGGCCCGCGCGGCGCGGGCGATCATCGGGGCGTGTACGATGAGTTCGACGATTCCCGGCGTGAGTTCGATCTTTTCCAGGATGGTCTGCGGCGACGCGGCGAGTTGCGAGTAATTTCCGGCCCGTTCGACCATCTGCCGGACGCCTTCGGGCGCGACGTCGATGTCGCCGACGATTTCGCGCGCGGCCGCTTGGCCGTCACTGGCCGCGCGGATCGCCGTCGAGCCGCCGCGCGCGGCGTCGCCGCCGGAGTAGATGCGTTCGAGCGAGGTTTTCATCGAACCCTGGGTGGCGAGTTCGATGCTGCCTTTGCGGGTCGTTTTCAGGCTCGGTTCCGAATCCTTGATGATCGGGTTGGGGTCGTTGCCGAGCGCCATGATGACCAGGTCGACTTGCATTAACTCGGTCTTGCCGGTGGCGATCGGACTGCGCCGTCCGGAAGCGTCCGGCTCGCCGAGTTCCATCACTTCGAGCCGCGCGCCGGTGACGAAGTGCGTCTTGTCGTCGCCGACAAACTCGGCGGGCGAGCGCAGTACCTTGAGGGCGATGCCTTCTTCCAGCGCGTGATGCAGTTCTTCGACGCGCGCCGGCATTTCGCTGCGCGTGCGGCGATAGACGATGGTTACGTTGCCAGCGAGACGCCGCGCGGTGCGCGCCGCGTCCATCGCGGTATTGCCGCCGCCGATGATGATGACGTTCTTGCCCTTGGTTTCGGGCAAGGGCGTTTCGTAGTCCTCGCGCAGCCCCTGCATCAGGTTGACGCGGGTCAGGAACTCGTTGGCCGACATGACGTTGAGCAGGTGTTCGCCCGGTACGCTGAGGAAGCGCGGCAGGCCGGCGCCGGAACCGACGAAGATTTTCCAGAAACCGGCGTTCTTGAGGTCCTGCAAGGTTGCCGTCTTGCCGACGACGAAGTTGTTGACGAAGCGGCCGCCGAGCAGTTTGATCTTGCCGACCACGTCGTCGATCAGTTCGTTGGGCAGGCGAAATTCGGGGATGCCGTAACGCAACACGCCGCCGAGCGCGTGGAAGGCTTCAAACAGGGTGACGGGAAAGCCTTCGGCGGCCAGCAGGTAGGCGTTGATCAAGCCCGCCGGGCCGGAACCGACGATGGCAATTGGCGGCTTTTCAGCTTTCTCCCACGGGTTGGGAAGACCGGCGGCGCGCCGCGAAAAACCGTCCGGATCGACGGCCTTGCTGCGCTGTGGCAGGAACCATTCGACCTGGCCGATCTCGATCGGCTGTTTGGCGTGCGCGCAGACGCCCTGGCATTGCAATTCCTGCGGGCAGACGCGACCGGTGACGTTGGGCAGCGGGTTGATGCCTTCGATCAGTTCCATCGCTTCGCGGAAACGCCCGGTGCCGATCAGCTTGAGCGCCTCCGGGATGTGTATCTTGACCGGGCAGCCGCCCTTCGGATCGGGTTTGCCGTCGACGCGCAGACCGACTTCGCAGGGCCTTTCATCGCACTGTTTGTCGCGCAGCACTTCAAGCCAGACGATGAGGTCTACTTCGCGTTGCGAGTAACCCAGGTTCATGTAGCCGAGATAGCCCTGATTGACCAGTTCAAAGTCGACTGAACGCTCTTCGGGCGAGCGGATGTACGGCGGAATGTGACTCTCCGCCGGCCAGTTTTCCGACAGGCCCTTGAATATCGGATAGCGCTCCGACAGGTGCTTGTCGAGCGCCTTGATGAACTTGCGTTTCAGGCCCAGCGGTACGTTCCAGACGAAGCGCATGAGGATGGGGCCGATGGAGTCGTCGTCGCGCAGTAACTGCTCCCAGAAGGCGCGGATAAATTCGCCGGACAGTTCGTCCTGCCGAAATTCGGCGGCGACGGCCGCCGCGCCGTCGGAGATGAACATCTCGCGGAACGCCTGCGGATCGCTGAGCAAACGCCGGCGCAAAAGGTCCATCTGCCGATTGAACGTTTCGACGGCGGCGGTCTGCTCCAGCGCCTCGACTTGCGACCGCGTGCTCTCCAGCGCGTTGCTGGCGGCCAGGTAGTGTTGCAGGTCGTCTGGGCTGAATGGGCGGGCCGATGCAGTGGTACTTAGGGTACTCATCGTATGATCTCCGCGTCGCAGTTGGCCGATACCCGCTTGATGCGGGCCATCAGTTCGGGAGTGACCGTCACGCGCTCCAGGACGCCCGGAATCAGCCTCGCCGCTTCACGGCTTTCGCCGTTAACCACGATGCGCGATTTCTCGAACAGTTCGGGGATGTCCTGATAGCAAGTCTTGCAGTTGGTGCACTTGCTCGGATCCACGACGGTCACTGGAGCGTCGGCGACGGCGCTGTCTACCGCTGGCGCGGCAGCGGCGGCACCGGCAACCGGCACAATCGGAATCGCCTTCGCCAAGCCGACTGACGCCTTGCTCGACGTGGCGAGTTCGGACATGGCGCGCGCGATGGCGTCCAGCGAACTGTCGTAGTGCTCGGCGGATTCCTTGATCTCCGCCTGCAAGGCGTCGACCGCGGCGCGGTGACTGGCGTCCAGGCGCGCCACATCGAAACCGGCCAGGTATTGCAGCGTCTGCCAGTTCGCGCGCCGCTCTTCGACCAGGTTGATTATGGCCTGAGTCATGCCCATCCGCACCAGACGCTGGTTGGCATCGACCGAGTACACGAAAGGCGTCTTGCCCTTGCGCGCGTCGGTGGGCAGTTCGATGAATTCGGCGACCGGAACCAGGTTCGCGGCATCGTCCTTGAGCTTCCTGAACTGCTTCTTGAAGCGGATTTCACCCTGCGCGAAATGGGCCGGCGTGAGATCGATTTCCATCAGCTTGATCTCGCCGTCCGCGTCGCGGTATTCCAGCGTGGTCTTGGTCCAGGTCTTGTCCGGATCGGGGTTGCCATCGAGCGAGAACCACTCGTGCAGCGTCTTGCCGCGCCGTGGATCGTGCACGAACACCGGGTTCATGCGGCTTTCCACCGCCAGGCGCGCCTGACGCGCGGAGGCGTTGTCGGCGATACCGTGCTCGCCCTGACACGGCGTATAGACATCGAATACGGCGGGCGCGTCGGTATACGAGAGAAACTCCATCGTGTTTTTCAGGTAGTGTCCCTGCAACGCGGTGCTGGTCGAGCAGACGAAGACGTTGGGATGGAACGAGGCGATCAGGCCCAGTTCCTTGCGCGCTTCGCGCTTGCCGCCGTGCGCGCCGCCGTGCCGCGCGAGGTCCGAATCCTGGCCGGTGTAGCTCGATGTCGAGGCTTGCCCGCCGGTGTTGGAATACGCGCCGGTGTTGAGGATCAGCACCTTGAGCGGCGTGCCGCTGGCGAGGATGCGCGAGAACGCGCCAAAGCCGATGTCGTAGGTCGCACCGTCGCCGCCGATGGTAATCACCGTCGGCAGGAGCGCCAGTTCTTCCTTGGTGAACTGCGGCCACGACAGGAAGCGAAATTCCTTGTCATGCTGTTCCGGCACGTAGGCGTCGTCGAGTTCCAGACGCGCCAGGCGCATCGCCCGCACGTCCGGCACTTGCTGCGCCGAAACGCCCTCGAAGATGCCCTTGGCCAGCGGCTGGGCGTCCTGGAACAAGCTGTTGACCCACGGGTCGTTGTAGGCGTTGAACGGGAAAGTTGACGCGTAAACGCTGCTGCACCCCGTCGAGTTGGCGACAATCGCCCCGGCCGGACCGTTACCGGTCGGCCCGCCTTCAAACAGATACAGGCGTTTTTCCAGCACGGCGAGTAGTCCGCCGATGCGCCGACTGCGTTCGGCGTCCTTCTTGCCCAGCGCCGCCTGTTTGGCCGTGAGATCGGCAATCAGTTTTTCCAGTTCCACGAGGTGATCGCGTCGCCGCTTGCCGGTCAGCGCGTGGTTGACCGCCATCACCAGACGGATCGCCGTCACTTCGCCGCAACCACGGCAAGCGCCGTGGCCGCCGGTCGTCGCGTAGTAATTATCGTGGTCGAGCATCAGGCGCTTGATTTCGCCGCCCGCCTGAATGGCGCCGTCGACGAAGCGCGCCGGCGTATTCGGCGACTGGCTCATGAAATCGAAACGCTCCTGCAGGGTGCTCAGTAAAGCCGCGTCCTGCTCCTCGGCGGACAACGCGCCGGGGCCGCAAACATCGACGCATTCCAGGCAGCCGGTGCACTTCCACGGGTCGATGGTCACCGAATACAGGCCGCCGCTGCCGGCGCTGGTTTTTTCGGCGGCGTCGAAGAAGGGCCGGGTACGGGCGACCGGAAAAGTCGCCAGCACCTCGGCGAGTTTGCTGAAGTTCGCCAGCAGGCTCGCCTGACGGGTCGGCAGTTTGGAGGCCGCCTCGGCGACGAGTTCGTGGAAAGCGCGTGCTTCCTTGTCCTGGCGATACGCCTCGCGCACCGCTTCGGACACCGCGTAAACCTGGCCGCGCATGGCTTCGCGCTGCGCCTCGGTGATGTCGAGCTGGCGGATGCCGGTGAGCAGCAATTCGTGAATTTCATGCACGGTATTCGGGATCGCCGCGTCCGGACAGACCAGAGTGCACTCCATGCAGCCGGTGCACGCGTCGGCGTTGAACAGCGGCACGCTGCGGCGGAACAGCCCCTTGTCCTTCGCCCCGGCGCTGCCGGCCGGCATGAACAGACCGCTGCCCGGCAATACCGGCGCTTCGCCGATGCTGCCTTCGCGGAACGGCGCGGCGATCATGTCGTCGAAATACTGACGGTCGAACAGACCGCACGCCGACGCGCCTTCGGGCTGGCACACCGAGGCCGACAGCGAAACGTTGCGCAGCATGATCGGCGCGGGCTTGGCGTCGATCTTTTTCAGCGCCGGCTGATCGTAGTCGACGCGCCGCGTGGCCTCGATGCCTTCGCGGATCACTTCCATGTTGCCCTCGACGACCGCCGCGCCCTTGGCGCCGAACTTCTTGGCGATCTGCTTTTTCACCTTCTCCAGAATGTCCTTTGCCGACGCGCCAGCCGTCACCTGCCTGACGTGCCCGGCGACCGCGCCGATGAAGGCGATGCCCATCATGCGCGTGGCCAGTTCCGGCGTCGGCGCGTGTTTTTTGGCAACCTCGAAGGCGTCGATGACGAGGAAATTGATCCGCTTCTCGCGGATCGTCTTGCGCGCCTGCGCCGGCAGGTCTTCCCAGACCTGTTCGGGCGTCGAATTGGATTGCAGGATGAAAGTGCCGCCCTCGGCCAGTCCCTTCAGCGGATTGGTGTGCGCGAAGGCGCGGTGGTCGGGCGAAATGACGACTTCGACGTCCTCCAGTTCGGCGTTGGTGATCTTGATCGTTTCCGGGGAAAGCGTGATGTAGTAATTGGTCGCCGCGCCGCTCTTTTCCGAACCGTACTTTGGCGCCGACTTGGAGTGCATGTCGAGCACACCGGCCAGAATATCGGTGAGCAGCTTGCCGGAAGCAATCGTGCCGTAGCCGCCGACCGAGTGGAAACGGATGCGGAAGGCCGAATCCGGCAACAGGCGCGGGTTGCTTCCGGTATTCAGCGCCATGCGTTCGGTTTCGGGATACGCGGCCTTGAGTTTCTTCTGCAGTTCGGCCATGCGCGGATTCGCATCCTTCGAGAAGAATTGCGAACCGAGATAGATCAGCGAGGCGCTCTTGCTCTCCTCCATGTTCCTGAACGCGGCGATCAGGTGGCGCGGCTGCAGGTCGTGGCCGCCGAGACCGAAGATCGCGGTGGTCAGTTTCGGCGCGGATTTGAGCGCCGGGACGCCGGTGTGACGTTCAGCCTCGCCGCGCTTCAATTCACCGTTTTCCAGCGCCTTGAACAGCGCCTGGGTGACCAATGTGGTCAGCGCCGTCTGGTCGGAACGCTCCAGCACCGTCACGGCTTTTTTGCCGGCCAACGCGGCGACCACTTCGGCTTCCGGGAAGGGTTGCAGCAGCTTGACCGAAATCACGCCGACCTTCTTGCCCTGGCCGCGCAGATAAGTGGCGACCGCCTCGGCGTCGTCGCACACCGAACCCAGGCCGACCATCACCGTCTCGGCGTCGTCGCACAGGAAAGTATGCACCGGCGTATATTCACGGCCAGTCAGTTCCGAGTATTCGGCCATCGCCTGGCGCACCAGCGCCGGCACCGCGCTGGCGAAGTGCGTGCGATGATCGGCCACACCGGCCTGGAAGTCGGGCTGGTTCTGCACCGGCCCGGTCATGCCGGGATTGTTGATGTCCACCAGCGCCGGAACGAGTTGGCGCGTGCCCTTCTCGAAGGCGTTGATCCACTGGCGACGCCACGCGCCGCGCAATTCTTCGGGCAGCCAGGCCAGCGTCTTGTCGGCCAGCTCCCCGGCGTTGTCCTGTTCGATTTTCGCGGCGTTGGCGTCGAGATATTTCTTGAGCGCTTCCAAGTTCTTTTCAACCACATCGGCGGCATGGCGCGTCAGGAATTGTTCGAGCTGAAACACACGGCCCTTGGAGCCGAACAGCACTTCCTGCGCCAGCGTCGGCGACTTGACGCGCCCAGCCGGGTCGCCCAGGTATTCGCGCAGGAGTTCCGGTTCCGGCAGCAGCGCCTCGCTCATCATGTGGCTGGTAGCGAAACCGTCCATCGTATTGGCTACCGGAATCAGCGACAGCGCCGCCGTGCGATAGGAGATCGCCGCGAGATCGGTCGCTTCCTGCGGATTGGAACCGAACAGGATGGTGTAGCCGGAAGAGAGCAGGGCATAGATGTCGTCGTGCCCGGCCATCACGTTCAGCGAATGCTTGGAGACGACGCGCGCCGCCACTTGCAGCACAAAGCCGCCGACCTTTTTGCCGACCGTCACGTAGTGTGATTCGAGCGCATACAGGATGCCCTGGCTCGACGAGGCGTTAGAGACGAACTGCCCGCCGGTCAGCGCCGCGCCCAGCGCGCCGCTCTGCGCCGAATGTTCGCCTTCGGGTTCAAAGAAGAACGGATGCTTGCCCCACACGTTAATGCCGCCATCCGCGCGAAAAGCTTCGTAAATCTCGGCAATTTCGGTGGATGGAGTGATCGGATAACCGATCACGCCGCCGCAGACTTGGCTCATGACATGGGCGACAGCGCCGTTGCCGTTGATGACGGTAGGCAGGCCGGGGTACTTTGCTTTCTTGGCTTTCATGGTCGGACATCCATAGAAGGTTGAAAAAATCAGCCGCGCGGGCAAAAACCCGCCGGTCTGCCTGGAACAAAACAAGTCACACATGGGGAAGGAAACACCGTGTTTGCCGTGGACAGCGCGTCAGCCCGCTCGCCCCTGACGGCAACGGTTTGGCTTGACTTGCCAATGAAACGCTCCCTGACCATATTCTCTATATGAAGAATTATGAATTTCTCAGCACAATTTTGTGCCGATATGGAACAACAACACGACGTAACAGAGGAAAATTATTCTACTACCAAGTGACACCATTGCGCGCAATATCGACTCACGCTCAAGCATATGCCCAAACTTCCGCCGAAACCTCCCGCCACCCCCCGACCGTCCACCGGCTGGCGAAAAAATAAAACGCCCCTGCCCGAACCGTCGCGGCAAACGGACCGCTGGCAGCGGAGCGTACGTTACGGCTGGGACAAGGGCGGGGCAAGCGGTGGACGAAAAAGTCGTTGACGCAATAAAAAAAAGGCCGGGACTATTCCCGGCCTTCTCCGCGCCAAACTCAGCGTCCTGAGCCATAGATTTGATCGAAGGTACCGCCATCGCCGAAATGGATTTTCTGCGCTTTGTCCCAGCCGCCAAAAACGCCATCGATGGTGATCAGCTTGATCTTGGCGAACTGGTTGGCGGCGTACTTCGCGGCAACCTTTTCGTCACGCGGCCGATAGTAGTGCCGGGCGGCGATTTCCTGCGCTTCGGGGGAATAGAGGTATTCCAGATACGCTTCCGCCACCTTGCGTGTGCCGTGCTTGTCGACAACCTTGTCGACGACCGACACCGGCGGTTCGGCGAGTATCGACAACGACGGGGTGATGATGTCGAATTTGTCCGGCCCCAGTTCCTTGATCGCCAGAAAAGCCTCGTTTTCCCACGCCAGCAACACGTCGCCGATGCCACGCTCGGTAAAGGTCGTCGTCGACCCGCGCGCGCCGGAATCGAGCACTTTGACGTTCTTGAACAATTTGCCGACGAATTCCTGAGCCGTATGGTCATTGCCGCCCGGCAGTTGCAACGCGAAAGCCCAGGCCGCCAGATAGTTCCAGCGGGCGCCGCCGGAGGTCTTGGGGTTCGGGGTGATGATGCCGATGTCCGGTTTGATCAGGTCGTCCCAGTCCTTGATATGCTTGGGATTCCCCTTGCGCACCAGGAAAACGATGGTCGAGGTGTAGGGCGAGGCGTTCAGCGGCAAACGTTTTTGCCAATCGTCCGGAATCAGTTTTTTCTGCGCCAGCTCGCCAACGTCGTAGGCCAGGGCAAGGGTAACGACGTCGGCGTCCAAGCCGTCGACGACCTTGAGCGCCTGTTTGCCAGAGCCGCCATGCGACTGCTTGATGCTGACCTTTTCTCCGGTCTTGTCCTGCCAGTATTTGGCGAACGCCACGTTGTAGTCCTGGTACAGCTCGCGCGTCGGGTCATAAGAGACGTTGAGCAAACTGGTTTCTGCCTTCACCGTACCGATTCCGGCGGCAAACAGCAGTCCCAGCAGCAAACCGCCAAACAGTCTTCGGGTAATCATCGAGTTCATCAGGTTTTTTCCTTTCATGTGGATAACGGCCCGCAGTCTAGGCGTCATCGCCGCTTTTTCCAACGAATCAATTTGTCTTTGCTTATGCAAATATCTTACAAGGCGTTTCGCGCCGAAACCTGGCGGGTATCAATGCGCCGCCGGCTTTCTCCCCGGCGCGGCGGGCGGGTAGTAACCGGAAATGCGGCATTGCAGTCCTTCAACCGAAGTTCCGTTTTTGTATCGGGTTACCGAACACAACGAGATTTCGCCCTGGCTGGACAGATCCTTGATCGCGCGGCGAATTTCATCGAGCGGAATCTTGGTCAGCGCTGAAATCTCGCTGTCGAGTAGTTGTCCATGCTTCTTGAGATGCGATAGAACGGTAGTCGAGGTCATTTTGTCTTCTTTCCAGGAACGAATTGAACTTTCTATAAACAACCGATCAGCGAACCGGTGCCCATTTTGCGCGCGGAGATTTCAAATTCACTCCGCCCGATCACTGAAAATGGCTGGCGGCTGACCGGAAACGACAAGAACAGCTGCCCGGCGCGAGGCTGAAATGGGAAAAGCGGATAAACGCCGTGTAATTTGAGTCATGTCCTTGATTGCACGTATTTTCATGACATCGTTGTCGCGTGACCGGAAACAAACGTGGAAGCGGAACATATCGAAGCTGCCTGGTTATCGGATATGATTCTGAAAATCGACACCGCGAGACACATTCTTGATTAAAACGGCCAAAAGTAACCCAAAGCAACCAAAAGCGCGAAAAAAAGAGAGGTTGCAATGAATGGCAACCCCTCCCTCGTATATTATTGGCTCCCCGACCTGGGCTCGAACCAGGGACCTACGGATTAACAGTCTGTATGGTGCAATGATGTCACAGCTCCATTGATCGTAACTATCCTTTACAAAACAATAGATTATGTGTATTATTACCTTAACAGCTCAACATGAATTTTAGTGGTTTTTGACTGGATTCGTAACCCTGGCGTAACCCGGAACTAAATTCTTGTCATACACAAAGGGCATAAATGATGGGAAATGAAATTTCTTTTAGCAAAACCAGACTGATGGCACTTGAGCTTCCTGCGCCTAGGATGCGAGCGACCTACCTGGATACCAAGGTGGTGGGTTTGCAACTTCGTGTTTCTTCAACCGGGACGAAAACCTTCTCTGTTTTTCGGCGGATCAAGGGTGGGCAGCCTGAGCGAGTCACTTTGGGCAAGTTCCCTGCCATGACAGTTGAACAAGCTCGGAAGGCGGCTGCGGAAGTGAGTGCGGCCATTGAAGGGGGCGCGAACCCAGCAGAGGCCAAGCGGGTACTTAAAAAGGAGATGACGCTTTCGGAATTTTTCACCGAAAAATATGTGCTTCACGGCACAAAGAAAAAATCCTGGCGCGATGACCAGCAGCGATTCCGGGATTATCTGCAAAAACCTTTGGGAAATCTCCGACTTTCCGAGATTACGCGAGCAATGGTGGCTCACACCTTGAGCGATGCGGAAAAAGCTGGAAAGTCTGTGGCGACTGTGCGACAACTTCGCGCACTGGCTTCTGTAATATTTCGAGTAGCTGAGGAAAAAGGGGAATTTTCCGGCGCGAACCCGGCACGAGTACGTATTACAGGAGCAACAGTGAAGCGACGCCGATTTTTGCAGCATGATGAAATGCCGCGTTTCTTTGCTGCGGTCGCAGAGGAAAGCGATACCATGCGGGATTTTATCCTGCTGGCGATTCTGACCGGCGTGCGGCGCGGAAATTTGTGCGCGATGCGTTGGCAGGATGTCGACCTGCGGATGCGGGAGTGGACGATTCCAGAAACGAAAAACGGGGAGCCACAAATTGTCGCGCTGTGCCCGGAGGCGGTAACGATTCTGCAAGAAAGGCAGGTGGACACTTCGGTGTGGGTATTTCCCGGTATAGGCAAGACTGGACACATTGTAGAGGTACAGGGTGCAGTGGAGCGGGTGATGAAGCGAGCTGGCATTCCCTATGGTCGTAAGGCAGAGAATGGAGTAACGCTGCATGATTTGCGCCGCACGCTGGGAAGCTGGCAGGCGCGTAACGGCGCGTCTCTTACCATCATCGGCAAGAGTCTGAACCACAAAAGTCCGCAATCCACGGCGATCTATGCCCAACTGGATATTGACCCGGTGCGCCAGTCTGTTGAGGCTGCAACGGCGGCGATGTTGGAAGCAGGCGGATTCTATAAAAGTGGCGAAGTGATGGCGACAAACCGGAAACGAGGGTAACACAGCAGCAAGCATTTTTAGTTTGTCGCACCTATCCCGAGAG
>JAITNL010000128.1 GCA_031290495.1 Accumulibacter sp.
GTCTTTATTGACGAGAGCAGCATCAACATTGGAATGACCCGACTGTATGGACGCGCCAAAAGCGGAGAGCGAGTCAAGGACTATGTGCCCGATGTACGCTTCAAAAGACAGTCCATCCCCTCCCTGCGGATGAACGGTGAGATGGCCCCTATCGTTTTCAGCGGCACACTCAACGGTGATTTTTTCAAGGTTTATATTGCGTACTGCCTGGCTCCAACGCTTTCCAGCGGCGATATGGTGGTGATGGACAACATGTCTTCGCACAAAGTGGCCGGCGTCATTGACCCGATCCTGAAAAAAGGAGCAACGGTGCTCTTCCTGCCCCCTTATTCTCCTGACTTCAACCCCATAGAGATGCAATGGTCGAAGATGAAAACGTTTTTAAGAAAGTCAAAAGCGAGAACTTTGGATTTGCTCGAATCTGCCATAGCGACTGCCCTCGATTCGGTTTCTATCACGGATATATCGAACTGGTTTAAGCATTGTGGATATTATAAATGTTAAATCAAAGCGCTATAACATCGGCTTTCTGCCATTGTTCAAAGGTTTATGGTCAATGCTACCCGTTTCTTTATACAGTTTGATAATGTTGCAGACCGAAGTAATGCAAAGCAACTACAAATGTTCAAGAATAACACTTGCGGACAGGCCTTTTTATGCTTGATAATAATTTTTTCGCGTATTTCCCTTGAAAGTGCGGCTGGCATGATATATCTCCTTACGTTTTATGGATAGATTGATGTCTATCAATAGATGTTTTGTCAAACCGCTATAAGAAAAACATGATAAATTCTTCGACGGGCGGCGCGGGTTGCCCATCATCTTTTCTCCAACAGGACGCGATGAGCCGCTTAACCGCCTGCGACGCCATGGTTTTCGTTGATCTGGAAACCACGGGCGCGAATTTCGCCAACGACCGGATCATTGAAATTGGTCTGCTCGAAGTTGACCGGGACGGCGCGCGCGAATGGAGCGCGCTGGTCGATCCTGGCAGACCTGTTTCGCCCTTCATCGCCAACTTGACGGGAATCGACACGGCGATGGTCGAAACCGCGCCAACCTTCGCGCAGCTCGCGCCGGAACTTCTGGCGAAACTCCAGGGGCGTCTGTTCATCGCCCACAACGCCCGCTTCGATTACGGTTTTCTCAAGCACGAATTCAAGCGCGTCGGTGTCGATTTTCGCGCCGCGCGGTTGTGTACCGTCAAGCTCTCGCGCGCGCTTTTCCCCGAACATCGCCGGCACAATCTCGACGCGCTGGTCGAACGTTTTGGCCTCAAGGTCGATGATCGCCATCGCGCGCTGGCCGACGCCCGCGTGCTGTGGGAACTCTGGCGGCGCTGGCACGCGCTCGTGCCGGAAGCAACACTGCGCGCCGCCGTCGAACGGATCGCCGGTCTTCCCGAACTGCCGCCGCAACTCGACCCGGCGCTGTTCAACGAGCTGCCCGAAGCGCCCGGCGCTTACGCGGTGTTCGGCAAGGACGGCGCCTTGTTGGCCGTCAAACGCGCGTCCAACATCCGCCAGCAGCTTTTCGCGCACTTCGCGCCCGCCAAACGCGATTCGGCGCTGGCGCGCGGCGCGTGGCGGATCGAATGGCGCGAGACGGCGGGCGAACTTGGCGCTCGTCTGCGCGAGTTTGAACTGAGCGCGGCGCGGCGCCGGACCTCCGAAGAGCTGTGTTCCTGGCAACTGGTTTGTCATGGCGAAGGCGATTTTCGTCCCGTCCTGGTGTTTGCCCGCGATGTCGATTTCGCCCGCGCGGAAGATTTGTACGGTCTGTACCGCAACCCGCGTGAAGCCACACTGGCGCTGCGCAAACTGACGGACGCGCATCGGCTGTGTCATTACTTCACCGGCATCGGCGACAGCCGCGCCGGGGAAGCCTGTGCGTCCCACAAGCAGCGGAACTGCCGTGGCGCCTGTATCGGCAAGGAACCCGTTGCGCTGCACAGCGCCCGGTTGATGGCCGCGCTGGCCAAGAACCGGATACGCGCCTGGCCCTACCCCGGCCCGATTGCCATGGTCGAACGCGACGAGTTCGGTATGCGCGAGGACGCTCATGTCATCGACGCCTGGAGCTATCTCGGAACCGCCAGCGACGAAACGACGCTCCGCTCGATGTTTGAAAGCGCACTGGAAAGGGATAATTCGGAGCGGCCTCATTTCGACGCCGAAATTTACCGGATCGTTGATAAATATCTCAAGGATAATCGTTTAAGGATAATCACCGGGACAACCTGGCCATTGCGTGAATGTTGATTTTGCAGGCCGTTATTGTGTTCTTGCGCGCCTGATATTGCGCGGCGATATAGCGGTTCCCGCAAATAATCGTCCCCAATGGATGCCTAAAAACCTGGATTTCTGCTCGCGCGGGAATAACGGTTAAATTGATCGCCACCTGAACCATTTGCGAATGGCGACAGAGGAAAAAATCGGGAAAACGTCAATCTCAATACGTTATTTCGACGACGCCTCCGGCTCTGGCAATGCCGCTGACCGTTTGTCCGGACGGTGTGCGGACCTGAATGACCTGACCTTCCAGCGCGTTGTTCAACGCCTTGCCTTCGCTGCTGACGTTGAATCCCGAGCCGCGCGATACGGTTTTGACCGTCTGTCCCTGTTGTATCGCCCACGACGCGATCAATTGATCGCCGCGCAACGGCTGACCGAAAGCGATGCCGATCTTGATCGTTCGTCCGATCGCCTGTTCGGCGCTGGTCAAAACCGTCGCGGGGAGCGTCCCCAGATTGCCGTTCATGACCACGAAATCGTTTTCGCCGATGACCTGGCCGGCGGTCAGCGGGCGGGCGGCGGCGAGATATTGTGACTGGACGTTGACTTGCGCCTGAAGGTAGAGCGTCCAGGAGGCTGGCCCCAGGCAACGCACGCCGACCGTGGTTTTTCCCCACGGCGACGATCCGGCGGGCTGGAAAGGCTCGTAAGCGTCGCAGCGGGAAAGCTGGGTACGCGCGTCGAGCGGCGTGACGCGGAAACTGACTTTGCCGGGGAATCCCTGGGTTTGCGCGCGCAGGTAGTCTTCGACCGCCCGGTAGAGCGGCGCCGTCGCTTGCGGCGACGCGGCGAACGCCAGCGGCTGCCACACGGCGAAGAACAGCAAAATGAGGGGGCGGAAAATCCGGCGGAAGAGGGCAAGGCGTTTCATGCCGTCATTTTGCCTGATTGCCGGGCGGAACGGTACGGCGGCAATATTTGCCGACTTGCCGGTGCGGGACAAGCGCCTGTACCGTGAAACCGGGCCATCGCATTTGGAAACATGAGCCGCCGAAAAACCTGGATTCCAGCTTGCGCGGGAACGACGGTGATACGTCATGCCGTCATGAAATATCCAGCTTTATCAATTGCTGGCACAGAACTTGCTTATTGTCTCCCCGAAAACTTCACGCAGCGGAGGCATCGTGGCCAGCAAGATCGACAACGCGCTTTTTTTCCAGCAACAGGCTTTGGGTTTACGCGCCTATCGCCAGCAGGTACTTGCGGGAAACATCGCCAACGCCGACACGCCGCATTACAAGGCGCGGGATTTCGATTTTGCGGCGACTCTCCAGCAGGCGGTGACCGGGCGCGGCGAGGGCAGTTTGCAGATTTCCCGGACCCACGCGGCGCATCTCGATGGAACCGGCGGCGAAAGCGGGCCGCGTCTGATGTACCGCAAGCCGGTGCAGGACAGCGCCGACGGCAACACGGTGGAAATGGATGTGGAACGCGGCCAGTTCGCGGAAAACGCCATTCACTACGAAGCCGGTCTGGCCTTCATCACCCATCAACTGAAGTTATATACGGCAGCCCTTCAACAGCAATGAGCGTATTCAGTATTTTTCAGGTTGCCGGCAGCGCGCTGACGGCGCAATCGATGCGGCTCAACGCGGTAGCCAGCAATCTGGCCAACGCCGAGAGCGTGGTCGGAGCGGACGGTTTGCCGTACCGCGCCAAGCAGGTGGTGTTCGAGGCAACGCCGGTGGATGGGCAGCGAGCCATCGGTGTGCGGGTCAAGCAGATCGTCGAGGACGCCAGTCCGGGACGAATGATTTACGACCCGCGCAATCCGGCGGCGAACGAGGACGGCTACGTGACGATGCCCAACGTCAGCGTGGTCGACGAAATGGTGAACATGATTTCAGCGTCGCGTTCGTACCAGACCAACGCCGAAGTGATGAACACGGCCAAGCAGCTTCTGCTGAAAACCCTGACGCTGGGTCAGTAAGCGTTTTTTGAACAGCAACCAAAGGAGACCGAGATGGCAATCACAGTCGATAGCACTACAGCGAGCAGCCAGCTTGCGGCACAGAACGCGGTGAGCAACAGCGCGACGTCGAGTCAGGATATCCAGAACCGCTTTTTGACCTTGCTGGTCGCGCAGCTGGAAAATCAAGACCCGCTCAATCCGCTGGACAACGCCGAAATTACCAATCAAATGGCGCAAATGAGCACGGTGAGCGGCATCGAACAGCTCAATTCGACGCTCAATTCTCTGGTCAGCAGCCTGGCCGATACGCAAGCCGTACAAGCCGCGTCGCTGATCAACAAGACCGTGCTGGTGCCGGGATCGAACATCAATCTGGTCGATGGCGACGCTTTTGGCGGCGTCTATCTTTCAGGCCACGCCGACAGCGTGACGGTCAAGATCCTCGACGCGTCGGGCAATCTGGTGCAGACGCAATCGCTGGGCGCGACCGAGGCCGGCAGTCTGTTGTTCTCGTGGGACGGCCTGAACAGCAACGGAACGCAGATGGCCGACGGCGCCTATAACTTCCAAGTCACGGCGAGCAGCGAAACGGGGACGGTCAGCGCCCAGGCCATGCAGCTTGGCATGGTTTCTGCTTTGACACGGACGCCGAGCGGCAATTTCGTACTCGATCTGGGATCGCTGGGGCAATACGACTTCGCTGACGTGCAACAGGTTTTTTGACAGGTTTTTCTGAACAGAGGTAAAAAAAATGGCATTCCAACAAGGTTTGAGCGGGCTTAACGCCTCATCCAAGGCGCTGGACGTGATTGGCAACAACGTCGCCAACGCCAGCACCGTCGGATTCAAGTTATCCAGCGCGCATTTCGCCGATGTTTACGCGGCCACCCTGAACGGCACCGGCGCGACGCAGGTCGGCATCGGCACGATGATTTCCTCGGTTTTCCAGCAATTCACCCAGGGCAACATCACGACGACCAACAACCCGCTCGACGTTGCCATCAACGGCGGCGGATTTTTCAACGTGACGCGCGACGGCTTGACCTATTACACCCGCAACGGTCAGTTTCACACTGACCTCGAAGGCTACGTCATCAACGACGAAGGGTGCCGTCTGATGGGCTATCCGGCGACCACGACGGGCGAAATCGTTCCGGCGCTGCCGCAGCCGATCCGCGCCGACACCGCCAACATCGCGCCGCGTCCGACCGGCAGCGCCGAGGGCGGCGACGCCCGCATGGTGCTCAACCTCGATTCGAGCATGGATGTTCCCACGGCCACTCCGTTCAATCCCCAAAACCCGCTGAGTTACTCGTATTCGACGGCGATGACGGTCTATGACACGCTGGGCGTCGAACACATCGTCACCTATTTTTTCGTCAAGACGACGGCCAGCTCACCCGCGACATGGGAACTCAAGGCCACGTTGGACGGCGACCCCGGCAGTGTGGAACCGATGGCCAGCCTGGAGTTCGATACCAATGGCCGACTCACCACGACCCCCATGCCCATGACGCTGCCGGGCAATTGGGCCATTACCACCGGCGCGTCCACTCCGCTCGGATCAGGAGGGCTGCCCAACTGGAACATCGATTTCACCGGAACGACCAATTATGCCGGCGCCAGCACTGAAAATTCGCAGTATCAGGGCGGTTACGCGCAGGGCGCGTTGTCCAGCATCAGCTTCGGTTCCGACGGCGTCGTGCTGGGCAACTACAGCAACGGCCGCAGCAAGCCGCTGGCGCAGATCGTTCTGTCGACCTTCCCCAACATGAACGGTCTGCTCAACATCGGCAATAATCTTTTCGAGGCGACCTCGGCTTCGGGACAGGGACTGATTGGCGCGCCGGGCGCGGGTACGCGCGGCATGTTACGTCCGATGGCGGTCGAAGAATCCAACACCGATCTGACCACCGAGCTGGTCAACATGATTACCCAGCAGCGCAACTATCAGGCCAACGCGCAGACGATCAAGACGCAGGACTCGATCATGCAGACGCTGGTCAGTATGCGCTGACGCTTGATCGACAAACAGGAACGGAGAAGACATGGATCGGCTGATCTACACGGCGATGACCGGCGCGCGGCATACCTTTCTGCAACAGGCCGGCATTGCGCACAACCTGTCCAACGCCGCGACCATCGGCTTTCGCGCCATGGAGCATCGCTTCCGTTCGGTTCCGGTACAGGGCGAAGCGATGCCGACGCGCGCCTTCGTGGTCGACTCTTCGGTGTCCGATGTTTTCGATCAGGGGCCGATGATGGCGACGGGCCGCCCGCTCGACGTGGCGGTTCAGGGACAGGGCTGGATTGCCGTCGAAACGCCCGACGGTCAGGAAGCCTACACCCGCGCTGGCAACTTTCAGATCAGCGTCAACGGGCAATTGCAGACGCCGGGCGGTCTCAATGTGTTGAGCGACGGCGGCCCGATCGGTATTCCGCCCGACAACACCGTCACCATCGCGCCCGACGGTACCGTTTCGGTGGTGCCGCTGTTCGGCACGCCGAACAACACCAACGACGTCGGCAGGATCAAGCTGGTCAATCCGCCGCCGAACGAACTGGTGCGCGGCGACGACGGGCTGTTCCGGATGCGCGGCGGGCAAGCGGCGGCAGCCGATGAAAACATCCGCCTGGCCCCGGAAACGCTGGAAGGCAGCAACGTCAACCCGGTCGAATCGATGGTCAGCCTGATTTCGCTGGCGCGCCAGTTCGAGATGCAGATCAAGATGCTGCAAAGCGCCGACACCAACGCCAACCGGGCCAACCAGATATTGTCGATGAATTAGCGCGGTATTTTTATGAACCTCCGCATTACGGGAAGCCAGCCCCGCCACGTCATTCCCGCGCCAGCGGGAATCCACGCGGCGGCGGAAAACCTGGATTCCTGCTTGCGCGGGAATGACGGGAAGTTTGGGAATGACGGGAAGTTTGGAATAACGAAAAATTTGAAATAACAAAAATTTGCCATGTTCAACCGTTCTATAAGACAGGAATGACACGATGATCCGCTCTCTTTGGATTGCCCGCACCGGCCTCGACGCGCAGCAGACGAACCTCGACGTGATCGCCAACAATCTGGCGAACGTCAGCACCAACGGTTTCAAGCGCGGACGCGCCGTTTTCGAGGATCTGCTTTATCAGACCTTGCGCCAGCCTGGCGCGCAGTCTTCGCAGCAGACGCAGATTCCGGTCGGCCTGCAACTGGGAACCGGCGTGCGGCCGGTGTCCACGGCGCGTATTCACACCCAGGGTTCGCTGCAGCAAACCAGCAACGATCTCGACGTGGCGATCAACGGCGCGGGTTTCCTGGAAGTGCTGCTGCCCGACGGTAACACGGCGTATACCCGCGACGGTTCGTTCCAACGCGACAGCGAGGGGCAAATTGTGACCGCGAGCGGTTACACCGTGCAGCCGGCGATCACCATTCCCGCCGACGCGACTTCGATCACCATCGCCAAGGACGGCGTGGTCAGCGTCACCACCGCCGGTTCCAACGCGACCACCCAGATCGGCACGCTGAACGTCACGACCTTCATCAACGTCGGCGGTTTGTTGAGCGTCGGCGAGAATCTGTTCCTCGAAACCGCCGCCAGCGGCGCGCCGACGCCGACGACCCCAGGACAGGACGGCGCCGGCGCGTTGGTGCAATACTACGTCGAGACGTCGAACGTCAACGTGGCCGAGGAGCTGGTCAGCATGATCCAGGCGCAGCGCGCCTTCGAGCTTAATTCCAAGGTGGTCACAACGTCCGACACGATGCTCGGGCGTCTGACCCAACTGTGAGGCGCACTCATGAGCAAACTGCTTCTCGCCGCGCTCGCGGTATGTATCCTGACGGCCTGCAATACCGTGCCGCCGACCAACGTTCATCAGCCGATGACGGCGCGTCCGTCGCCGCGCGGCGAAAGTCTGGCGGCCAACGGCAGCATCTACAACCCTGGCGCTTCGCGCACCCTGTTCGAGGATCGGCGCGCGCGCTATGTGGGCGATACGATGACCATCGTGATCGCCGAAACAACCTCGGCGTCGACCCAGTCGAGCACCAACGTCAGCCGTTCCGGCAGCATCAGCGCGTCGGTTCCAACGGTCAGCGGTCTGCCGGGCAAATCCTTGCTGCAGGGCCTGGGACTGTCGGCGCAAAGCGCGAACGATTTTTCCGGCGCGGGCGACGCGGCGGCGCGTAACGTGTTCACCGGCAATATCACGGTCACGGTGATCGAGGTGCTGCCCAACGGCAACCTGCTGGTTTCCGGCGAAAAACAGGTGTCGATCGGGCACGGCACCGAATACATCCGTCTGTCCGGCGTGGTCAATCCGTATTTCATCAGCACGGCGAACACCATCAACTCGTCCAACGTCGCCGACGCGCGCGTCGAATACAAGGAAACCGGCGCGATCAGCGAAGCCCAGGTGATGGGTTGGCTGGCGCGTTTCTTCATGACGGTGTTGCCGTTCTGATTTTTGGGTGAGATGTCATGAGAAAAAATATCGCTAAATTCGCCAGTTCCCTGGTTGTTCTGGTCTGCGCTTCGCTATTGACCGGCGGCGTTTGCGCCACCGAACGGCTCAAGGATCTGGCTACCGTGCAGGGCGTGCGCAACAATCAACTGGTCGGCTACGGTCTGGTCGTCGGCCTTGACGGCACCGGCGATCAGACGACGCAGACGCCATTCACCACGCAGAGCATCATCAACATGCTGGCGCAGCTTGGAACGACCTTGCCGACGACGCAATCGATGCAGTTGAAAAACGTCGCGGCGGTGATGGTCACCGCCAACCTGCCGCCGTTCGCGCGCATCGGCCAGCAGATCGACGTCACCGTATCGTCGATGGGCAACGCCAAGAGTCTGCGCGGCGGCACCCTGATCATGACGCCGCTCAAGGGCGCTGACGGGCAGGTCTACGCGCAGTCGCAGGGCAATCTGATGGTCGGCGGCGCTGGCGCTCAGGCGGGCGGCAGCCGGACGGTGGTCAATCACCTGCTGGCCGGGCGCATCGTCGCCGGTGCGACGGTCGAGCGCGAAGTGCCGACCGCGCTGGGCACCGGGCCGTATATCCACTACGAGATGGTGAGCACCGATTTCGGCACCACGCAGCGCGCCGTCGACGCGATCAACCGCGCGATGGGACAGGGCACGGCGCAGGCGCTGGACGGGCGCGTGATTCGCGTCAACGCGCCCGAGGACGCCGATATGCGCGTCGCTTTCATGGGGCATCTGGAAGATCTTCAGATCCAGCCGTCGCGGACGATGGCCAAGGTCATCGTCAATCCGCGCACCGGGTCGGTGGTGATGAATCAGATGGTGACCATCGAATCGTGCGCCGTCGCGCACGGCGCGTTGTCGGTCACGATCAACTCCGATCCGCCGGCGGGCGGCGACGCCGCGGCCACGCGGCAAGCCGGGATTTCGATCGATCAGGGCAGCGGCACGCTGATGGCGGTCAAGGCCGGAGCCAATCTGTCCGACGTGATCAAGGCGATCAACGCGCTGGGCGCGAATCCGCAGGATTTGCTGTCGATCCTGCAAGCGATGAAAGCGGCGGGGGCTTTGCGCGCGGATCTGGAAATCATTTGACGCGGGAACGCGTGGGCGGCATTTTCTCCACCGCCCTCTATTTTTTCCGTCATTCCTGCGCAAGCAGGAATCCAGGTTCATAGGTCGGGATGAAGCGAACCCCGACATCGTTACGGGTGATTGCGCCTGTTTTGTCGGGGTTCGCTTTGCTTATTCCGACCTGTGGCGTTGCTGGAAAGTCTGGATCGTAAAACCCCGCGATTTCAAGCGTCCGTGCCCTTTTTCTGTTTGGCACGCTAATTGCTTTTACTCGCCCATGAAAACAGACACGCTAACACCTCCCAGTTTCGTTCTCGATACCAGAACGACATCGGACCTGCGCCGGAAACTCAACGAGGATCCGCAAGCGGGGATCAGGCAAGCAACCCAGCAATTCGAGGGTTTGCTGCTCCAGATGATGCTCAAAAGCATGCGCTCCGCAACGCCGCAGGATGGCTTGCTGGATAGCGATCAGACGCGCTTCTTCACCGAGATTTTCGATCAGCAGCTGGCGCACGACCTGGCTTCCAGGGACGTGCTCGGATTCGGCAAAATGATCGAACAGCAAATGGGCGGCAGCGCCAGCGACACCCTGCGCGAAAGCAGCGAGGCGCTGAACACGGCGCTGCTGCGGGTTCAGCAGGGCGTGTTCGAGCGGCAAGCGGCAAGTTCTGCCGGTGCGCTTGCCGGCAGCGCGCCGGCGAACGTTGCCGGGAGCGCGTCGGCGGACGCCGCCGGGAGCGGGCGCGAGTACGTGCATCGTATTTTGCCGCACGCCGTCGATGCCGCGAAAACGCTCGATGTGCCGCCGCATTTCTTGGTCGCGCATTCGGCGCTGGAAAGCGGCTGGGGCAAAAACGAAATCCGTCTGGCCGATGGCTCGCCGTCTTACAACGTCTTCGGCGTCAAGGCGGGAAGCGGCTGGCAAGGCCCCACGGTCGAAGTGCCGACGACCGAATACGTCGACGGCGCCGCGCGGACCGCGCGCGAGAAATTCCGCGTTTATGGTTCTTACGGCGAGGCTTTTCAGGACTACGCCAAAATGCTGCGCGGCAATTCCCGCTTTTCGGAAGTGCCCGGTCAGCGGGACGGCGCGCAATTTGCGCGTTCGCTGCAACAGGCGGGTTATGCCACCGATCCCGATTACGCCGACAAGCTGGGCCGCGTCATCGGCGGAAGCACGCTCAGACAGGCGCTGCTCGGCTAGGCGGGCGTCATGAAAACAAACCTCTCAACAATCTGGCTCGATGGCCGTTAATTACCTGGAACAGGAGAGCTTTCATGGGCATGGGAATTTACAACATCGGCGTTACGGCGCTGCTCAACGCGCAGCTCGGATTGGCGACGACGGGGCACAACGTCGCCAACGCCGATACCGCGGGTTACACCCGCCAGCGCATCATCCAGACGACCAATGTGCCGACCTTGACCGGTTCCGGCTACATCGGGACGGGCGCGTATGTGCCGAGCGTCGAACGCATCTACGACAATTTTCTGTCCAAGCAGGTGCGCTCGGCGCAAACCGCGGTCAGCGCGCTCGAGGCGTATGCGACGGTCATCGGCGAACTCAACATGCTGCTGGCGGACGCGGACGCCGGGCTGGAGTCGGCGCTGGAAGGCTTCTTCACGGGCGTCAACCAGGCCAGCTCGGATCCTTCGTCGCTGACCACCCGGCAGACGCTGATCTCCGCCGCGCAAAACCTGACCTCGCGTTTCGGGATTCTGAATAACCAGCTCAGCGAGCAATATCAGAACGTCAACAGCCATATCGAAAGCTACGTCGATTCGATCAATTCCTACGCGCAGCAGATCGCGCAGATCAACCGCCAGATCATCGACGCCGAGTCGGTCACGCATCAGCCGCCGAACGATCTCTACGATCTGCGCGACCAGGTCATCGCCGAACTCAACAAGGTGATCGGGGTACAGACGACGACCAATACCAACGGTTCGCTGAACGTCTTTTTCGGCAATGGACAGCAGTTGGTGGTGGGCGTGAGCACGACGACGCTGGTTGCGATGCCGTCCTCCGGGAGTTCAGGCCGGATGGAGGTTGGCGTCGTCTATCCCGGCGGCAATCGGCAGGAACTTCCGGAGTCGCTGCTCACCGGCGGCGCGCTTTCCGGCGTCCTGAAATACCGTTCGGAAGCGCTCGACGCGGCGAACAATTCGCTGGGGCAGATCGCCGCTTCGGTGGCTCTGGTGGTCAATGCCCAGCACGCGCTGGGGCAGGATTTGCTGGGCAACATCGACGGCGACGCGGGGTTCATTGCCGATTTCTTCAAAGTGGGGGAACCCTCCGTTTATTTCAACACCAACAACCCGGCGGGATCGGCGATCGTGTCGGCCAGCTTTGTACCGCCGTCGCAAAACGCCGACGGCACGTTCTACACGAATCTGACCGGCAGCGATTATCAGCTCGATTACGACGGGACGCAATGGACGCTGACGCGCCTTTCCGACAAGATGCAATGGAGCGATGCGACGATCGCCGGCTTGAACACGCAGATCAATGACGAGAGCGACCCACGCGGCGCCCAAGGGTTCGAGCTGGCGGTCGATCCCGGAACGCTCTCCGCGGGATTGAGCTACCAGATCCAGCCGACCCGCAACCTGGCGAATACCATCGCGGTCAACCCCACGTTGGCCCTCGACGTGCGTCAGATCGCCTTGGCCGCGCCGGTCTACGCGTCGGTCAGTCCGGCCAATACCGGCACGGCGGCGATTTCGCCGGGCAGCGTGTCGCCCGGATATACGCTGGCGAACGTTCCGGTGACGTTGAGCTACGACAGCGCGGCCAACGAACTTACGGGTTTTCCCTCCTTTCCCGTGACGATGACCGTCGATGGCGCGGAAACCACGTTTCCCGCCGCGCCGGTGCTGTACACCAAAGGCGCGACCTACACGTTTGACGGCATCAGCTTCACCATCGGCGGAACTCCCAGTAACGGCGACGAGTTCACCATCGCCAGAAATTCCAACGGCGTGTCGGACAACCGCAACGCCTTGTTGCTGGCGCAGATGCAGACGAGCAAGACGATGGCCGGCAATACGGCGAGTTTCTCGACCGTTTACTCGCGTCTGGTCAGCAGCGCTGGCAACAAGGGCGGCGAAACGAATACCGTTCTGGCGGCGCGGAAAGTCGTGTTGAGTGAAGCCGAAAAAGCGCGGGATTCGGTGTCCGGGGTCAACCTGGACGAGGAAGCGGTGAACCTGATGCTGTATCAACAGTCGTACCAGGCGGCGGCAAAAATGCTGCAAATTGCCTCCGAGTTGTTTAATTCGATCCTCGCGATCGGTTGAAACGGATGATGACGCCATGCGAATCAGTACAAACCAGATTTACCAGACCGGGGCAAGAAACCTCATGGAAGGGCAGAGCAGGCTCTACAACTTGCAGAATCAACTGTCGACCGGCAAAAAATTCCTTTCGGCGCAGGACGATCCGGTCGCGGCGGCGCTGGTGCTGCTCAACTCGCAATCGCTGTCGGTCAATACGCAGCACGCCGAGAATCAGGCCAACGCCAACGCGCAGCTGGCGCTCGAGGAGGATCGGCTGACCTCCATCGTCAATAACGTGCTGTACATCATGGAGCAGACCGTCGCCGGACAAAACGCCAGCTATTCCGACAGTCAGCGCCAATTCTACGCGGACGATCTGCAGCAGCAGTTCGAGTTTCTGCTGGGCATGGCCAACGGCACCGACGCCAATGGCTATTACCTGTTCTCCGGTTATCAGGGCAATACCAAGCCCTTCCAGCTGATGTCAGACGGCTCGGTGAACTATGCCGGCGACGACGGGCAGCGTTTGCTGCAAGTCGGCACGTCGCGCCAGATCGCGGTCAGCGATTCGGGGCGCGATATTTTTGAACGGATTCGCACGGGGAACGGCACGTTCGCCCTGGGCGCCGACCTCGCCAACAACACCGGAACCGGCGTCATCGGCATCGGTTCGGTCAACGACATCGTCGCCTGGCGCGGTCTTGACAGCCACAAATTCGAGATCGAGTTTGATACGCCGCCAACGACCTATACCATCACCGACACCACGGCAGGCACCACGCTCGGTAGTTATGCCTATACGCCCGGCACCGACATCACGAACAATCCGGACATTCCCGGAATTTCGTTTTCGATCGGCGGGACGCCAAACGCGGGAGATAAATTTACCGTCGAACCGAGTACCGATCAGAGCATCTTCAACTCCTTGCAGAATCTGATCACCGCGTTTTCGACCCCTATCGAAAACGATGGCGTGGCGGCGGCCAAGGTGAAAAACATTATCAACGCGGAGATGGTCAATTTCGACCAGGTGCTCAACAACGTCGCGTCCGTGCAAGCTTCGATCGGTTCGCGGCGCGCCGAACTGAACTCGCTGCTCGACATCTCCTCGGCGCTCGATCTGCATTACCAGGAACGTCTGTCGAATCTGCAGGAAGCCGATTATGTCGAAGTGATTTCAAAATTCATGCAGCAACAGACGCAGCTCCAGGCTTCGCAGTCGTCGTTCTCCAACATAACCTCGTTGAGCCTGTTCAGTTACCTGTGATGAAACCCTGGATCGTTCTGCCACTGGCCGTCGCGGTCGCATGTCTGGGCGGGTGTACGACGGTCGGCTCGGTGAATCCGTCGGGAGAACTCAGATCGCAGTCAGCCGTCGTCCTGCCGCCGCAAACGCCGAATCTCGTGGTCAGCAAGGAAACCTTGCTGGGCACCGCCGGGACGGCGGTCACGGGCGTTTTCTACTCCACCGTGGGGGCGACGCTCGACGCCAGCATGGTCACTGCCGTGGCCGGCGCCTTGCTGTACCTCGTTTACGATCCGCTCGCGCCGAACTGGACGATCAATGAACGCGAACTCGACGCGGCAACCTATCGCCTGTCCCTGCGCGCCAAGAATTTCCGCACCGGCGGCGACGGCGAAGCCATGCGCATCGTCAAGCGCCGCGCCGCGCAATTACAGCGCGAAAAAGGCTATACCGACTACGAGCTGCTCGACTACACGGAAGGCATCGAATCCGCCATCCCCTTCAGCTACCGGGTATCGGAAGGAACGATTCAACTGGTAAACAGGTAGCCAGACATAAATAACCTGTTTGGCATGTATTGCGTATCGCAAGACAATCCGGGCCGCCTTATATCCGGGAAATAAAAATGCCGACAATTCCCACGGCTGTCAGAATAGGCGGCTACACCAAAACTGTACTCGAAGCGGCGGCCAAATAGACGAATCAAACTTGTTCCTCGTTCATCGTAAAACCAGCTCCGGTTTGAAACCCCGCCCTTTAGGGCGGGGGGGAGCTGAACACCTTTCTTGCGGCCGGGGTTTTGGCGACCGTTTTGGGAGGGGTGCAAACCTCTTCCAAAACACGTTGGATCGACAGGCCTGAAGGCCAGTCGCTGATTTTTGCTTTTACTATGTACTGGCGCTTGCCGCGTCAAAAACGGTTATGACGCGGTTTTTGAATCATTTGCGCTTGGCGCGCGGATGCGCGGCATCGTAAACCTGCGCCAGATGCTGAAAATCGAGGTGGGTGTAAACCTGGGTCGAGGCGATGCTGGAGTGGCCGAGCATTTCCTGTACCGCGCGCAGATCGCCGGACGATTGCAGCAGATGCGAGGCGAACGAATGCCGCAGCATGTGCGGATGTACGCCGACCGGCAATCTCTGCGCCTCGCCGCGCTTTTTCAGCCGCTCCTCGATGACGCGCGGATGGACGCGCGCGCCGCGCTGGCCGACGAACAGCGCGTTTTCCTCGGGCCGCGCGACTTCGGCGCGCCGTTCCAGCCAGCGCCGGATCGCCTCGCACGCCTTGCCGCCCACCGGCACGACGCGGGTTTTGCTGCGCTTGCCCAGCACGCGGATTTCGCCGTCCGTCAAGTCGGGCAGACACGCAAGGTCGAGCGACGCCAGTTCGGCGAGACGCAATCCCGAAGAGTAGAAAAGCTCGAACATGGCCTGATCGCGCAATTCCAGCGCCCCTGCTGTCCCCTCCGTCGCTTCGCCGTCATTGCGATCGAGCAGGTGCATGGCTTCTTCGACCGACAGCGCTTTCGGCAACAGGTGCGGACGCTTGGGCGCCTTGATGCCGTCGGCCGGATTGGCGTCGATCTCGCCGCGCGCTCCCAGCCAGCGGAAAAAGCCGCGCCACGCCGAGAGCGTCCGCGCCAGCGAACGCCCGCTCAATCCCGCCGAGTGCAGCTGGACGATAAAATGGCGGATGTGACGCGTTTGCAGACGCGCGTAACCGACATCTTCTTTCAGTTCGCCGATCAAGCGATCGAGCACGCGCAAGTCGCGCCGGTAGTTGCTGACCGTGTGCGGCGACTGCCGGCGTTGCTGGGCCAGTTCGTCGAGATAGCGCTCGACCGGCGTGGGCGGGGTCATTTCAGGTCAGTGACAGCGTCCGCGCCAGGGCGGCGGCGGCCATTTCGCCAAGCCGCTGCAAGTACACGGTGCCCATGCCTGAATAAAAGCGCTGCGGCTCCTCGCTGCCCAGCGCCATCAAGCCGAACGTGCCGCCGCCGTGGCGCAAGGCGATCAGCCCCTGCGAACGCACATGTTCCGCCGCCTCGCCGAACCACGACGCCGTTTCAAATCCGGTCGTCGGACCGCAATACGGTTGCGTCAGCGTTTCGGCGAAGGTCTGCAATTCCTCGCTGACGCCGACAAATTCGGGCAGTTCGGCGGCGTTTTCTGGCGGCTGCCACAAACGCAGGGCGAACAGCGGAATGACAAAATCGTCGCGCAGGTGAAAATTCAGCGTATGTACCGCCGATTGAAAACTTTCCGCCGCGATGACCGCTACGCCGAGACGGTGCATCTTTTCGCCGATCACGTCGTTTTCCTCGCCAAAGCTCATAAATTCGGCCAACTTGCTTTCCAGCTGCCGATTTTTGTCGCGCAGCGCGAGCATTTGCCGCTCGGTGATCGAGATGGTGCGTCCGCCGTGCGGATGCGGAATGACCACGCGCGACATCAGATCGGCGTATTCCTCGAAAAACTGGGGGTGATCCTGTAGGTAGCGCGCGACTTCTTCCGGGTTCATAGTTCGATTTCTCCAGTAAATACGGTCATGGCGGGGCCGGTCATCAATACCGGCATTCCAACGCCAGACCAGGCAATGGTCAGCTCGCCGCCGCGCGTTTCAACGCGCACCGGCGAATCGAGCAGACCGCGCAGAATGCCGGCCACGACGGCGGCGCAAGCGCCAGTGCCACAGGCCAATGTCTCTCCCGCGCCGCGCTCGAAAACACGCAAACGGATGCGTTGCCGCCCGACGACCTGCATGAATCCGGCGTTGACGCGCTGCGGAAAACGCGGATGCGCTTCGATCAGCGGGCCTTGCGCGGCAACCGGCGCGGCGTCGCTGTCGGCCACCACCTGCACGGCGTGGGGGTTGCCCATCGACACGGCGGTGATTTCCACGTTCTGTCCACCCACGTCGAGCGGCTGGACAATCTCGGACGAGGCGCCGGTAAATGGAATCCGCGCCGGTTCCAGCACCGGAACGCCCATGTCGACGGTGACGCTGCCGTCGGACTCGATCCGGGGACGGATCACGCCGCATTGGGTTGCGACGCGGATTTCGCGCTTGCCGGTCAGTCCCTGCTCACGCGCGAAGCGCGCGAAACAACGCGCGCCGTTACCGCATTGTTCGACCTCGCCGCCATCGGCGTTGAAAACGCGGTAGCGAAAATCGATGTCTGGATGCCGCGCTGGTTCGACCAGCAAAAGCTGATCGCAACCGATGCCGAAATGGCGGTCGGCAAGAAAGCGAATCTGCTCTGACGTCAGCGCAATCGACTGGCGCACGCCGTCGATTACGACAAAGTCATTGCCCAGCCCGTGCATTTTGGAAAAACGGAATTTCATCGGTAACAGCCCGCTCATCAAAAACTGTTTTTGGGGATTATATACGGGCAGCCTTCTTTTACATGAACAGCTTGACGAACGCGCCGCCAGCCGCAAACAGGGATAGACCGATCAACAACGGGTACCATCTTGATTCAACTTGAAGTTTGCGCGTTTCAGCGTTGATTTTTTCTATCGCGGCAAAAATCTTTTGCAGATCGGTGCGGGCTTTGTTTTCGGCGATTGTCTTGCCGCCCTTGCTCCAAGGGGTTATACGATCGGTTTGCTCTGCCTCTTTGAGCAACACCGGACTGGAAGAAGCGAACCGCTGCCGCCGACCTCGACAACGAACGGCTCGCGCGGCTTCCCGGAATCCATGTGCGTCGGGTGCAACAACCGCGGGCCAAAAAATGAACTGGCGCGACGCGTCGTGCCTCTACGCCGCCAAGGTTTCCCGGATCGTATCGCGCACCACGTCGGCCAGCGTTTGCCCCTGCGCGAATTGCGCCAGCGCCTCATTGATCAGGGTCTGGTAATTGCCGCCCGTCGCCTCGGCCCTGGCCTTGAAAACGGCCAGCGTGCGCTTATCCACCCGGATGGTGATACGGGATTTGCCGCCCTCGTCGCGCAATACCACGCCGCCGGTCATGGGTACGCCCTCCGCCTTCGCCTGGGCTTGCAGCCGCGCCAGATGCGGCACCTCATGGGCGCGTTTGGCGTCCGAAAAATCAAGGTCTTTCAGACGTTCGTAGAGTGGATCAGAATTGCTGTTCATAGCGTCTCCTTTGCGGTTGGTTGGCTTTCCAGGCTGAAATCAGGCGCACGGTATCGCCGCGCATGGTATGAACCACATTCAGCAAGCGCCACTGATCGCTCATGCCCAGCGCCACAAAGCGTTGTTCATCCAGAGCGTCAGGGTCTTCGCGGACAATGACCGCGTCGTCGAACAGACAAGTGACCGCCTCATCAAAGCTCACCCCGTGCTTTTTCAGATTGCTTTGTGACTTGGCCGGGGCAAATTCGATTTCCATGTGCACGATTGTACGCACAAAACAGAGGACGTCAAACGGCTCCCAGGTTGAAAACTCGCAACAGAGCCTCAAGATCGGCGCGCGCGTCTCCTTTGCCGATTCATACACTTGTCATGAAAACCGCCGCCTCGAATGGATCAGGGTGAAATAACCGTGGCCGGCGGTGAAGCGCAATCGTTTGGCCCGATAGCGTCGGGACATTCCGCAACGAGGCTCCAGCTTTTGCCGTCGCGCAGGATTTTCCCGGCTTGCTGAAGTTGACCGAGGGCGAGTTCCAGGATGACTTTTTCGGTGAATTGGCGGTTGAGGAGGACGGCGGAGAGTTTGCCGCCGGGAGCGGTTTGCAGGGCGTCAAGGATGGCTGCGGCGATTTGTCCGGCGGCGGCGGCGTTGGCTTGCCGGGCGGCGCGTTCGGCTTCGCGGGCGGGGTCGACGAGGGCGGCGTCGATGCCGGCAATTTTGATTTTCGACGCGCCGGAACGGGTTTTGACGACCTGTATCTGTACCGGAATTTTTTCGGACATTTCGGCGACGTGCGAGATGACGCCGACTTTGCGGCCTTGCGATTGCAGACGCATGAGGGCGTCGAGGACGGTGTTCAGCGTCTCGGCGTCGAGACTGCCGAAACCTTCGTCGATGAACAGCGATTCGACGCGGAGGCGGTTGGAGGCGAGCGAGGCGAGGCCGAGGGCGAGCGCGAGCGAGACGAGAAAAGTCTCGCCGCCGGAGAGCGTGTGCACGGCGCGGCGCTCGCCGCCCATGTCGTGGTCAAGGACTTCGAGGCCGAGCGAACCGGCGTGGCGTTCGAGACGGTAGCGGTTGGAAAGGGCGGCGAGTTGGGCGTTGGCTTGGCGCAGGAGGATGTCGAGGGTGTACTGCTGGGCGAGGTCGCGGAACTTTTTGCCTTCGGCGGAACCGATGAAGTCGCTGAGTTCGGCCCAGGGAGCGGCGTCTTTTTGGGCAGACTGGATAGCGTCGGCGAGGGTCGCGGCGCGAATGCGTTTGTCATCATCGGCTTTGAGATTGGCGCGTTTTTCGTCGGCGTTTTTGACGGTGGCGGCGCGGGCGGCGGCGAGGGTTTCGAGGAGCGCGGCGATGTCGGCGGCGGTGGAAGGAAGCGCGGCGGCGGCGGACAACAGGGGAAGCCGGGCGGCGGCGTCACGCTGGGTTTCGCGCTGTCGATGGTGGGTGGCAAGTTCTTCGCCCGCTTTGGTACGTTCGTCGTCGAGCTGTTTCAGGTCGGTTTTTTCGCGGTCGATTTCAGCCTTGGGCCAGGCGAGGAGCGCGGCGAGTTCGGCGCGGGTGAGCGGCGGTCCGTTGAGCGCGGCGGCGGTGCCGGCGAGCGCGGCGTCGAGATTCCGGACCGCGGCGGCGGCGCGGTTTTTGGCGTCGGACTCATCGGCGGCGGCTTTGTTCAGGCGGCTCTCGGCGACGGCGAACGCCTGCGTGGCGGCGGCGTGTTTTCGTTCGGCGGCGGCGGCGGCTTGTTCGGCGGCGGTGAGCGCGGCTTTGGCGGTGGCTTCGGCCTCGTCGGCGGTTTTGCCGTCGAGGAGTTGCCTGCGGACGGCGTGGAGTTTGGCGAGCGCGGCGTCGGCTTCGGCGAGCGCGGTTTTCGTGGCGGCACAGCGTTTGGCGGCTTCGTCGGCGGCGTCGGCGAGTGGCTTGAGCGCGGCGGTGACGGTGGCGAGTTGGCTTTGCAGAGCGCGCAAGGTCTCGCGTTCGCGGCGGGCGTCGGCGTCGGCGGCGCGGGCGTTTTTGACGGCGGCTTCGGCGTCGCGGCGCGCTTTTTCGCGGGCGGCAAGGGCGGCGGCGTCATTC
Organism: Accumulibacter sp.; assembly: GCA_031290495.1. Lineage (GTDB taxonomy): Bacteria > Pseudomonadota > Gammaproteobacteria > Burkholderiales > Rhodocyclaceae > Propionivibrio. Next base: position 20,468 of record JAITNL010000128.1, read on the forward strand.
TTGAGAATCGTCTCCGCGTTGGCGAGGGCGGCGGCATCCTCCTCGACATCGGCGTCAAAACCAGCCAGCCTCCCCGCCTTGCCGGCGGCGCTTTGTTTTTGGGCGAGTGTGGCGGCGGCTTGCGCGGCGGCGGCGCGGAGTTGGGGCAGCGCGATTTCCTTTTCGGCGAGGACGCGGCGAATGCCGCCGTGGGCGGCGCGGAGTTGGGCGAGGGTTTTTTCGGCGGCGTTTTTTGCCGCGCCCAATTCACGCAGAAGGGCGGTGTCGGCGTCGGGGGCGTGGGCGGCGAAGGGGTGCGCGGTGGCGCCGCAAACGGGGCAGGGCGCCTCGTCCTGGAGAGCGGCGCGAAGTTGGGCGGCGATGTCGCTGGCGGCGGCTTCGGCGCGTTGGAGGGTGGCGGCGGCGGTGGCGGCTTCTTTTTCGGCGGCGGGGATTTTTGCGGTTTCGAGTTCCGCTATCTCGGCGCGGCTGGCGGCGAGTTGCGTTTCGGCGTCCTTGACGGCGGTTTGTTTTTCGCTGGCGGCGGCGTGGGCGGTTTCGCGTTCGTCGCGGGTGGTTCGGAAACGAGCGAGCGCATCACGGCGGGCGTCGAGGGCGGCGCGTTCGCCGGCGAGTTTTTCGGCGGGGTCGAGGGTAGCGATGGCGTGGTCGGCGGCGGCAAGTTTCGCGGCAGCGGCGGCTTCGACGGTTTGGATTTTTTCAGGGGCGCGGGCGGCGAGTTGTTTTTGCAGGGCATCGCGCGCGCGGGTTTTTGCGTCGTGGGTGTCGCGGGCGGCCTTGTCGGCGGCGGCGTTGTTGGTGTGGTCGCGGGCGGCTTTGTCGCGGGCGGTCGCGGCGGCGGTGGCCTGGGCGTCGAGTTCGCGGGCGTGTTTGAGGGCGGGTTGGAGGGTGTCGAAGGCGGTTCGGACGGCGGCAAGTTTGTCGTCGGTGGCTTTGGCGTCGTTTGCCGAAGCGGCGGCGTCGGCGGCGGCGGTTTTTTTGATGGCTTGGACGTTGCCGAGGGCGGTTTGTTTCTCGCTGACGGCGCGGGCGGTTTCGTCGACGGCGGTGTGTTGCGGCGCGAGGGGAAGCGCGTGTTCGTGGCGCTGGAGTTTTTCGCGGCGCGGCGCGGCGGCGGTGAGAGCGGTTTCGGCGGCGGTTTGTCGTTTGGCGGCGTTGGCGGTGGCGGTATCGAGTTCGGCGAGACGGTCGTGCCAGCGTTTGTGCTCGTTGGCGTCGACGATATTTTTTTCGAGACGGGCAAATTCGGAATCCGCGACGGTGACGGCGGTTTCGGCGGCGGTACGGGTTTCCTCTGGGAACGGAACGACACCGCCGAGTTGGTTTTGGAGGGTGACGACCTTTTCCTGTTCGGCTTTGGCGCGCGCAAAAATGGCTTGGGAGATTTGCGTGAAGCGTTCGGTGCCGGTGAGCGCTTCGAGGATTTCGGCGCGCTCGTCATCCTTGCTTTTGAGGAAGGCGGAGAATTGGTTTTGGGCGAGGATGACGGCGCGAACGAATTGGCCGTAGCTGAGGCCGGTTTTTTCGAGAGCGAGGGCGTGGACTTCGGTTATTTTCGTGGCCAGCGATTGATGGTCGGAAAGGCGGATGAAAGAAGCGTCGGCGGATTGGAGAGCGCCGTCGGCTTTGCCACGGGCGCGGCTGACTTCCCAACGGGCGCGGTATTCCCGATGGTCGCCGCCGAGGAAATCCACTTCGGCGTAGGCGCTGGCGCAGCCCTTGCGCAGCAGCGTGCGCGGGTCTTTTTGGGCGATGTCGTCCTTGTTCTTGTGGCCGCCTTCAACGCCGTCGAGGCGCGGAACTTCGCCGTAGAGGGCGAGGCAGATGGCGTCGAGAAGCGTGCTTTTGCCTGCGCCGGTGGGGCCGCTGATGGCAAAAAGACCGGCGGAGTTGAGCGGTTCGGCGCGGAAGTCGATTTCGTGAGCGCCGGCGATGGAGGCGAGGTTTTCGAGGGCGATGCGGAGAATCTTCATGGCGCGGGGGCGTTGGTGATTTGCGTGAGAATTTCGCTGAAGCGGGCGCGTAGTTCAGCGGACGGATCGGCTTGGTATTTGGCGCGGTAGGCGTCGGCAAAAAGTTGTTCGGGGTCAAGCGCAGCGAGATCGTCGGCGTCGTTGAAGACGGGCGCGGAAGCGGCGCTGGCGTTGGCGGCGGGCGGCGGCAGTTCGGAGCGGATATGAACAAGGCGGACGGGGCGTCCGTCGAGGGCGTTGTGAATACGTTCGTTGCGCGAGGTGTCGGGCGCGTCTTCGAGGACACGGACTTCGAGGAAGGGGTG
>JAITNL010000163.1 GCA_031290495.1 Accumulibacter sp.
CAATTCCGCCGCGAACCGCCTCGCGGGAGACATCGAGGCGATTGCCTTCCTGAACCCGCGTGGCGCGCAGGACATCCAGGCGCGGCGCCAGCGCCTTCAGCGTCTGCTCGCTCACCGAAATGGATAATCCGGGTTAAACACAATGTGCGTTCTCATTTGAAATCGGTTCAACTGAAACCAAACAAAATCATGGGCTTTTTCAAATCTCCAATAACTCTTTATGCAGCTTGATTTGTGCAAGGTTTAATCGGCGGAGCAATAATACTTCCGTCCGACTCATCGTTTGCGCGGGACTGTGGGATAATTCGCCGGTTTCCTTGTTCATTATCCTGACCCCATTTACCGAATCGCATGGATCATCAGCCGCCACCGTTCTTCAAACGCGGGCCGGCGCCGTTGGCGCGGTTGTCGTTCTACGCCATGTTTTCGCTGGCGCTGCTGTTCTTCGATTCGCGCTTTCAGGCGCTGGAGTTGCTGCGCCAAGGAGTGTTTTTATTGACCTATCCGTTGCAACAGGCGGCGCACGCGCCAATCGGTTTTTTGCAAAAATCCAGCGAATACTTTTCCAGCCTGTCGCTCCTCAAGGAAGAAAACGCCATCTTGAAGCGCGCCCGTCTGTCCGGCGCGGAAACCTTGCTGCGCACCCACCAGCTTGAAGCCGAAAACGAGCGGCTGCGCCGGCTGCTCGATGTCCGCGAGCAGAAAAAAATCAGCGGCCACGTGGCGCAAATCATTTACGCGCCGCGCGATCCGTTCTCGCGGCGCGTGGTCGTCGACAAGGGGCAGCAGAACCAACTCCTGGCCGGACAGCCGGTGGTCGACGACGCGGGGATCGTCGGCCAGATCACCCGCGTGTTTCCGTTCGTTTCCGAGATTACGCTGATCACCGACAAGGACCAGGCGATTCCGGTGCAGATTCTGCGCACCGGCCAGCGTTCGGTGGTGTTCGGCCTCGGCGACGGGCGGCTCGAACTGCGCTTTCTGCCAACCAACGCCGACGTGCGCGATGGCGACATGCTGATAACCTCCGGGCTTGACGGTATTTTTCCGCGCGGTTTGCCGGTCGCCAAGGTCGAGCGCGTCGAACGCGACACTTCGTATACTTTTGCCCGCGTTTATTGTCTGCCGCTTGCCGGGGTCGAAAATTTCGGCGAAGTCATGGTGCTCGAGCCGCGCGAGGCGCTGACCATTCCAGAACCACTGACCCAGCCGTCAGCTCCCGTCACGACGATGCGCGCCGGGGCCAGACGGCGATTGCGGAAGGACTGAAGCGATGCCGTCGCCATTCCATTCATCGCGTATTCTCCTGCCGGTGCGCCCCTGGTTCATCGTTTTCAGTCTGTTTGCCGCGCTGCTGCTGAACTTCCTGCCGACCTCGGACTGGCCCTGGATGCCCGACTGGGTCGCGCTGACGCTGATCTTCTGGAGCATTCACGAACCCCGGCGAGTCGGCATGGGCGCGGGATTTCTGCTGGGGCTGATCATGGACGTGGCCGACGTCAGCCTGCTCGGCCAGCACGCGCTGGCCTACGTCCTGGCCGCTTATGCCAGCGCCGCCATCTCGCGGCGCGTTTTGTGGTTTTCGCTTGGCAATCAGACGCTGCACGTGCTGCCCTTGCTGCTCATGGCGCAGGGCGTACAGTTCCTGGTCCGCGCCATGCCCGGCGTGGTATTGCCCGGAGCGTCCTACTTCTTCGGCCCGTTCGTCGGCGCGGTGCTGTGGATGCCGCTGACTTTCGTGTTGCTGCTGCCACAGCATCAGCCGGAAGAGCATGACGCCAACCGTCCCATCTAAAGGTTATTCCGTGCCGATCCGCAACAAGCCGCAAAAACCGCAGGACAGCGAACTGACCCGTTTTCGCTTCCGCGTCGCTTTTGCCGCCGGTCTGGTGGTCTTGGCCTTTTCACTGCTGACCGGTCGTTTCGTCTTTTTACAGGTGTTCCAGCACGAGTATTACACCACCCGCGCCGAAGACAACCGCATTTCGCTGGTGCCCTTGCCGCCCAATCGCGGCATCGTCGAAGATCGCAACGGCGTCGTTCTGGCGCTCAACTACTCGGCTTTCACCCTGGAGATCACGCCGTCGAAAGTCCAGGATCTCGAGCATACGATTGAAACACTCGGCGAGCTGATCGAGATTCAGCCCAAGGACAAACGGCGTTTCCACAAACTGATCGAGGAAATCAGAGCGTATGAAAGTCTGCCGATCCGCACGCGCTTGAGCGACGATGAGGTGGCGCGTTTCGCCGCCAACCGCTATCGCTTTCCCGGCGTCGAAGTCAAGGCGCGCCTGTTTCGCCAATATCCGCTTGGCTCGATTGGCGCGCACGTCATCGGCTATATCAACCGCATCAACAAGGCCGATCTGGAGGCCATCGAGGAAAAAGGGCAAAGCTCCAACTACAAGGGAACCGAGCATATCGGGAAAACCGGGCTGGAAAAGACCTACGAATTTCATCTGCACGGCGAAACGGGTTACGAAAAAGTGGAGATGGACGCTGGCGGCCGCGTGGTGCAAAGTCTGTCGCGCAGCGCGCCGATTCCAGGCGGCAAACTGACGCTGACGCTCGACATCAAATTGCAGGAAATGGCGGAAAAAACCTTTGGCGACCGGCGCGGCGCGCTGGTCGCCATCGAACCGACGACCGGCGGCATTCTGGCGCTGGTGTCGACGCCGAGCTTCGATCCCAATCTGTTCATCGACGGCATCCGTTCCGAGGATTGGGAACTGCTCAACAACTCACCCGACCGGCCAATGATCAACCGCGCCATCAACGGCGCGTATCCCATCGGTTCGACGTTCAAGCCGTTCATGGCGCTGGCGGCGCTGGAAACCGGTCGGCGCACCGCGAACCAGTCTTTCTTCGATCCCGGTTTCTTTTCCTTCGGCGGACACACTTTCCGCGACGACAAGCGGGGTGGGCACGGCACGGTCAACATGTACAAATCGATCGTGCAATCCTGCGATACCTATTACTACATGCTGGCCAACGACATGGGCATCGACGCTATCGCCCGTTTCATGAAGCCGCTCGGCTTTGGCAGCAGGACCGGCGTCGATCTCGACGGCGAAGCGGAAGGCGTACTGCCATCGCCGGAATGGAAAAAGCGCCGCTTCAAACGTCCCGTGCAGCAGAGGTGGTTCGGCGGCGACACCATCTCGATCGGCATCGGCCAGGGCTACACCGCCTTTACGCCGATCCAGCTGGCGCAGGCGCTGGCGGCGCTGGCCAACGACGGCGTGCTGTTTCGCCCGCATCTGGTCAATTACATCACCGACAGCCGCACCGGGAAGAAGACGTTGATCGAGTCGGAACCGCTGCGCCGGCTGCCCTGGAAACAGCGCAACGTCGACCTCGTCAAGCGGGCGATGATCGGCGTCAACAAGGAAGGCACCGGCGCCCGCGCTTTCGCCGGCGCGGAATACGTTTCCGGCGGCAAGACCGGAACGGCGCAGGTGTTCAGTCTGAGAGGCACCGACTACAAAGCGCACAAGCTCAAGCGGGAACTGCGCGATCACGCCCTGTTCGTCGCCTTCGCCCCGGCGGAGCGGCCTAAAATCGCGCTGGCCGTGCTGGTCGAAAACGGCGGTTTCGGAGCGCAGTCGGCGGCACCGATCGCGCGCATGGTGCTGGACTACTATCTGCTTGGCAAACAGGAAAAAGGCCCGGCCAGGGAAGACGAAGCCGCCGTGGAAAACGATAGCGACGCAAGCGATAGCGAGGAATAACGATGGTTCTGCCGACAATTCAACGTTTCCGCAAGCGCCTGGCCGAGAACATCGACGCGCCGCTGTTGGCCGTCGCGCTGGCGATCATGGGTTTCGGCCTGGCGACCATTTACAGCGCGACGGTTTACGCCAATGGCCGCACCCTGGCCCAGTTGATGAACCTGGGCGTGGGGCTGGCCGCCATGTGGCTGGTCGCCCAGCTGCCGCCGCAGCGGCTGATGCGCTTCGCCGTGCCGCTCTACGTCATCGGCGTGGTACTGCTGGCGCTGGTCTTTCTGTTCGGGTTCAAGGTCAACGGCGCGCGGCGCTGGCTGTCGCTCGGCATTACGCGCATCCAGCCGGCCGAGATTCTCAAGATCGCCATGCCGCTGATGCTCGCCTGGTATTTCCACAAACACGAGGAGATGCTGAAAATCCGTCACTATGCCGTCGCCGGCGTACTGCTGGCGGTGCCGTTCGCGCTGATCGCCAAACAACCCGATCTCGGCACGGCCATTCTGGTCGGCGCGGCGGGTTTTTACGTCATCTTCTTCGCCGGACTGCCGTGGAAAATCATCGTCGGCATGATCGCCGCCGGCGCGGCGGCGACGCCCTTCGTCTGGAGCCTGCTGCACGACTACCAGCGCCGGCGAATACTGACGCTGATCGATCCGACCACCGATCCGCTCGGCGCGGGTTATCACATCATCCAGTCCACCATCGCCATCGGCGCCGGCGGCCCATTTGGCCGAGGCTGGCTGCAGGGCACGCAAACGCATCTTGAATTTATTCCGGAACGGCACACCGACTTCATCTTCGCGGTCTTTTCCGAGGAACGCGGACTGGTCGGCAACAGCCTCCTGCTGATTCTCTACCTGCTGCTGATTTCGCGCGGGCTGATGATCACGGCGCACGCCTCCACCCTGTTCGCCCGCTTGCTGGCCGGTTCGATCACGCTCAGTTTCTTTACCTACGTGTTCGTCAACATGGGCATGGTCAGCGGCATCCTGCCGGTAGTCGGCGTGCCGCTGCCGTTCATGAGCTACGGCGGCACGGCGCTGGTCACGCTGTTTCTCGGCATCGGCATCCTGATGAGCATCCAGTCGCACCGGATGCTGGTCAAGCAATAGGCTTTTCGGCGAGGAACGCGGCGTGGAAAAAACGCAACGGCGCCTACTCTCAGGCGCGCTGTGTCTGCTGCTCGCGCTGGCCGGATGCGGCGGACACACCGCGCGCGAATCGTCCGGCACGTCGCGTCAACCCACGCTCACGCAGCCGCGCGGCGGCGGCTACTACAAGGACGACGGTCCGGCCAACGCGATTCCCGGCGGCCTCGACAACATCCCCGACGCCCAGCCGCGTCTGGAACCGTTGCATCGCGGCGCCAATCGTCCCTACGTCGTGTTCGGCAAATCCTATGTTCCCAACACCACCTTGAAACCCATGCGCCAGCGCGGCGTCGCCAGTTGGTACGGGAAGAAATTCCACGGCAAGAAAACCTCGATTGGCGAGTCTTACGACATGTTCGCGATGACCGCCGCGCATCCGACGCTGGCGCTTCCCTCCTACGCGCGCGTGACCCATCTGGGCAATGGCCGCTCGGTGGTGGTGCGCGTGATCGATCGCGGCCCATTCCACGCCGACCGGATCATCGACCTGTCCTACGCCGCCGCGTACCGTCTGGGTTACATCAACGACGGCAGGGCGCAAGTCGAAATCGAAACCCTGCTGCCGCCCGGAACGACGCCGCCGTTCCGCGCCGAGGCGCGCGCGCCGGTTGTTTTTCCGACCCGGCCAGCGCCCGTGCCAGTGCCCGCGCCCCCCCAGCGCGACGAATTTGAACGGCTGATGACGCAGCTCGCGCAACAGACGGACGATGACGACAACGCCGCCGAAACCGTCGAACCGGCGTCCGCCGCCAGCGCATTGAAGGGGCTGTTCCTGCAACTGGGCGCTTTTTCCAGCGCCGACAACGCCGAAAACCTGCGCGCCCACCTGACGCGCGAACTGGACTGGCTGACGGAAAGCATCCAGGTTCAGCCCGGCGACGGCGTTTATCGCGTCCAGCTCGGCCCCTACGAAAACCGCGCCGACGCCGGGAAAGTCGCCGAAAAAATCCGCCTTGAGCTGGGTTATCAGCCGGGTTTCGTCATTCGTCCGTAAGCGTGGCAGCCGGTTTTCAGGTCCGTCATTCCCGCGCAAGCGGAAATCCATGGTTTCAGGGAGATTTTCCTGTTATGGCGGTTCCTGCAAATAATCGTCCCCAATGGATGCCCGAAAACCTGGATTCCTGCTTGCGCAGGAATGACGGTATTTTTTAGATGGAGTGGTTATTTATGGGAACCGCAATATCGCGCCAAAACTGTTGTAAAAATGCAACAACCACATAAAACGTTTCGATTTTCCCCGGAAATGACTGACACTCGTGACACTGCGGGTTGACGTCTGTCTTCCATTATGTCAAAATCAACGGTTCCGGATTGGAGGGATACCCAAGCGGTCAACGGGATCAGACTGTAAATCTGACGGCTCAGCCTTCGAAGGTTCGAATCCTTCTCCCTCCACCAACGGTTGTTGCGGCAGGCGTGGGTTGATTGTGGGTTGATTGTGGGTTGATGGCGCTGTGGGTGTGGTTTTGCGGGTGTAGCTCAATGGCAGAGCTGAAGCCTTCCAAGCTTATGACGAGGGTTCGATTCCCTTCACCCGCTCGGTTCGACGGTTTGGGGTGCGCGGGCACGATGCCCATGTAGCTCAGTGGTAGAGCACTCCCTTGGTAAGGGAGAGGTCGGCAGTTCAATCCTGCCCATGGGCACCAAGGGTTCGAGTAAGTTCAGGCGAGCAGCAGCATATAATGGCAGCAAGGATTTTTTTAACTTCTAACGTTTGAGGTACGGACAATGGCCAAGGCAAAATTTGAGCGAACGAAGCCGCACGTAAACGTCGGCACGATAGGGCACGTAGACCACGGGAAGACCACATTGACGGCGGCGATCACGATGATCCTGTCGAAGAAAT
>JAITNL010000007.1 GCA_031290495.1 Accumulibacter sp.
TTGCTTGCTTGCTTGCTTGCTTGCTTGCTAAAAATTATGTGGTCGACTTTGGAAAAGTCAAGCAAAATGTTCATTTTTACGAGAATTTCTTGAAAAAAAGTGGTGGGATGAAAACGCGCTCATTATACCCAGACCGCGAACCTTGTCACGTCATTTTTTGAAGAAATTTGGGTGTCGCGTGAAATTTTGTTGTATGGCGGCGGTTCCCACAAATAATCGTCCCCAATGGGTGTCTGAAAACCTGGATTCCTGCTGGCGCTGGAATGACGTGATGGGGGAGGAATGACGGCGCAGGGGCGCGATTCATCGCGCCCTGTCTGCCGACAGACAGGGCAAATCACGACAAATCCCGACGCGCGCGACAAATCGCGCGCCTACGCCACCGCCCGGTCGTGTCACTGCCGGGGGACATTCCACAGGCGGGGAATCAAACCCGTCTGCCTTTGCCGGGAACACTTGCTGCTCCATCGCTTTCGGGCACCGCTGCCACAAGAGGGTATGATTCCCCGCCTCTGGAGGAAAGACGACCGACAAGGCCGGGATTCCGGCTGCCGTTCCTTTACTTTGAGAAAAAAGCGTTCATGCGATGTCCCTGCTCACTTCAAGGAGATGAGCGGTCAAGCGCGGTTTCCGGGATAATTGAGGAAATGAGCGTTCAAGCGCGGTTTCCAGGATAATGCCGGTGTTGAAAACGCTCCGTTGAGACACGACAGGACACCGATGGATTTTGAGTTTCTGGCTTACCTGGGTTGGCGCGGGATGCTGATAGCGGTCGTCGTGCTGCTGCTGTTCTACGTCCTGTTCGCCTTCTTGCGCATCAACCGCTTGCGCGACAAAACCGGAACCCCGCGCCAATGGCCGCCGGGCGCTGTTCAGGACGCGGCAGCGTCCTGCGCCGAGATTCAGGAAACGGAAGAAGCGCCGATGGTTGAGGCCGACGATGCCGCCGCGCCGAGCATCATCGCGGATCGTTCGGTGTCTACGATAGAGCGCGGATTCGCCTGGAACGAACCGCCTCTCGAAAGTCAGGAACCGCAACGCATCGGGATGCTGGAGCAGGATCTTGCGCAATTGCGCAGAGAGATCGGCGGCTTGCGCGCCGAAGTGCAAACCCTGCGCGATGAACAACGGCGCGAATTAAGCAAGGTTCAGCAGGTCGCGCAGACCGCGTCGCCGTTTTATAGCGACGCGATGCAATTGGCGACGCAGGGACGCGAAGCGGCGGATATTTCCGTGCTGTGCGGTATTTCGCGCGCCGAAGCCGAACTGGTCACCGCCCTGGCGAAAAACAGGAACCAGCCGTCCAATTAAAGCGCTGCGCCCTCTTGTGGAGAAATGACATGGCAGCAAACGAAAATCCTGGATCCGGCGTCACGCCGCTGGAGCGCGACGATTCAGCGCGGCTCAAGCGCAAGCTGGCGTGGCGGATGGGCTTCGCCGGCCTGATGATCGTCGCTCTGCTGGGCGGCTTGACGCTGTTCGATTACCTCGCGGCGGACACTGTGGAAACCGAACCGCCACTACCGCCGCCGCGTTTTACCGAGACGGTTCCCGTGCCGCAAAAAACCACCGAGGCGCTCGGTACCGTCGCGCCGGCGCCGGCTGAGGAACCAGAAGATCAGGGGCCGAGCGTGCCGGAAGCAACCGCCGCGCCCGAAGGTCCGGTGGTCGTCGACGCCGCGCCGCCGCCGCCGCCGGACGTCGCGGCGGAACCCACCGTCAGTCCCGTGGCGCGGCCGCCGTCGCGCTCCGCGTCGACGGCGTCATCATCGACATCAACCGGAGTCCGTCCGGCGAGAACCGCTCCGCCCCGCGCGAACGTGTTCGGGACAGAGACCCGTCCGCCGCCGCTCGTCCCGCGTCGGACGGAAACCGTCCCGCCCCGCGCCGACGCGCCCGAAACAAGCGCCGCAACGCCCGCGTCGGTCAGCCTGGTCCGACCTCCGGTACTGTCCCGGCTGCTTTCAGGCCACACGCTCCAGGCGGGAGTTTTTACCGATCCACGGCGGGCCGAGGATATTCAGGCCAGACTTGTGCGGGAAGGTATTCCCGCGACGCTGGAAACCCGTGTGCTGGTCGGTCCTTTCAAAAGCCAGAGTGAAGCCGAAGCCGCGCGTGTGAAAATGAAGGCGATGGGTATCGAGGCGTTGCCGATCACGCAAAGCGGAAAGAAATGATCCAGGAACCCGTGCCGTGACCGTTTTCGGCGCGAAGATTGGAGAGATGGCCGACCCATGCGGTGCCTCGGCCATTCGTCACCGAGGCACCGCAAAACTTCAGGAAACCCAACCATGACACTCAATACAAGCGCACCGTCCTTCAACATCACGCTGATCCAGCCTGAGAACTTTGTGCACAGCGCCGCCCTCGCCGAACTGGCTGAAACGCTCATGTACGGCCTGGGTGCGCTGAATTGCGCTGTTCAGTTCAACATCAATGGAATGGTGGACGACCGCGTAAACATCGTTCTCGGCGCTCACCTGCTCGACGCCGGAACAATGAACGCCATCCCGCCGGAGACCATTCTTTATAACTCCGAACAGATCGACGATCGTTCCGCCAGAATCATGCCCGCCTATCTCGACCTGCTCAAAAAATGCGAGGTTTGGGATTACAACCAGGAAAATCATCGCCGCCTGAAAGAACGCGGCGTCCACAACGCGAAATACGTCCCGATAGGCTACGTTCCGCAATTGACGCGTATTTCAGTTGGCGTGCCTCAGGACATCGACGTTCTCTTTTACGGTTCGATCAACGAACGGCGCCGAGCCATTCTCGAAGAACTGATTCAGAAGGGGCTGCGCGTCGAATTTCTTCATGGCGTCTACCGCGAGGAACGCGACCTTTATATCGCCCGTTCAAAAGTCATTCTTAACCTGCATTATCACGACGCCAATATTTTCGAGATCGTTCGCGTTTCCTGGTTGTTGGCCAACGAAAAAGCCGTTGTTGCCGAATGCGGCGACCCAACGGCACTGGAAGCCGATATCCGCGAAGCAATCCGCGCCGTTCCATACGACAGATTGGTCGAAACCTGTATGGAACTTGTCGCCAACGCCGAGGAACGCAATAAACTTTCCCGCAATGGCCTTGAGATTTTCTCCAGGCGCGGCGAAAGTGAAATTCTCGCGCAAGCGCTGGGTTTGCCAGCCCCACAAAAATACAAGGAAATTCCGGCAACGCTCAATCTCGGCAGCGGCTGGGTTTGGCGCCAAGACTGTTTCAACGTCGACATCAACGAAAATTTCCGGCCGGACGCCGTTCTCGATATCGCGCAATCGCCCGTGGAAGGAATAATTCTTCCAACGATACGCTTTGGCGATGTCGTATTGCGCGAAAACCTGTTCGACGCCATCGTTGCCAACGATGTGCTTGAGCATATCCCGAACCTGAAAACAGCAATGAGCAACTGTCTGCGTCTGCTTAAACCCGGCGGCGCCTTCCATATCCGCGTTCCTTACGATCTGTCTCACGGCGCGTGGCAGGACCCGACGCACGTTCGCGCATTCAATGAGAACAGCTGGGGGTATTACACCGGGATGTACTGGTACATGAACTGGACGGAAGCTCGTTTCGACGTCCTGCAAACCACCGTGTACGCGACCCAATTCGGCGAGCAGCTCAACAAGGAAGGAAAAACGTTCGCGGAAATAATACGGACGCCACGCGCCATCGATCACATCGACGTCGTCTTGCGCAAACGTTATTTGCTCGAGTCGGAGATCGCAAAAGCGTCCGCCATGCTGCGGCGGCCTTTTGACGACGAACCCAACCTGGAGCCACGGACATGACCCGTACAGGCGCCGTCATTCAACATCACGCGGCTCCAGCCTGAAACCAGGCGGCGATCGTTTTCGACAGCAAAACAAACCGGATTTGGTTTTACGATGAATGAAGATAAACGCCTGGAGTCTGACCGGCGAGTCTATGAACAGGCCAACCACTTGTATCGGGAAGGCAAGGAAAGCGAAGCGATAGCCCTGTTGCTCGATCTGGCGGAGAAAGAAACCGGGCTCTGGGAAGTCTTCAGCTATCTCGGCAACCATGCGTTTCGTCATGGAGAAATCCAGCTCGCGCGGGAATTTCTTGACATGGCGATTCTCAAGGAACCTGTTCCGGGCGCAGCCACCATGAACATGGTCGGTTTGTTGATGGAAAGCCGCCAATTTCCACAGGCGGCATTGCACTTGAAAGCCTACCTGGAACATCCCCCGGAAGAAGAAAACGCGCTGGAATTATGGCAAACGCTGAAGATTTCCATGGCCGCCGAAAACACCGAAGTTCCCAGACTCATTGCTTACTATCTGCCCCAGTTTCACCCCATTCCGGAAAATGATCGCTGGTGGGGAAAAGGCTTTACCGAGTGGACGAACGTGGTACGCGCCAAACCGTTGTTTTCTGGACACGATCAGCCGAGATACCCGACCGATCTCGGTTTTTATGATCTGCGCGTCCCGGAAACAAGAGAAGCGCAGGCGCAGCTTGCGCGCAAGTACGGCATTTATGGATTCTGTTATTACTATTATTGGTTTGCCAATGGCAAGCGCCTTCTCGAACGCCCGCTCGAAGATGTGCTGCATAGCGGCCAACCGGATTTTCCTTTCTGTATCTGCTGGGCGAACGAAAACTGGACACGTATCTGGAATGGTGGAAATGATCAGATTTTAATGCCGCAAGACCACTCGGATGCCAATAACCTGGCCTTTATCCACAGCCTTGTCCCTTTTGTACAGGATCGTCGTTACATCAAAGTCGATGGGAAACCGATGATTCTGATTTACCATGCTCATCTGATTCCTGATATTTCCTATACCATTTCACTTTGGCGTGAAGAAATGAGTAAACAGAAGGTCGGCGATATTTACCTTGTCGCCGTACAGTCTTTCAGTGAAATAAATCCGGATGAGTTTGGTTTCGACGCCAGTTGTGAATTTCCTCCACTTCAAACACTCAATTACGATCGCACCAATGGAATGCGTTTCAACCGGCCATTTACCGGCCATGTTTTCGATTACGGTGAAATGGTTCGCCACAAAGAGATTGAAACCCTTTATGCGTATAAACGGTTCAAGGGTGTTATGCTCCGCTGGGATGCTACACCCCGCCGCGGTCATCGCGCCATGATTTCCCGTAACGCGACGCCCGCCTGGTATCGGCGTTGGCTGCAATACTCGATCGACACTACCGCTAAATTATATTCTCCGAATGAACGCTTTGTTTTTATCAACGCCTGGAACGAATGGGCGGAGGGCGATTATCTTGAACCCGACGAACGCTATGGACACGCTTATCTCAAGGCAACGCGAGACGTATTGCTGCAAGCGGACACGGTGGCTTCTCCACTCGACAAGTATCTGCCCTTTTCCGGAGACAACCCGGAAGACGATGCGCTTTGGATAGCTCGCGGCGACAGTTATGTCAAGCCGCCGTGTTTTCATTTGACCGTCGATTGCGAATCCGCATCCCGGGAAGAAATCATGCTGACTCTGGACAGCCTTCTGTCGCAGACGTATCCTCGTTTTACTTGCGCGCTCGTCGGTTTGGCAAGCGCTGTCGATGACACGCTTCAAGACCCACGGTTCAAGGAAATTCAGCGCGCCGGAACGTCATTGATACAAAGCGGCAATTCGCCCTGGACAATGAACCTTCGCGCTGGAGACATTCTCGCTCGCCGTTGTTTGCATACCTTTGCTGAATTTATCGAAACACACGCCGGCATCTCGTGTTTTTATTCCGACGAAGCGCATTACCGCGCTACGCCGTGGAATTCCTGGTTTGAACCAGGTACTGTTGAAAATTCCTCAGCGCCAGTCCCGGAAATGCGCCCCGGCACACTCGGCGTTTGGTCACCGGAAACACACAACCCAGGACAAACACGGCATATCCCCCGCCTTCTTGCGCTCCGCAAAACATCCTTGCCTCTCCAGTCAAAAAAATCCTCGTCCATAGACCTGGATTGTCCATGGGCCTGCTTGCCCTGGAAACCCATGCCGCGTGTCGTTACTTTCTCATTCGGAATGAGCGAACACTGGTTGCAGCGTGTGGAATTTCCTCTCAAAGCCTTGCGCCAGAACCATCGTGCCGAATTCAAAATACTGACCGGTCTTTCAAAACTGGATGCGCTGGCCTCATTTGCCGACGCCATCTATCTGCATAATCCGCCGCTCTCCACCGATTATCTGAATGTTTGCGGGGCCATACGCCAACTTGGCGCGTTACGCTGTATTTTTTCATTCGATCGCAACGCCATTCTGTCTTCGGACGGAATGCTGTTCCTGCCCACGCTGTCAAGATACTGTGACCAGATCATTGTCGGTGGCGAAAACACCGCCGCGCTGATTCGGCCTTTTCACCCGAACATCGCCGTCATTCCGGACACGCTTCCCGGAGAAATCTGGAAACGCGCCGTCCCCGTCAAAAAAGCAAAATCCGGCAAATTGCGTATCGGTTGGCAAGCCGATGATTTCGACGCGGGGAAAATGAATCTGCTGATAGAGATCGTCAAGACGCTTGGACACGAATTTATCTGGATCGGCTTGGGTTACTGTCCGGATGAAATCGCTGACTTGGTTGCTGAACGGTACGACGTTTGTCCTTTTGAGGACGCCCCGGCATTGTTCGAGAAAGCGAATCTGGATTTGGCCCTCGTAGCATTGGAGGAGGGCGGCCACGACGAAACCAGCGTCATGCGCTTATTGCAATTCGGCGCTTGCGCTTGCGCCGTCATCGCGTCGGACGCCGAATGTCACCGGATCGGACTGCCGGTGACATTGCTCGACAATGACGTTCCATCATGGATCGCCGCCATTCGCCGGCACTTGCCGGAACACTACCGGCAAGCCATGGCGGAGCGTCTTCTTCAGGCCATCGATGCGCATTGGCGGCTTGAATCGCGCATTCTCGATCAATGGGAAACGGCCTTGTTTGGACGGATTGCCTGAATCGTCTCGCGGAAAAACCGGAAACGCCTCATGCCGCTTAGCGCACAACAAATCATCGACCTGCTGCGCCTGGAACCTTTGCCGCGAGAAGGCGGGTGTTTTCGGCTCACGCATCGTGCGCAAAACATGACGGCGGGGCGGCCGCTGTATAACGCGATCTACTATTTTCTGGAAGGCGCGGCGTTTTCTCATCTGCATCGTTTGGCGCAAGACGAGATTTACCATTTTTACGCTGGGTCGCCAGTTGAAATGCTGTGCCTGATGCCTGACGGCAAGGGTGAACGTCGACTGCTCGGCAACGATCTTGAGAGCGG
The DNA here is from genome assembly GCA_031290495.1 of Accumulibacter sp. Taxonomy (GTDB): domain Bacteria; phylum Pseudomonadota; class Gammaproteobacteria; order Burkholderiales; family Rhodocyclaceae; genus Propionivibrio. The sequence continues at coordinate 7,256 of JAITNL010000007.1, forward strand.
GCAGCGTCCTCAAATCCTGGTTCCCGGCGGATGCTGGCAAGGCGCGCGGCTCCTCGCGGGCGGCTGGGCGTTGATGGGCACGACGCTTTCACCGGCCTGGGAAGAACGCGACTACGAGCATGGCGGCGCGGCGGCGCTGACACGGCAATATCCGCGATTCGGCGATTTGATCGCGCAATTGACCCGCGATCAGGTGTGAATCAGGCCGACGTTTTCACGCCCCAAGCCTTTTCAATCTTTCGCCTGGTTTTTATATGCTGCTTTGATTTGACATTTACCATATCCGCAATGTTTGAACCCGTTCGCTATTTTCGTGGTTGAAACCGGATCGATGGCCGCCGCCGCGGATTCGAGCAAATCCAAAGTTCTCGCTGCTTTCCGGAGAATCGTAAACGGCCGCAAGCCGTGCTAGACTTTGAAAAACAGACGATCACCCTCGTGCCGACCTTGCCTTCATCTTCTTTGCCCGCGCCTCAGCCGCCATCCTCCCCCGGCAAACGCGTCGTCCGCGTTCACCAGCCGGAACAGGCGCAAACAACCGTTGGCATTACGCACCGCGATCTGGCGGCGGATTCGCTCGGTTACAGTCTGTTGCTGGCGGCGCGGGTGATCGCGGCGGTGTATGGCGGGAAAAGTCTGAACGAAGCGTTTTTACTGCTTGACACTGAACCGACTGTGGCGAGCGTGGCGGCGCGGGATGTTGCCTACGGCGCGCTGCGCAACAACGGACGCGGCGAGTTCATTCTTGGCCGGCTGATGACGCATCCGCTGAAGCACGCCGAAACGCAGGCGCTGCTCCTCGCCGCGCTGTATCGCCTGGAAACGCGTCCCAACGCCGCGCCGATGGTCGTCAGTCAGGCGGTGACGGCGGCGGGCGAATTGTCGGGCGGCGCGTTCAAAGGGGTGGTCAACGGCGTGCTGCGCAACTTTCTGGGCCAGCGCGAGCGTTTGTTCGCGGAACTGCAGCACGATGACGTGGCGTATTTTCAGCATCCCGCGTGGTGGCTGGCGCGCTTGCGCCGCGTTTATCCCGACGATTGGCGGAACATCGCCGCGGCGGACAACGCGCCGCCGCCGATGACCCTGCGGGTCAACACGCGCCGGATTTCCGTCGACGATTATCTTGGTCAATTGCAAGCGGCGGAGATCGCGGCGGAACCGATGGGCAGCGTTGCGCTGAGGCTTGTGAAGCCGTTGCCGGTGCACCGTCTGCCGGGTTTTCACGCGGGTTTGGTTTCCGTGCAGGACGCCGGCGCGCAGCGCGCGGCCGAGTGGCTCGATCCAGCGCCTGGCGATTACATTCTGGACGCCTGCGCCGCGCCTGGCGGGAAAACATCGCATCTGCTCGAACGCGCCGACGCGGACGTGCTGGCGCTGGACATCGACGCCGCGCGCGCGCCGCGCATCACGAAGAACCTCAAGCGCCTGGGCTTGACGGCCAAAGTGCGCGTGGCCGATTGTCTGGCGGTCGAACAATGGTGGGACGGACGCCAGTTCGACGCCATTCTCGCCGACGCGCCGTGTTCCGCCGTCGGCGTGGCGCGCCGCCATCCGGACATCAAGATGCTGCGGCGCGAGAGCGATATTCGCAAGCTGGCGCATACCCAGTCGTTGATTCTCGACGCGCTGTGGCCGCTGCTCAAACCCGGCGGCAAACTGCTGTACGCGACCTGCTCGGTCTTCGTCGAAGAGAACGCGGCGCAAATCGACGCCTTCCTGGTACGCTGGACTGACGCGCGGCGTGTCGGTCAGGAACAATGGCTGCCGAACGAACGGAACGACGGTTTTTATTATGCGCTGCTGCAAAAAACTTGAAGCCTTCCTGCTCGGCCTCGCGCTCGCGTTTGCCGTCGGCGCGGCGCAGGCTTCCGGCATCGCCGCCGAAAGCGCGCGGCTCATTGCCGGCGACGACGGTTACAGCTTGACCGCGGACTTCAAGGTGGCCCTGACCCAGCGGCTGGAAGACGCCGTGAACAAAGGTGTCGTGCTGTATTTCACGGCCGATTTTGAACTGACGCGCTCGCGCTGGTACTGGTTCGATCAGGTGGTCGCGCGGCGCAGCCGGACCTTTCAGTTGTCCCATCACGCGCTGACCCGCCAATACCGGCTGTCGTCCGGCGCGTTGCACCAGAATTTTCAATCGCTGGAAGACGCCTTGCAGGTGCTCTCCCGCTTGCGCCGCTGGCGAGTCGTCAAGCCAGACGAGATCGACGACGGCGGCGATTATGTCGCCAATGCCCGTCTGCGCCTGGATCCGTCGCAGATGGCCAAGACCTTCCAGGTCAGCGCCTTGTCGAACCGCGACTGGAGTCTGTCGTCCGACTGGCTGACCTGGAATTTCTCGCCTTCCAGGGCGGCGCTTCCAGTCACTGCCGTGCCCGAGGCCGAGAGCGAGGGCAAAGCTGAAGCCGCACCCGAAACCGTACCCGAAGCCGCACCCGAAGCCGAGGCCGCCCAGTGAAAACCCTGGTCGTCATCGCCTCGTCGCTTGGCGGCATCCTGCTCTTTCTGCTGGCTTCGGCCAGCGCCAATACCGCGCTCTTCGCCAGGCACTATCCATGGCTGCTCGGAATCAACGCGATTGTCGCGCTGGCGCTCTTCGCGCTGATCGTCTGGCAAGTGCGGCTGCTATGGCGGGAACATCGCGCCAAGGTCTTTGGCTCGCGCCTGAAACTCCGGCTGCTGCTGGCGTTTGGGCTGATGGCCGTGCTTCCGGGCGTGTTGATTTATGCCGTTTCGGTGCAATTCGTCACCAAGAGCATCGAAACCTGGTTCGACGTGCGCGTGGAAAACGCGCTCGAATCCGGCATCAATCTGGCGCGCAGCGCGTTCGATTCGCTGCTCGACGACCTTGCCGAAAAAGGGCGCGGTTTCGCGCTGGAACTCGGCGAACTGCCGGAAGCGCAGTGGCGCGCCGCGCTCTCGCGTCTGCGCGAACAGAGCGGCGTGCAGTACCTCGCGCTGTTTTCCACGTCGGGGCAATTGCTGGCGACGGCGACCAGCGATCTGTCGGTCGTCCTGCCGCCCGCGCCGACGCCCGAAATGCTGCGCCAGGCGCGCGCCGGGCGGATTTCTCGTGACATCGTCGAAAACGCCGACGCCCAGGATTTGGTGCTGCGCGTGCTGGTGCCGGTCATTTCATCGAGCCTGGGCATGGAAATGCGCGTCCTGCAGCTGACCCAGCCGGTGCCGGGCAGTCTGGCGCTCAACGCCGAGCGGGTACAGGACGTGTATCGCGATTACCAGGAACTTTCACTCGGACGGCAAGGGCTGACGCGCATCTACGCCATGACGCTGACGCTGACGCTGTTGTTCGCCCTGTTGACCGCGATTGCCCTGGCCTTCGTCCTGGCGCGCAACCTGTCCGCGCCGCTGTCGATTCTGGCCGAAGGCACACAGGCGGTCGCCGCGGGTGACTTCACGCCGCGCCAGGCCATCGATAGTCACGACGAATTGGGTGTCCTGACCCGCTCTTTCAACCGCATGACGCGGCAGCTCGACGACGCGCGGCGCGATACCGAACGGCACCGCGCCGAAGTCGAATCGGCGCGCGCTTATCTCGAATCGATCCTGGCGCACATCTCCGCCGGGGTTCTGGTGTTCGATCGGCAATTCCGTTTGCGTACCGTCAACGCCGGCGCGCAGACCATCCTGGACGATCGCTTCACCGGGCTGGTCGACGCGCAGGTCGACGCCTGGACGCGGCAGCAGGTCATGGGGCAGACGATCCGCAAAGCGTTTACCGAGCACGGGCGCAAGGAATGGCGGATGCAGATCGAGCTGGCGCGTCCCGGCGGCGTGCCGCGGCTCCTGTCGCTGCGCGGCACGCCGCTTCCCGAAGGCGCCGACGGTTTCGTCGTGGTGTTCGACGACGTGACGCACCTGGTGGCCGCGCAGCGCAGCGCCGCCTGGGGCGAAGTAGCGCGGCGTCTGGCGCACGAAATCAAAAATCCGCTGACGCCCATCCAGCTCTCCGCCGAACGCATGCAGCTCAAACTGGCCGGCAAGCTGGACAAGGGCGGCGCCGAGATGTTGGGCCGTTCGACGCAGACCATCATCAACCAGGTGCAGGCGATGAAACGCATGGTCAACGAGTTTTCCGACTACGCCCGTCTGCCGTCGCCGACGCTGGCCGAACTCGATCTCAACGCGCTGATCCACGAGGTGCTGGGGCTGTACGAAACTTCACAGGCTGCCATCGCGGTCGATCTCGACACGGAGTTGCCGCCGCTCCTGGGCGACGCCGCGCAGCTGCGGCAGATTATCCACAATCTGCTGCGCAACGCCGAGGAAGCACAGACGGCGGCGGCAAACCCGTCGATTCGCCTGAGTACACGGCGGGTTGGCGATTGTGCCGAGTTCAAGGTAAGCGACGCCGGGCCGGGGTTCCCGGAAGAATTGATCGGTCGGGTTTTTGAACCTTACGTCACGACCAAGGCTGGCGGCACGGGTCTGGGGCTGGCGATCGTCAAGAAAATCGTCGACGAGCATCATGGGTTGATACGCATCGACAATCGTCAGCCGTCCGGCGCCGAGGTCAGCCTGCAATTGCCGCTGGCGCTGGAACAGGTGGCACAATCGTAGTCTCAGAGAAAGATCGGAAGAGAATTGACATGGCGCAAATACTGGTTGTTGACGACGAAATGGGCATCCGCGAATTGCTTTCTGAAATTCTGTCCGACGAAGGCTACGACGTCACCCTGGCCGAAAATGCGGCGGCGGCGCGCCAGGCGCGCGGCGAAAAGCGGCCTGACCTGGTGCTGCTGGACATCTGGCTGCCGGATACCGACGGCATTTCATTGCTCAAGGAATGGTCGTCGACCAATCTGCTGACCATGCCGGTGGTGATGATGTCGGGGCACGGCACGATCGATTCGGCGGTTGAGGCGACGCGGGTCGGCGCGGTGGATTTTCTCGAAAAGCCGATTGCCTTGCAGAAACTGTTGCAAACGGTCAAAAAAGCCTTGAAGCACGAGGTGCCGTCGCCCCGGCCGCCGCTGACGCTCGACGCCTTCGCGCGTTCGCCGCTGCTCAGGGATCTGAAAAAGCGGCTGGAACAGGCCACGGCCAATACGCGGGTGCTGCTGCTCAAGAGCGCTGCCGGCAGCATCGCCGAAATCTGCGCGCGCACGCTGCAAGCGCCGAAAACGCCGTGGCTCGACCTGTCGCTGCTGAGCGCGCCGCTGACTCAGGGAAGGCTGGCCAACACGGCCAGCGGCATGTTGTTCATCGCCGACCTGATGCCGTTTGGCCGCTTGCAGCGGAAAAATCTGGCCTTCGCCCTGGAACATCTGGACAAGTACAACCTGCGCCTGGTCGCCGCCGTGTCGCGGCCCATGAGCGCGCTGGCCGAGGCGGGTTGGGAGCCGTCGCTGCTCGCCCGGCTGGGCGATGTCTGGGTCGCCTTGCCGCAATTGTCCGGACACGCCGACGATGTTCCGGAGATCGCCGCGCTGGTGCTGTCGCACCTGGTCGAGCGTCACGAAATGCCGTTACGGCGCTTTTCCACGGCGGCGCTGAACGCCTTGCGCCTGCATTGCTGGAAGGGCGAATGGATGGAATTGCTGGCGACGGTCAAGAATCTGGCCATCGCGGCGCTGGAGGACGAAATCACCGTCGAGGATGTCGAAAACGTCCTGCGGCACGACCTGGACGATGCCTCGCGCCTCACGCCGTTGCTTAACATGTTCAATCAGCCCCTGCGCGAGGCGCGCGAAGCGTTCGAGCGCCAATATCTCGATTACCACCTGAAGAACGAGCGCGGCAACATGACGCGCGTGTCCGAAAAGACCGGGCTTGAGCGCACCCACCTCTATCGCAAGCTCAA
>JAITNL010000016.1 GCA_031290495.1 Accumulibacter sp.
AAATCGACGGATTCGCTGGCGAAGTCGCTGTAGAGATACGCATTGGCTTCTTCGCCGAAGATGTGCAGGAGGTAGCTTCCGGGGCTGACGCCGGTCAGGACGCCGCCGCTTCCGGCGGCGTCGAAAGCGCCGCTGGCGAGGCTCGCGGCGTCGGCGTCTTTGGCGTAGTACGAGTCCGTGCCTTGCAGGAAGCCGGAAACGTACATTTGGCCGTTGGCGTTCGTTCCCGTCGCCGCGCCGGTGAATGCGAAGTTCAGGCCGCTCGCGCCGCCGGTCAGGGTGAGGTGCGGCGTGGCGATGCCAGGGTCGAGAAAGGTGAATTTTTGCGCCGTGGACGGCGCCGCCGTCCGGTAAACGCCGCCTGCGGCGGCGCCCGATTTGCCGCTGCCTGCGGCAGCGGAAGATTCAGATGTGAAGAGAACAGATGTCAGATTTAAATTGAAAGCGGGACGGACGGCGTGCGACGGATCATCGACGTGGCGTAGCCGCCGCCGGCGCCACCAGCCCGCCCGGCAAGCGCGCTGCCGCTGCCGCCACCCGCGAGCGCAGCCACCAGGCAGAGGCCGCAGAGTACTTTTTGACCTCTCCGTCGAGTTGATACCATTCCGGGTAAGAAAGCGCCCATAGAAGCTGGTCATTCGCCGCCGTGCCATTGATGCCATCGCCGGTGCTGAGATCGGTCAGATAGTTACTGTAAGAGTTGTACCACCCGCCATTCTGCGTTATGGGAGCCAAATCCCGCGCGTTGATGACGTCTTTCTCTTTCCCCAAACTATTTGTAATTCCCTCCAATACGCCTTGCAGGATGCTGCCGTTGTAGTAGTTCCAGTAATTGTCGCTGAAAGAATCCTGTTGTGGGTTGGCTGGGTATGTTCCGAACGCGGAATTGCCATATCCACCGCCCGCACTCCCTTCATTGAGCAGCAAGGTGATGCTGTTGGTCGGCGCGGTCGTGCCGGTGGTGCCGATCTGGTCGGTATATACCCCGCCATCGTCATTGCCAATCACCGCCCATTGCTGACCGCCAAAACCGATTACCGTGGGGGTGCTGCTGTTGGCAGTCGTGGTAACAGCGCCGTTCCACGGCGCCGCGTGTGCCGCGAGCGGAAAAAAAGAAAACGCCCCAACGAGGGCGCTGAACAGTGCGTTGCGTTTGAAGAACGCGGGGAGAGCGCTGGCATCGTTATGCCTGTTTGCTTGCGGTTTCATGATCCTTTTCCCTCAAAAAAGTTGCAAAACCGTGACAGTTTTGCTGACGTTAAAAAATCTAACCATTGCCTGAAATAACGCTGTTTGGTTGTTGAATGGAATTGACTTTTTACTCTCATCTTTATCGCCTGTAAAGCGTCGTTACGCAAAATTGCCGCGAGTTTTTGGACGTGTCTGTCCATCGGCAACGGCTGGATGGCACACAAAAGCTGACCAGCCCAAAAAAACCCGCGATCATTTTTGCGCTTCGACCGCCTCGTAGAGTTCCTGCCGCAAGGTTTGCGCGGGCCGTCCCTGGGCTTCGGTCAGACGGATCTGGCGCATCAGTTCGGCGATCCGCGCCTGAATGGCGCTCCGGCTGTTCCGCGCCGTTTTTGCCTGCGGCGGCGGCGCGCTCTTTTTTACCACGGCGGGTTTGTTTTTGGGGTTGGCCGCACGGGTTTTGGCGGTCATCTGCGCGCGCTCGCCGCCGAACTGGTTGCGCCGGGCAGTGACCATGATCGCGTTTGGCCGATACGGCAGCGGCGCCGCCCGCCGCGCTGTACGCTGGACGACGGCTTGCGCGCGAATCTCGGCGATCCGTTGGCGCAACAAGGCTTGCAACGGTTCGCTGGACTGCCCGGCGGCGTCGGCGGCGCGGATTTTCTCCAGCAAATCCTCGATCTCGCTGGGTACCGACGCCGAACGCGACGGCACACCGAAATCTTCCTTGGGCGCTTTGACGGCCAGATCAAATTCCTCGGGCGAGGAGATCATCTTGCCCATGCGGTAATGGTCGTAGCGCATCGCCAGCGTCAGCGCCGTGTCGCCCCAGTCGTTGGCCGGCTTCGTGTCCGCGCCCGCTTCGAGCAGCAGCCTGGCCAAGTCGTCGCGCCCCTCGCGCGATGCCATCATCAGCGGCGTCGATCCATTGGGCGAACGCGCGTCGACATTTGCCCCACGCTCGATCAGATAACGCGCCAGTTCGCGATGACCGTTGAACACCGCGTAATGCAGCGCGCCCCAGTAATTGCCGTCGCGGTTGATCGCCGCGCCGTGTTCGAGCAGCCATTGCACCGCTTCGATATGACCGTTCCACGCCGCCAGTTGCAACGCCTGTTCGCCCGAACGGTTGGCGCGCCGTGGATTGGCGCCGCGTTCGATGAACAGTTGCATCATCTCGATGTTGCCGTACCAGGCGGCGCCCATCAGCCCGCTGCCGATCTGCTGTCCCTGAAATTCGGGATCGAGTCCTTCGTCCAGCCAGCCTCTTACTCTGACGATATCGCCGAATTCGATGGCCATGCTGAACGTCACCGCGTCCGGCAATGCCGCCAGTGCCTGCGCCGCCAACAGACTCAACCCAAACAATAACGCGCCGCCTTGCGCCACAATTTTTCGCATTGAAATTTCCTTTGCTTCCTTTTTTCCTTGCCGCGCCAGCCAAGTTCAACGTAATCGCGCGACTTGTTGCACAATACACGCCAATGTCACGTTCCCTGATTATCGCCCTTACGCTCTCGCTTGTCCTGCACGGCGGTCTGCTTGGTGCGAGCGGCTTTCGTCTTTTTCAGGCAGCGCGCGCTCCAGCCTTGCGGGCGTCGCTGCGCTTGCCGCCTGACCTGCCGAAACTTTCCGAACTCCCCGACGAGGAGGCGCTGCTCAAGAACACCATCGACGACAACCAGCCGGAAAAACCCGAACCAGCGCCACCGCCGCCGCTGGAAAAACGCCAGACACGCGCTCCTTCGGTCGTCGACAAGCGCCAGATGGAAACCGTCCGGAAAGAGCTGTCCAAATACGTTTTCTACCCCGAACAGGCGCGGCGGCTCGGCCTCGAAGGGACGGTCACGCTGTTCGTCGAACTGTCCGGCGACGGTCGCGTTCAGGATGTCCGCGTCACCACCAGCAGTGGCTACCCGATACTCGACAACGCGGCGATCAAAGGGTTTTACGCGGTCGGACGATTGCCTGGAGAATCCGCTGAATGGGAGTACACGTTCCAGTTGGAATAGGCTTAAACGCGCCGGAAAACCAGATCCCATACGCCGTATCCGAGACGCAGACCGCGCTGCTCGAACCTGGTCAGCGGACGGTAAGCGGGACGCGGCGCGCAGCCGTCGGCGGTATTGCGCAGGGACGGTTCCGCCGACAGCACATCGAGCATCTGTTCGGCGTAATTCTCCCAATCGGTCGCCAGGTGAATATAGCCGCCCGTTTTCAGCCGGCTGGCGAGCAGGGCCGCGAACGGCGGCTGGATCAACCGGCGCTTGTGATGACGCAGCTTGGGCCAGGGGTCCGGGAAAAAGATATGCGCGCCATCGAGTGACTGTTCGGAAATCATGCCGCGCAGCACGTCGACCGCGTCGTGCTGGATGACGCGCAGGTTGCCCAGCTCCTTTTCGGCGATCAGTTTGCACAGGCTGCCGACGCCCGGCGTGTGCACTTCCACGCCGATATAGTCGTTCTGCGGGTTGGCCTCGGCGATTGCCGCCGAGGTTTCACCCATGCCAAAACCGATTTCGAGAACGCGCGGCGCGCGACGCCCGAAAACGGCGTCGAAGTCAAGCGGCGACGGCGCGTAGGGAATGCCGATCCGCTCCATCATCGCGTCGCGATAACGCCGCTGGGCGTTGGATACGCGCCCCTGACGCAAGACGAAACTGCGGATGTGGCCGTGACTGTTTTTCGGCGTGTCGCTCGAAACGTCGCGCGGCAAGCCAGAACTCACGAACCGATCAGACCGCTGGTCGGCGACGACGGATCGGCTGAATAGTATTTGCGCGCCATGCGCCACGCGAGGAACGCTTCGCGTCCCGCCTCGACGGCCTTTTTCATGGCGCTGGCCATCAGCAGCGGATTTTTGGCGTGGGCGATGGCGGTGTTCATCAGCACGCCGTCGCAGCCGAGTTCCATCGCCTCCGCCGCGTCGGACGCGGTGCCGACGCCAGCGTCGACCAGCACCGGCACCTTGAGCGCGTCGATGATCAGGCGCAGGTTCCACGGATTGACGATGCCCATCCCCGAACCGATCAGCGAGGCCAGCGGCATCACCGCAACGCAGCCGATGTCTTCGAGCATTTTGGCCTGGATCGGATCGTCAGCGCAGTAAACCATCACCTGAAAACCGTCCTTGACCAGGATTTCGGCGGCCTTGAGCGTTTCCGGCATGTTCGGAAACAGGTTGTCCGCATCGCCGAGCACTTCGAGCTTGCACAGCGCGTGACCGTCGAGCAGTTCGCGGCCAAGACGCAGCGTGCGGACGGCGTCTTCCGCCGTATAACAGCCGGCGGTATTCGGCAGGATGGTGAAGCGCGACGGCGGCAGGGCGTCGAGCAGATTCGGCTCGCCGGGGTTCTGGCCGATATTTACGCGTCGGATGGCGACGGTGACGATCTGCGCGCCCGATGCGTCGATCGCCGCGCGTGTTTCGGCGAAGTCCCGGTATTTGCCGGTTCCGACCAGCAGACGCGAGCGATAGATTTTGCCCGCGATTGTCAGGCTGTGCATCTCTGAGTCCATGACATTCCCATCAGGAAGTAAAAACGGAAAAATTCGTTCCTTTCAGCTCTGCCCAAAAGGTAAAACGTTCAGCCGCCGCCGACGGCGACGACGATCTCGATGCTGTCCCCGTCAGCCAGCACGACTTCCGCGTGACGGCCGCGCGGCACGATTTCGCCGTTGCGCTCGACCGCGATGCGCCTGCCGGAGCAGCCCAATGATTCGACCAGCGCCGCCACCGTGAGACGATCCGGAAACTGGCGGGATTCGCCGTTGAGTGAAATAAACATGGGGCGCGATTTTAGCACGCGCCCGCCCGGCGGTTGCTCCGGCGCGAGGCGCTGTCGTGGCCGGATGGACGTGAAAAAAGCCTGATCGCGAAGAAGGTTTGTCTTGCTCGTTTCGTTACTCATATAATCGCAAGCGGCAGGAAATTTGACCTTGCGCCTTTGGCACGCCGTTACGACCACTGAACTCTTTTCCAGACTCCAGAAAACGACATTGTTTATATAACTCTCTAAAGAAAACCATGCGTCCCAGCCAACGTCAGCCCGCGCAACTGCGCGAAGTGCGCATCATCCGCCGGTTTACCCGTCATGCCGAAGGTTCGGTGCTGATCGCAATGGGCAATACTCAGGTGTTGTGCACCGCCAGTGTCGAAGAATCCGTTCCGTCTTTCCTGCGCGGTCAGGGGCGCGGTTGGGTCACCGCCGAATACGGCATGCTGCCGCGCTCGACGCATACACGCACCGCGCGCGAGGCGGCCAAAGGCAAGCAATCCGGGCGCACCCAGGAGATTCAGCGCCTGATCGGTCGTTCGCTGCGCGCGGTGATCGACCTTGCCGCCCTGGGCGAACGCCAGATCGTGCTCGACTGTGACGTGCTGCAGGCCGATGGCGGTACGCGCTGCGCTTCGATTACCGGGGCCTGGCTCGCGCTCAACGACGCCTGCGCTGGGCTTATTGCCCAAGGCAAGCTGGCGGACAACCCGATACGCGATCACGTCGCCGCCGTCTCGGTCGGCATTTTTGACGGCCAGCCGGTACTTGATCTCGACTACGCCGAGGATTCCGCATGCGGCACCGATATGAACGTGGTGATGACCGGTTCCGGCGGCGTCGTCGAAATCCAGGGTACCGCCGAAGGCGAACCGTTTACGCGCGGACAGATGAACCGGCTGGTCGACCTGGCGGAAGCCGGCATTGGGCAACTCCTTGCTTTTCAGAAAGCGGCTTTTGCCCAATGACGCAGATCGGAAATCCCGCCGGCTAACCAGACCGGCGGGATTCCGGCGATCACTGAATTACGACCGTTCCAGCGCGGTATACACTTCCTCCAGCATTTTCTTGGCGTCGCCGAAGAGCATCCGGTTGTTTTCCTTGTAGAACAGCGGGTTGTCGACGCCGGCGTAGCCGGACGCCATGCTGCGCTTCATCACGATCGAGGTCTTGGCCTTCCAGACTTCGAGCACCGGCATACCGGCAATCGGGCTGCCTGGAACTTCCTGGGCGGCGGGATTGACGATGTCGTTGGCGCCGATCACCATCGACACATCGGTGCTCGGGAAATCCGCGTTCAATTCGTCCATTTCGAACACGATGTCGTACGGCACCTTGGCTTCGGCCAGCAACACATTCATGTGGCCCGGCATACGGCCAGCGACAGGATGGATGCCAAAGCGGACGTTGACGCCCCTTTCGCGCAGCAGCGCCGTGATTCGATAGACGGTGTGCTGCGCTTGCGCGACGGCCATGCCGTAGCCCGGCACGATGATCACGTTCTTCGCTTCGCGCAGCAATTCGGCGGTTTCCGTCGCCGAGATCGAGGTGACTTCGCCGGCCGGTTGTTCGGTTCCGCCGCTGGCCGCCGGTTTCTTCGGCGCGCCGCCGTCGGAACCGAAGCCGCCGGCAATCACGCTGAGGAAGTTGCGGTTCATGGCGTTGCACATGATGTACGAGAGGATGGCACCGCTCGAACCGACCAGCGCGCCAGTCACGATCAGCAAGTCGTTGTTGAGCATGAAGCCGGTGGCCGCCGCCGCCCAACCCGAGTAGCTGTTGAGCATCGACACCACCACCGGCATGTCGGCGCCGCCGATGGCCATGACCATGTGTACGCCGAAGGCCAGCGCGATGACGGTCATCACGATCAAGGGCGTGATGCACTGTTCCTCGTTCAGAAACTCGTGGCCGAAATAGATGACGATCAAGAGACCGGCCAGGTTCATGAAATGCCGGCCCGGCAGCAGCACAGGCTTGCCGCCGATCTTGGCCGAGAGCTTGCCGAAGGCGATCAGCGAACCGGAGAAAGTGATCGCGCCGATCAGGATGCCGACATAAATCTCGATTTCGTGGATCGACTTTTCCGCGCCGCCTAGCGCGACCGAACCGTCCAGATAGCTGGCGTAGCCGATCAGGCAGGCGGCGAGGCCCACCAGACTGTGCATCAGCGCGACCAGTTCCGGCATCTGCGTCATCTGCACGACACGCGCGGCGTAGAGGCCGATGGAAGCGCCGACGACCATCGCGCCGACGATCCAGGGCAGACCCTCCACGCCGACGCGCGGACCGAAGACGGTCGCCAGCACGGCAATCGCCATGCCGATGATGCCGTAAAGATTGCCGCGGCGTGAGGTTTCCTGGTCGGAGAGGCCGCCGAGACAGAGAATGAAAAGGATGGTGGCTCCGATGTAGGAGACGGTGGATAGACCTGTGGAAAGCAACATGTTTTATCTCCTTATTTGCGGAACATTTCGAGCATGCGCCGGGTCACGGCGAAGCCACCGAACATGTTGATCGTAGCCAGCACGATCGAGAAGATCGCCAGTCCGCGGATGATTTCCGACTGGACAATGCCGGGCGGCGCGATTTGCACCAGCGCGCCGATGGCGATGATGCTGCTGACCGCGTTGGTCACGCTCATCAACGGCGTATGCAAGGCCGGTTTGACGTTCCAGACGACCATGTAGCCGACGAAGCAGGCCAGCACGAAAACCGTGAAGTGGCCGAGGAACGCGGCGGGCGCGTAAGCGCCGACCAGCCCGAACAATATCGCGCCGACGCCGAACAGGATCGTCATGGCCTTGATCGACATCGGTTCGCCGCTGCCGTGTCCGTGTCCGGACGCCTTTTTCGCGGCGGGCGCCGGCGCGGCGGCGGGTTTGGCGGCGGGCGGCGCCGCCAGCTTGAGCGGCGGCGGCGGCCAGGTGATCTCGCCTTTCTTGATGACCGTCAGGCCGCGAATGGCGTCGTCGTCCATATTCGTATCAACCGTGCCTTCCTCGATTGAAACGCTCTTGGTCTTGACCAGTTCTTCCGCCAGGTGGAACAGATTGTTGGCGTACAGCGTCGAGGACTGCTTCGACAAGCGACTCGGCAGGTCGGTGTAGCCGATGATGGTGACGCCGTGCTTGACCACGGCCTGACCGGGTTCGGTCAATTCGCAGTTGCCGCCCTGCTCGCTCGCCATATCGACGATGACGCTGCCCGGTTTCATGCTCCGCACCATTTCGGCGGTGATCAGTTTGGGCGCGGGTTTGCCGGGGATCAGGGCCGTGGTGATGATGACGTCCACTTCCCTGGCCTGTTTGGCGTACATCTCGCGCTGGGCCTGCTGGAAGCCCTCGCTCATGACCTTGGCGTAGCCGCCGCCGCCGGAGCCTTCCTCCTCGTAATCGACCTTGACGAATTCGCCGCCCAGCGATTTGACCTGATCGGCCACTTCGGCGCGGGTATCGTTGGCGCGCACCACGGCACCCAGGTTGGCGGCGGTGCCGAGCGCCGCCAGACCGGCCACCCCGGCGCCGGCGATGAAGACCTTGGCCGGCGGCACCTTGCCGGCGGCGGTCATCTGGCCGTTGAAGAAACGGCCAAAGGCGTTGGCCGCTTCGATGACGGCGCGGTAGCCGCTGATGCCGGCCGTGGAGGTCAAGGCGTCCATTTTCTGGGCGCGGGAGAGTTGGCGCGGCAAGGAATCGATGGCCAGCACGGTGGCTTTTCTGGCGGCCAATTGTTGCATCAGTTCAGGATTCTGGGCGGGCCAGAGGAAGGAGACCAAAGCGCCGTTTTCGCGCAGCCGCCCGACTTCCTCGCTGCTCGGGCCGCGCACCTTGAAAACGATGTCGGAAGCGGCCCACAGCGCCGCGGCGCTATCGACGATCTCCGCGCCAGCCGCTCGATAAGCGTCATCGCTGCAGTTGGCATGGTCGCCAGCGCCGGACTCGACCGACACCTTGAACCCCAGCTTGATCAGCTTTTCGACAACATCGGGAACCGTGGCGACACGTTTTTCCCCAGGATAAACTTCACGTGGAACTCCGATACTTAGTGACATTCAGCTCTCCATGACTCAATCGAAAAAAGAAAGCGCAAACCGCCAATCGCGCGGTTCAGGCCGCTCAGGTAAATCGCCCGTTCAATCCGATAAATTGCGGGCACGACCCAGGCCAACCGTCGCCTGAATCTTGCGTCCCCGATGAAATGGGTATTCAAATTACCGGAATGGAGCATCCGATGTTTATCGTAATTGGTTACTGTCCATCGAATCAATGGGTACTTTAACATGCTGTCACGAGTTTTCAATCTGTCAGGTTTTGCAGCACGTAATCTGTCCGGGAGTAGAGTGGTCTGCCATTCGCACTAAATTCGATGGCAGCCCCATTATCGCCCACTCTACAAAACCGGACGGATTGAAAACTCGTGACACGGTGTAAAAAAAGTGGCGACAGTCAAAATAATGGTAAAAAAACCGTGGATAAGCCAGATTACGCCGCCGCGCGGCTTGTCCAAACGCCCCACCCTAAATTTTCCTTCTCCCCTTACGGCAGCTTTTCCATCCCCCTGCGGCAGCTTTCCCTTCTCACCTTGCGGGAGAAGGTGCCCCGGCAGGGGCGGATGAGGGGGCCGCGCAAGGAGGCGGAGCATCTGCTTCGCCTTTCAGTGCTGCCAAAACCGCCCGATGAATGACATCCTTCCCACATTGCGGGAGAGCGCGGGACGGGTTTCGCAAATTCAACCGATTTTTTGATTATCGCCAATTTCATGCGATTACCATGTCTCTCTCCCGCCCCGTTCATGGCGATCACGTGAAAATGCGATTGCCGCGCAGCGTCGCCTCGACCCGTCTCCCGATCCGCTCGCATACGCCGTCCTCCAGACAGTCGAAGATTTCCGGCTTGAGCGTGTTGTTCATCCAGGTGATCTGGCGTTTGGACAACTGGCGCGTGGCGTAAATGCCGCAGTCGCGCATTTCGCCGCGCGGGATGAAGCCGTCCTGCGTCTCCCAGACTTGCCGATAACCGACACAGCGCATCGACGGCAGTTTCAGCGAGAGCGCGTACTTGGCGCGCAAGCGCGATACCTCGTCTTCCAGCCCGGCGCGGAGCATCGCGTCGAAACGCTGGGCGATGCGCGTGCGCAACACTTCCCGTTCGGCGGGCAGCAAACCCAGCGCGAGGAATCGGTAAGGCGGTCGCTGCGCCTGTCCTGCGTTTATCAATTCCGACATCGGACGGCCCGACAAACGAAAAACTTCCAATGCGCGCTGTATGCGTTGGGCGTCCGTGGCGGGCAGACGGGCGGCGGTCGCCGGGTCGACGCGCGCCAGTTCGGCGTGTACCGCCGGCCAGCCGCCGGCGGCGGCTTGTGCGTCGATCGCGGCGCGGATGGCGAGGTCGGCTTGCGGCAGTTCGGCGAGGCCGTCGCGCAAGGCTTTGTAGTACAGCATAGTGCCGCCGACGAGCAGCGGAATCCTGCCGCGCGCGGTGATTTCCCGCATCGCGGCCAGCGCGTCGCTGCGGAAGCGGGCGGCGGAGTAGGCTTCTTCCGGGCCGATCAGGTCGATCAGATGATGCGGGAAAGCCAGCTGGGTGGCGGCGTCGGGCTTGGCCGTGCCGATATTCATGTCGCGGAAAACCTGCGCCGAGTCGACGCTGACGATCTCCAACGGAAAACGCGCGGCCAGCCACAGCGCGACCGCCGTTTTGCCCGACGCGGTCGGCCCCATCAGCAGGATTGCGGGCGGGTCTTCGTTCATCCCGGCTCATCCATTAACCGGATTATCCTGAAAACCGCAACATACACAGGTCGGGGTGAGCAAAACGAACCTCGGCAAAACAGGCCGGCGCGCGCCGCGATATCGAGGTTCGCTGCGCTCACTCCGACCTATGTGGGCTGGCGGGTTTTTACTCATTGTCCGCGCAGGAAGAGCGCGTCGAGTTCCCGCAACGATAACCGGGCCCACGTCGGACGGCCATGATTGCACTGGTCGGCGCGTTCGGTTTCTTCCATTTGGCGCAGCAGCGCGTCCATTTCCGGGATCGAAAGCTGACGCCGGGCGCGCACCGCGCCGTGACACGCCATCGTCGCCAGCAATTCGTTGCGCCGCGCGGTCAGCCACTGACTGACGCCGTGTTCGCGCAATTCGGCGAGCAGATCGCGCGCCAGCGACGCCGGGTCGGCGGCCTGCAACAGGGCGGGAACGCCGCGCACGGTGAGTTGCGCGGGACCCAGCGGCGCTATGTCGAAGCCGAGTTCGCGCAAGGCGTCGGCGTGTTCCTCGGCGACGGCGACGTCCAGCGCGTCGACCGCGAAGACGGCTGGAATGAGCAGCGCCTGGGTGGCGACGCGCTGTTCGTCAAACGCGTTCTTGAGTTTTTCGTAAAGAATGCGCTCGTGCGCGGCGTGCATGTCGACCAGCACCAGCCCTTGCGCGTTCTGCGCCAGAACGTAGATGCCGTGCAATTGCGCCAGGGCATAACCGAGCGGCGGCGCGGCGTCGTTGGATGCGGTGGAAGCTGTCGATGATGGTGGGGCGGATGCCGCGAAGGCGGCGCGATTAAAGGTGTAATACGCCGCCGTGGACGACGGCGTGACGCGCGGTGATTGCTGGTGCGGCGGCGTCCATGAGCGCGATGGGTCACTGACCGGCGATGCGGATTTCGCGTCAGGAATGGCAGCTGAGATCGGCTGGATCGAGACCGGTCGGGACTCGCGCGATAACGGGGCGACCGCCAGCGGGTTGGATAACGCTTTCTGTACGGCATGGAAAACGAACTGGTGTACGGCGCGGCCGTCGCGGAAACGCACTTCGGTCTTGGCCGGATGGACGTTGACATCGACCAGCGCCGGCTCGACTTCAAGGAACAGGCAGTACGCTGGATAACGGCTGCCATGCAGGATGTCCCGATAGGCTTCGCGCAGGGCGTGGGCGAGCAGTTTGTCGCGCACGAAACGGCCATTGACGTAACAATATTGGGTGTCGCCGCGCGGTCGGGAATGGGCGGGTGCGGCGCAGTGGCCGAACAGACGCAGCGGGCCGATGCCGGTGTCGACGGCGCGCGATTCAGCCAAGAAATCTTCGCCGAGGATTGCGCCAACGCGCGCGGCGGCGCCGCCGCCGCTGGCGAAACGCAGACTGACGCGCCCATTGTGCGCGAGGGCAAAGGCAACCGCCGGATTGGCCAGCGCGATGCGCTTGACGGCCTCGGCGCAATGGGCGAACTCGGTCGCTTCGGACTTGAGAAATTTGCGCCGGGCCGGGGTGTTGTAATACAGATCGCGCATTTCGACGACCGTACCGGCGGGCAGCGCGGCGGGTTCCGGCGTGGCGTCGATTTCAGCCAAAAGACGCCAGGCGTGGGACGCTCCGGCCTGACGGCTGGTCAGCGCGAGGCGTGCGACCGAAGCGACCGAGGCCAGCGCCTCGCCCCGGAAGCCGAGTGTGGAGACTCGTTCGAGGTCGCCCAGCGAAGCGATTTTCGACGTGGCGTGGCGGGTCAGCGCCAGCTCCAGTTGTTCGCGCGCGATTCCGCAGCCGTCATCGCTGACGCGAATCAGTTTGACGCCGCCTTCTTCGAGCTGGATCTGGATCGCCGCGCTGCCGGCGTCGAGCGCGTTCTCAAGCAATTCCTTGAGCACCGAGGCGGGGCGCTCGACCACCTCGCCGGCGGCGATCTGACTGATCAACAAGTCCGGGAGACGCTGGATGATGGGGCGGTTATCGGGTATGCGGGAGGTATTCGGCATTGGTCGATTATAACGGCCTTTGCGCTTCCTTTTTTCTTGGCGGCGTGGGAAATGGCGTGCGTTCCGGTGCGGCGGATTTCTTCCTCCGGCCAACACGCTTGCCGCGCCAAATTACCCCCAAAAATATTTCAAAACATTGTACTTCAGTACAATATTCAAGCCCTCCGCGCCGGCGTAGAGTGCGACCCGTCATCCACTCACATGTAAGGATTTATCATGACTGCCACAATCCCGGTTGCCCGCGTATCCGCCGTTCAAGGCCAGGCTTTCGCCAAGGGCGAAGATGGCGCAACGCGCCCCCTGCATGCAGGCGATTCAATTTACGAAGGCGAAGTCGTCGTCACCGGCGAAAACAGCGCCGTCGATCTCACCACGATGGACGGCCAGGCGTTCGCCATCGGCGCGGGCGAAACCGTGACGCTGGACGCCGAAGCCATCGCCCTGGCCGAAACCGCGCCCGACGCCGCCGATTCCGCGCTGCAGGCGCACGCGCCCGGCGACATCGACAACATCCTCACCGCGCTGGCCGAAGGGCAAGACCTCGACGCGCTGCTCGAAGAAACCGCCGCAGGCGCTGGCGGCGCTGGCGGCGACGCGGGCGGCGGGCCGAGCTTTGTCCGCCTGCTGCGCATCAGCGAAAGCGTCGATCCGCTGGCATACCAATTTGAAACCGCCAGGGGCGACGTGCTGGATTATCCGATCAACGGCGGCGATAACGCGAATCAGGCCGAACCGCCGCTTGATTCCCTCGTTCAGCCGCCCGTTTTGCCACCGGTCGAGCCGCTCGCTCCGCCACCTGTCCTGCCACCCGTTCAACCGCCGTTTGAGCCGCCCGTTCAACCGCCAGTTCAACCGCCCGTTCAGCCGCCAGTTCAGCCGCCGACGATTTCCCCGAGGGACTACACACCCGAACGCGCCGCCGGTCAAAACCTCGTTAAAGAAGACGGTCTCCTCAGCGCTGAAAACCGCGACGAAACCGCCGTCGGCGTGATTCACATCGAAGCGCCCGCCGGGCTGGCCAGCATCAACGTTGGCGGCGTCGAACTCAGCGCCGATGAACTCGCCGCGCTGACGCCCGATACGCCGAAAACCATCGTCACCAGTGATGAGAATGGCAAACAGGTCGGAGAACTGAAACTGATCGGCTACGACCCGGAGACCGGCGATCTGACCTACGAATACACCTTGCTCGAAGCGCAAGATCAACCGGGCGTCCCCGACAGTCTGGACAGCATCCCCTTGAGCGTTACCGACGTGAACGGCACCACCGCTGGCGGGTTGCTGGTCATCGAGATCATCGACAGCGTTCCTATTGCCCACCCGGACTACAACAGCGTAGCGGACTACGCGAATCCGACGGCGAGCGGCAACGTCATTGACGGGAGGGACACGAACGGCGACGGCACGCTTGATCAGGGCACTGACAAGCTGAGCGCTGACGCCCCGACGCTGGTCACGGGCGTTGTCCCTGGAACGCAGGATTCGGCGAGCGGCAGCGTAGGCGTCGAAATCGAGGGCAAATACGGCTACTTGACGCTCAATGAAGACGGCAGTTACGACTACCGCCTCTTTACCGAGAAAGACACGAACGCGGACGGCAGCCTCAAGGACGGTTACTTGGCGGTCAAGGCGCTCGAAACTGGCGACAAGCTCGGCGACGAAGTCTTCACCTACACGATCACCGACCATGACGGCGACTCCAGTTCGACCCAACTGACGATCGACATCGACGGTCATACCTATGGCCAACCGGTCATCATCGCTGGAGACATCAATCGCGCACACGACAGCAGCGACCCCTATAACTTTAGTTACACTGACCGCTGGGGTGACACCGTTAACTCCTTGAAAGACGGCCACAATTCCGTTGTGGAAAACGCTGGTAGGGACGAAATATACACTGGCATAGACAACGGCCTGAACGAATCCGAGATTTGTATAGGCAAGATCAAGGTGGGGGTGGACACGCCTGACGGTCAGTTCAAAATCAACGTTGGCGACTACGAACTCAGCCCTGCTGACCTCGCCGCGCTGGCGGCCGGCACACCGTCGCACGTCATTGACACCGGCAAAGGCACGCTCACGTTCACCGGCTACGATCCGGTTAGCCACGAGATTACCTATGAATACACGCTGAACAGTGGGCCGGTCGATGATTATATTGGTGGTATCCACGCCGATCAGTACTTCGATTTCATCCCACTCCAGATTACCGATACGGCGGGTCACACCAGTTCGAGTGACCTCATCATCGAGATCAGAAGTGAGATAACCACAGGTAACGACACGTTGCTTTACAGCGGCATCGGCAACACCGTGCTGGACGGAGGGACTGGAATCGATACGGCGGTGTTTACCAACCCCGGCACTTTTACTGGCGCCGCACTTGACGCAAGTTTGCAAAACATCGAGCGCCTCGACCTGTCGCTGCCCGGCAAGGATCAGACCATAGACACGCTGAGGCCGCAAGACGTGATCGGGATAACCGATGGCAATAATAGCTTGACCATCCTGGGCGGTAACAATAACCAGGTGAACCTGGCGAATGACGCCAATGACCAGTGGCACGCGTCGGGTACACAAAACATCGATGGTCACGATTTCGATGTCTATGCCTCGGATAGCGGGGCGCAGCTTCTGATCGAGCACCTGATTCAGCAAACAGTGACGACTTGACGCGCTCGCCGGCCAATCGGCGTGTGGGAAAAGGAACGGGCGGCTCGATCCGCCCGTTTTTTGCGTCTTGTTCCGCGATTACCGCCGGAATGGACGCTGGAGCGCAAAAACGCTATGCTTGCGCCCCTCGCAATTACACCAGCGCCCGTAGCTCAGTTGGATAGAGTACTGCCCTCCGAAGGCAGGGGTCGCACGTTCGAATCGTGTCGGGCGCGCCATAAAATCAATGACTCAGGCCACCACAAGGCGGCTTGTCCAACCTTCAACCCAGCTCATCCATTAGCCGGATTATCCTGAAAACCGCAACCCGCATAGGTCAATGGAATGGACGCCTCCTGTTCCCCCAACGGCATCGGTGTGCCAGACTGGAAGTGTTGTTAACC
>JAITNL010000080.1 GCA_031290495.1 Accumulibacter sp.
CCCAGCTCCGAGCCATTGAGCGCCAGGTCGTAGGCTTTGGCCAGGCATTTGCCCGGATCGGTCGCCAGCCAATGGATATGTTCGTCCTTCGGACTGGTAAAGGGGTGGTGACAGGCCGCCCAGCGCTGGTCTTCCGCGTCGTATTCAAACATCGGGAAATCGACGACCCACAGCGGTTCCCAGGCATGGCCGTTGAGGAAACCCTTGTCATGGCCGATCTTGAGACGCAGCGCGCCGAGCGCGTCATTGACGATCTTGGCCTTGTCGGCGCCGAAAAAGATGACGTCGCCACTTTGCGCGCCGCAGCGCTCGATGATGGTCTTCAGCGCCCGTTCGTGAAGATTCTTGACGATGGGCGATTGCAGGCCGGTTTCGTTGGGCTGCGTGGCGTCGTTGACCTTGATGTAGGCCAGACCCTTGGCGCCGTAAATGCCGACGAACTGTCCGTAGCCGTCGATCTCGCCGCGCGTGAGGCTGAGACCGGCGCTGCCCGGCACGCGCAACGCGGCGACGCGACCGCCTTCGCTGTTGGCCGCGTTGGCGAAGACCTTGAAGGCGACATCCTTGACGGCGTCGGTGATCTCGGTCAGTTCGAGCGTGACGCGCAAATCCGGCTTGTCGGAACCGAAGCGGTGCATGGCCTCGGCGTAGGACAGGCGCGGAAACGGGTCGGGCAGTTCCGCGCCGATCGCCTCCTTGAACACATAGCGGATCAGCGCCTCCATGATGCCGATGATTTCCTGCTCGTTCAGGAACGAGGTCTCGATGTCGACCTGGGTAAATTCCGGCTGGCGGTCGGCGCGCAAATCCTCGTCGCGGAAACACTTGGTGAGTTGGTAATAACGGTC
The DNA here is from genome assembly GCA_031290495.1 of Accumulibacter sp. Lineage (GTDB taxonomy): Bacteria > Pseudomonadota > Gammaproteobacteria > Burkholderiales > Rhodocyclaceae > Propionivibrio. The sequence continues at coordinate 849 of JAITNL010000080.1, forward strand.
GTAACCGGCGATCATCAACAGTTGCTTGAATAGCTGCGGCGACTGCGGCAAAGCAAAAAACTGCCCGGCATGGACGCGCGATGGCACCAGGTAATCGCGCGCGCCTTCCGGCGTGCTCTTGGTCAGCATCGGCGTCTCGATGTCGATGAATCCGGCATCGTCCAGAAAGCGGCGGAACGCGCGCGCGGTCTTGTAGCGCAGCAGCATGTTCTTCTGCATCTGGGGACGGCGCAGATCGAGCACGCGGTGGGTCAGACGCACGTTCTCGGAAAGATTTTCATCGTCCAGATTGAACGGTGGCGTGATCGACGGGTTGAGCACTTCGATCGCCTGGCACAGCACTTCGACTTCGCCGCTCGGCAGGTTGGGATTGACCGTTCCGGCGGGACGCGCGCGCACTTTGCCGGTGATCTTCAGACAAAATTCGTTGCGCACCGATTCGGCGATGGCGAACATGTCCGGACGATCCGGATCGCAGACCACCTGGGCCAAGCCCTCACGGTCGCGCAGGTCGATGAAGATGACGCCACCGTGGTCGCGCCGGCGATGCGCCCAGCCGCACAGGGTGACTTCCATGCCGATGGTCTTTGAGTCGAGTTGTCCGCAGTAATGGGTACGCATGTCGTTCCGGAAAAGAAAAAAGTGAAGAAAGAAATCTAGGAGGACTTTGGAGGATGACCGGGCGGCGCCACGACGCCCATCGAAATAATGTATTTGATGGCTTCGTCGACGTTCATGTCGAGCTCGATGATCTGATCCTTGCGGAACATCAAGAGAAAACCCGAAGTCGGATTCGGCGTCGTGGGAACGTAGACGCTGACGTGCTTTCCTTCGAGATGCCTGGCGACCTCAACTCCAGGATCGCCGGTCAGAAAGGCGATCGTCCAGGAACCCGGATGCGGATATGGCACCAGCAACGGCTGCCGAAACGCCATTCCGGACGAGGACAGGAGTGTGTCGGAAACCTGTTTGACACCGGTGTAGATCGAATTGACCACCGGGATACGCGCCAGCAGCTGCTCCCACCAGCCGACCAGGCGCTGCCCGATGAAATTGGTCGCCAACAGACCCGTGGCGAGAATGATCACAAAGGCGACGACGATGCCGGCGCCGGGAATGTAGACCCCCAGCAGATTTTGCGGACGCGCCGCCGCCGGAAGCAGCCGCAGCGACTGATCCGCCAGCCCGACGATCAGCGATAAAACCCAGCCGGTGATGACCAGTGGAACCCAGATCAGCAGACCGGTGATGAAATAACGTTTGATCAATTGCCGGCGCACGCGGTTGCTCCCGGACATCCCTGACACGCCGGCGAAATTTCGGTTTTCGCGGGCGCGGATTTATCGTCTTTTTTGCTTTCCTTGTTTTCCTTGCTGCCCTTGAAATCCGTGACGTACCAGCCGCTTCCCTTGAACTGGAGTCCCGCCGCCGTCAACTGTTTGCGGTACGTGCCGCGATGACACTCCGGGCAGACGGTCAACACGGGATCGCTGAGTTTTTGCAGATGATCTTTTTCAAAGCCGCAGGAATCGCAACGATAGACATAGATCGGCATGACATTCTTTCGATAAAAAAACTTTCCGATTATACCCCTCGAACGGAGAGCAGTCATTTTGCTCCGGCAAGATTGCCGACGCCCAGGACCATCGTCGACGGGGCGCTGACGCCCGGTTCGTGGATTGCGCGTCGCTTCGTCGGCACGGTCAGTTGCGCGGCGCTGTCGTCGAAATCGGAGGTTCGGTGAACTGTTGTTGCAGAAAGCGCTCGAACGACTGATACAGGGCGATGGCCTGATCGAGCGTCGGGGCGGAACCGGCGGCCAGGTTTTCAGGATTTCCCCGATGGTTTCATGGATTCCAGATTGCGCGGGAATGACGGGTAAAAATTCAGTGTTTCCCGGCAAACCGTCTCAAAGTACAACAAAATTTCACGCGACACCCAAATTTCTTAAAAAAAATGACGTGACAAGGTTCGCGGCATGGATATAATGGGCGCGTTTTCATCCCACCACTTTTTTTCAAGAAATTCTCGTAAAAATGAACATTTTGCTTGACTTTTCCAAAGTCGACCACATAATTTTTAGCAAGCAAGCAAGCAAGCAAGCAAGCAA
>JAITNL010000087.1 GCA_031290495.1 Accumulibacter sp.
AAATCTCCGGTGTTCTGGTCGACCGCATACGAGCGAAGCACGTCGTCCGGGCGTACCGGTACGAGCAAGAACGTGCCGTCCGGTGAAAGCTTCATATCGCGGACCGCGTCTTTTGGATCGGCCGGACATTTACCGACCGACAGCGAGGACGCCTTCTTCAGCTTGCCATCCGCAGCGATGTTGAAGCAGACAATCGTATCTTCACCGCGATTGTTGACGTAAACGAACTTGCCGTTCTTATGAACCTGAACGGTTGCCAACTCGTTACGACCGCTGAATCCCGGAGCAACCGTGGACTGCTTGTCAATGAACTTCAGGACGCCTGTCGCGGTATCCAGTCCAAAGACCCAGATCTCTGACGAGAATTCGCTGGTCATGAACACATGACCATTCTTGTCAAAGGCGCAGTGTCTCGGACCTGTTCCCAGCGGCGCCTGGTAAATCGAAGCCAGAACAAGCCTGTCACCACCAAGACGAAAAACATAAACCTTTTCGCTCGCTTTTTCACAGACGAGAAGGAACTTGCCCGAAGGATCGACGACGACAATGTGCGCGTGAGGGCTTGCCTGGGAATGACCGCCGCCCTGAGGAGATTTGTTCGGATCCCTGCCGTGACCGGTGAGGACATGGCAGTCAGATGCCGGTTCGATGGAACCATCCGCATTCAGTGGGTACTGAACAACCGTCGAGTCGTCATAGACGAAGGCATTGACCCATCTACCCTCCGAGGTTTCAACGGCTTTGATGACGACATCGAATTTGCCGTGGTTGGCGGTAAATAGATATTTCTCCTCGGGTCCTACGCAAACGGAAGCGGGATTGGCGCCGATGGCCGGTTGCTTGTTGATCAGGCTCAATGCCGCCGTCTTCGAGTCAATCTTGAACGACATGATCGTCGAAGCCGGCAAAACCGGTCCGCGTCCGTCGTCCTTTCTTTCGTCTACAGCATAGAGGACACCGGATTTCGGCGCATAGGCGAGAAAACCGGCATACTTCGGCTCGTCCTTGATCCCGTTTCCGAGAGGTGTGATTTTTGTTCCGCCTTCTCCAATTTCAAAGACGTCAATACCGCCGCCCTTAAAACCCGCGATGTGGCTACGCCCAACATAGGCGATCAGTTTACTCATGTATCTATTCTCCTGTTTCTTTGATCAGAATCTTTCGGGAATACCGGGGCGGCCAGGATACTTGGCGGCTACGGCGGCGACTTCCGGATCGTTCTGGCAGGTGAGCCAGCCTTTGTCATAGACGGTTTTGCCGTTGACAATAAGATCGGAATTGCGGATGTCGCCGGTGACGTGCGGATAGAAGTTGTAACCTTCCTTTGCGCCGGCCGAACCGAGGTGCCAGTGGAGATTCGAGGTGTGCATGTGGTCGATGATGCGCCGATAGAGATCGTGCGGGCATTGGTACTTCGAGACCTTCGCGTTCGGGTGTATCCCGAAGTGGAAAGTGTCGAACTTGTAGATGTCTTCGCCGACCTTGCCGACCATTTTCTTGAGGAAGCTGTTGAGCTTGGCCGCCTCGAGTCCGCCGGTGATGTTGACCATTCGGGAGTCTTTGACTTCGATGGTGATGGGGGTTTCCCACTCTGGATCGATGTCGATGACGGGCGACCACCAGCTCAACATGGAGTTGAAGATGAATATGCCGTTGACGTTTTCGCAGTTGATCGGGGGATGTACCCATTCCGGGAAGGGCAGGTAGTGACTCGCGTCTCTGCGCCAGGAGGCGTAGCCGTGTCCGGGAACTCCTGGACGCTGCTTGGGTTGCACCGTGTTGCCCTCGAGGTGCGTGCCGTTGATATCGGTCATGACGAATTTGAACTTGTCATCCGGCTTGCCGATGAAGTTATTGGACGCAACGTGACGCATCATCTTGGTGAGTTCATACGGCGTCTGCGCCCAATTGGTCATCAGCAGTTCCTTGGTGACGGGGAACAGACGAACCATCCATGTATCCACTTCTTCGATGTGGTTGCGGAACTCGGCGATTTCCTCAACGGCCATCTGGAAGGTGGTGTTGATGATCAGGTCGGCACCGGCGACAGCGGCCTTGACGACGGGGGGATAACGCCACTCGTGGGGCTTCTGGGGGTCATCGACCCAGAGGACTGAGCAACGCGCGCCGCGTGAGGTGATGACGGAAGACAGCCAAGAGACGGTCTCTTCGTCGATCAGGTTTTCGCCGTTGTAAAGTCCATCTTTGTGGGCGATGATGAGGACTTCCTTGCCTGGCGCGACAAGTGGCTTTTTGCGCTCGGGTTTGAGTTCTCCTGCGTACTCGTCGACCCCTGTGCAGTTATCGACCAGGTCGATGAGTACGTTCATTGCTGCTTCCGGGATTCCTACTTGAATTGCCATAATTACTCTCCTATCGATAATTTCAAAACAGAACCAACCTTAACAACTTTAACCAACCTTTGAATATTTCCCGTTTCCCGCCCAAAGCCGTTCAGCCGTTCAGCCGTTCAGCCAGGCTATTTGTCGTCATCTTCGCTTCCCAGATAAATTTCCTGGACTTGGGGATTCGCCTTGATCTCATCTGGCGTTCCTCTCGCGATAATCACGCCGAAACAAAGCACGATGATGTTGTCCGCCAGATTGAAAACCAGATCCAGATCATGCGCGCAGAACAAAAGAGTGGCGGAACCAACCAGTTTGCGGAGCTTGTCTGAAAAAGCGAAAGCCTCGGCGGTAGGCAAGCCGGCGCTTGGCTCATCCAGCAAAACCATGCGCGGGTTTGAGGTGAAAGCCAGCAACAATTCCAAAAGGCGCTGCTCTCCATAGGAGAGTGTGGTCGGAGATTCATGTCTCTTCTCCCACAAATCCGCCGACGTCAGCAATTTTTCCGCTTCCTCGAGCAGTTCCGTGCGCTGACCCAGAGGTTTCAGGAAGCGCAAATGCGATGTTTCCGCTCCATAAAGCGCCAACAGGACGTTATCAAGCACCGGAAGATGCCAAAACAGATTGTTTTGCTGATAAGAGCGCGCCAAGCCCAGATGCAAGCGCTCATTGGGCGGCAGTGAGACGATTGGCCTGCCGCCGTCAAAGTCCACAACGCCGCCGCTGGCGGTAAGTTGTCCGCCTATGACGTTGATCAGCGTACTTTTCCCCGCGCCATTAGGACCGATCAAGGCCAGCTTCTCCCCTCTTGCCACATCGAACGTCACTCCGGTGAGAACCTTGAGACCGCCAAAACTCTTTTCCAAGTTTTTAACCTGTAACATCATTGTTCTCCACCCATATCTTCTTGTGTTTTTCCGGCGACAGGTACGGCAGGTCCTTGTTCTCCGAAAACGCGCGGGCACAACCAATCCCAGAAGTTCGTCAGGTAACGCGCGAAACCGCCGCGCAAGAACATGACGCACAGCACATACAAGACCCCCAGAACCAGAGGCCACCTGTCCGGCATGTAAATACCCGCGTAATTTTGCACCAGGACGATCACCATCGCGGCCAACGCAGGTCCCCACAGTGTGGAGTGACCGCCCATGATGACCATCAGCATGGGCAAGGCGGAAGTTTCCAACGCGAAATTACCCGGCACCATGGTCCCATACGCGTAGGCATACAAAAGCCCGCTCACCCCGGCAAAGGTGCCGGCAATGATCACGCCGCAATATTTCAACAACCAAGTGTTGAAGCCCAGACAACGCATCCGCCCCTCATTGTCCCGAATGCCCAACAAAACGCGTCCAAAAGAGGAACGCATGAAGCGGGCGAGCAGGTAGTAACAGACGAGGAAAACGACTAGGGTAAAGTAGTAAATTTTGCCCGACGTCCAATCCACGGCGAAACCAAGGTCTGGACGCGGAATGCCGCTCAAACCGTCGCTTCCTCCGGTAAGGGTATACCACTTGGTGGCCACCACATATAACAACTGACCGAAAGCCATGGTCACCAGGAGAAAGTATGTTTCGGACAACCTGAGCGTGAAGTACCCGATTATCGCGGACAGCGCGGCGCATATCACCAGTGTTGCCGGAAGTATGATCCAGAAAGAACCGATGTCCGCCTGCGTGACGAGCAAGCCAACTACATAGCCGCCCATGCCGAAAAAAGCCGCGTGTCCAAACGAGGGCAACCCCGCGTAACCCATGACCACATCGAGGCTCATGGCGAACAACGCGAAGATCAGCACTCGCGTCATCATGCTTTGCGTATAGGTGCCGATAAAATTGGGAAGCGCGACAAGAATCAGAAGAACGAACAGGTAGGGCACCCATCGACGGGCATAAAACGCCAGCTTGTTTGTAACCACATCACTGTCGATCCGCGCTTTATGCTGCCGTCCTTCGCCGGCATCCGCCGAAACGCCGCCTTCGACCGCCCGGTTGACCTCCATTTTCCTGCCCAAAAGACCGGACGGCTTGATCAACAGGATAACGATCAGAACGAGATAAATGATGAAAGAGGCAAAGGCGGGAAAATAGGCCGTGCCAAAGGCGTTAACCAGACCAATGATGACCCCGCCGAGCAGGGCGCCCTGGATGGAACCTGTGCCGCCGACCACCACCACGATGATGGAATTGAGCAACACCACCCAACCGGTGGCCATGTCGATCCCAGTGAGCACTCCCCCGATCATGCTGCTGATGCCCGCGATCGCCGAGCCGAGGACAAAAATCGCGGTAAAAAGCATGCGCACGTTCAGCCCCAAGGCTCCGGCAATTTCCCCGTTGTCCATGCCGGCACGCACAATGGCGCCAATTCTGGTTTTATCCTGCAACAGCCACAACAGGATGGCCATCAATACGCCAAAGCCGATGATGAAAAAGCGGAATATGGGTACATTCACGCTCCCCAACGCCACCGCGCCGCCAAACAACCCTGGAATCGGTACGCCGACGGGAAAACCGCCCCAAATCCAATGTGAGATATTTTCGATGATGTGGATGAACCCGATGGTCAGCAATACCTGGTCGGTGGGATGTTTGTACAGACGCCGCAAAAACCCGACTTCCAGCATCAAACCAAGCGCCGCAGCCAATACCCCGCCAGCGATGACACTCAGGATCCAACTGTTGGTCTGTTTGAAAACCCACACCCCAAAATAGCCCGCGATCATATAAATCGCGCCATGGGACATGTTGATCACGCGCATCAACCCCATGGTCAAAGTCAGGCCGGTAGCCAGAAGGAATAATATCAGGCCGTATGAAACACCAAGCACGAATATGGAAAGAACATTATTCATTTTGAATTCGATCCCCTCACCCAAAATTCAAGAGTTACCGCCCAAGGTTGGCGTATTCGTAAAAACGAACCCTGAGCGGCAACATTTTCCGGCATACTTTTTCAAATACTCCGGTAATACCGCTTACTTGACGGCCAAACCAGTGGGAGGCACATCCTTGTATGTTTTTTGCCTCGAGTAGTTGAAGGTGCCGTCGTCTCTCCGAATGACCTTCACAACATAGATGTCCTTGGTGGCCGCGTGTGAGTTGTTGAAGAACAGGTGACCTTCCGGACCGTTGACATCAGCCTCGAAGATGGCTTTGATCAATTTGCCTGGTTCGGTGTCGCCCCCGGTCTTTTCCAAAGCGGCTTTCAGCACGAGAAACACCTCGGTGGCGGATCCGGCCAGATTGTTGCCGAGCGGTACCGAGCCAAATTCCTTCGTCCAGCCTTCCACCAGCGCTTTGTTTTCCGGGTTGTCCAGATCGTAGACATACGTGATCGGAGCGAACGCGCCAAGCATGGCGGCGGCGGCACCGGGATTGCTGGCGGCAATGGCGTCGGCGACATAGTAGTCGGTAAAGCCACCGTGCATGGCGGCGACGATGGGCATTTTCTTGTTAACGCCCATGTCATGCCAAGCGGTCCACAGCGACACGGCGTCGCTGCTCGAGACCCAAGCCAGCAAAGCGTCAGCCTTGTCCATGGTCGCAAGATAAGGTCCGAAGTCAGGGCAAGGAACCGGAGACCAATGCTGCGAAACCACGGTGCCGCCCAGTTTCTTGAAAACTTCCACAAACGGGTCTATGTAAGACCGACCGCCGGTATTGTCCTGACCGAGCGTATGCACCGTTCTGTAGCCCAACTCGTTGTAGAGGTAAGCAGCCATGACTGAAGGCAGTTGGGGTGTGGCACCGCCAGCGCCGACCAACCAGTTGTTGCTCGCCAAAAGCCGGGGCGGAGTGGCGTTGTAGAAGAACAGCGGGATACCGGCTGTTTTGATGTATTCGCCTACCGCCGATTTCTGACCGATCTGGGTCGGACCGAAGATGGCCGCCACCTTATCCTGTTCCACCATTTTCCTGGCGACGTCTACCGCCACCGATGGTTGGCCCTGGGCATCGCCAAGGACGATCTCCACCTGCCGACCGGCGATCTTGCCGCCCAGTGATTTGACTGCGTATTCCAAGGCGCGTTTGGCGACTTCGCCCGTCATTGCCTCAACGCCGGTCAGATCGGCGATATGGCCGATCTTGATCGGCCCGGCGGCAGCCTGGGCGCGAACGGCAAGCGGGCAAAACCCGATGATCAAACCGACAAGCAAGGCTAAAATCTTTCTCATGGTCATTCCTCCTTCGATATGGTTATATTGCTGTACTTGGTAAAGTTCAGCGCTGAACTTGCAGCATATTGTTTGTGTTTCCTGAAATATGCGGATGTTATTAAATACCATTTTTAATCAAAGCAAAACGGGTGTATGTTTTGAATTTGTATGATTTTCTTTAGGTATGACGCACGTTTATAAGACTTTACGCGCTTGAAACCCGGCGCGGCGCAACCAATAACGCCGGCGGACGATCAACCGAACAATTCGCCAAGCGGCCAGCGCGGACGCGCCGCGAACGCGCCAGCCGGTTTTTGCGAGATTCCGGCCTGGAAGCGCAGCGCGCCGGCCAAGGCGATCATCGCGCCGTTGTCGGTACAAAATTCAAATTCCGGGTAGAAGACTTTGATGTTCCCTTGAGCCGCGATTTCGTTCAGACGGCGGCGCAATTCCCGGTTGGCGCCGACGCCGCCAGCCACGACGAGCCGCCCAAGACCGCTGATTCCGATCGCGCGCACGGCTTTCCTGACCAGCACGTCGACGATGGCGTCCTGGAAACCGCGCGCAATATCGGCGCGCTGCCGCTCGTCGGGTTCGCCGATTTCGCGCACGCGGGTCAGTACCGCCGTTTTGAGGCCGCTGAAACTGAAATCGAGATCGCCCGAATTGAGCAATGGGCGCGGAAATACGCAGACGCCCGAACGCCCCCGTTCCGCCAGCGCGGCGAGCGCCGGTCCGCCGGGGTACGGCAGACCGAGCAATTTGGCGGTCTTGTCGAAAGCCTCGCCCGCCGCGTCGTCGAGGGTTTCGCCGAGCAACCGATACTGGCCGACGCCGTCGACGCGCATCAGTTGGCTGTGGCCGCCGGAAACGAGCAGGGCGATGAACGGAAACGGCGGCGGCTGACTGGAAAGGAGCGGGGAAAGCAGGTGCCCTTCCAGATGATGCACCGGGATGACCGGCACACCCAGCGCCATCGCCAGTCCTTCGGCGAACGCCGCGCCGACCAGCAGCGCGCCGGCCAGTCCGGGGCCTTGCGTATAAGCCACGGCGTCGATTTGATCGCGCGCGCGACGCGCGTCGTTCAGCACCTTGCGCAACAGCGGGACCACGCGCCGGATGTGATCGCGCGAGGCGAGTTCCGGAACGACGCCGCCATACTCCCGGTGCGTGGCAACCTGGGAATGCAGGGCATGGGTCAGCAGACGACCGCCGGCCTGGGTGTCGTAAAGCGCGACGCCGGTTTCGTCGCAGGAGGATTCGATGCCAAGGATGAGCATGGGCGGCATTTTACCCGACCGCGCGGAGTGCAAAAAAAGCGGAAATCCGCTGTCACGAGCTTTCGATCCGTCCGGTCGTCATGACCGCCTTGAAGACGGCGCGTGATGAGACGGCCGGAAGTGTTGCGGGAAGCTGGAGATCGGGAAGATGATGTTTTCACTACCCCGTCATTCTTTCCACCATCCCATCATTTTTCCCCGCCCCGTTATCTTTTCCCCTGCCCGTCCTTTCCGCCCTTACCACACTGCCCCTTCGGGGCACCTCCAGAGGATGGGAATTAAACCAGGAGCGCGTCGGATTTGATTCCCATCCATTGGAGGGGTACCCCGAAGGGGCGGTGTATAGCAGTTTGAGAAAAATTATCTAATATATCCGCAATGCTTAAACCAGTTTTCAATATAATTTTGCGGGGTGTTTTCAAGTACAAGTTTGATTCCGCCTTCCAGTTTTTCATGTGTTCGAGCTTTGATCTTTCGCAAAATTGATTTCATATAAGACCAGAACAATTCGATGGGATTAAAATCTGGCGAATACGGTGGAAGAAACAAATATTTAATTCTACATTCTTCCAAAGTTCTGATGATAAGTTTTGAATGATGTACCGAAGAATTGTC
>JAITNL010000098.1 GCA_031290495.1 Accumulibacter sp.
TCTCGTATTGCTGTTCCGGACTTAACCGTACCGCGTTTGTTCTCAATTCATTTTCCATATCACCATTATGACATGTCTGGCAAAAAATTGCAGAGTTTATTTGGTGTGTCAATAGCAGGATTAAGAAACACTCCCGCGCCTGCTCCAATTCCCTTTCAAGCATCCGTCGGATGTAACCTTCAGCATTCCACCCAATGAACTCATCACGGTCCGTGATCTGCACGGCGCAGTTCTCCAACGAGAAGATACCCATGACCGCGTGGTTTGGATGCGCCGCGTCGCGGATTAGATACTTGATCGTGCGCCCTGGCGTGGATTCGGACGGCGTTGACCATGTCAGACGGAAATACCGCCAGATGTCCATGAGTTTATGATTTGTGCACCTCTCGTCCCGCGCTGAATCAGTCACGAGTTGCAAATAGGGTCTGACTGCCACGCGCGCATCATCGGATGCGATGCGCTCCGCCAGTTCCTTTCCGTCCACGACAAGCGAAAGGACGGACTTCCGCGCAGTCGTATTCGCCTCCATAAAGACAATGAACTTTCCGAACGATTGCAGGCGTTCGATGCGGCTCTCGGAAAGCCATTCGCGCAACAGCCGTTTTTTATCTGTGATTTCCTCGGGGGTTGCCCCTGCTTTCATTTAACTCCGACAACCGCAGTTCCACCACGCCTGCCCGATATCCAACCTCCCACGAAGATTGGATGAGGTCACGCAGTAACAGCCATACCGCTCGGTAGCGTTTACGCTGAGAAAGGCTATGGCCGCATTCGTTCTCGACCCACGATAATTCTTCCGACACCAACCGCTTCACCTCCTTGATGGAGGCGGATTGTTCGGGAAGCCTCGACGCAGACGCATAAAAGCGATTTCGGAAAAAACCTTGCAGTCTAGGCTTAAATGGGATTGTTTTCATCACCTTGTTTCAAATTCTCCACTTCTATCCAACCCTCAACGGATCACTTTTATAGTAGTTTGACAAAAATTACATTATTTAATATAATACATACTCAATCAAGCATTGCGGATATGTTAGATAATTTTTCTCAAGCTGCTATATCAAACTTATAGACCTGACCACAAAAAGTTTTCAATGGCCTTGATGATTTTCCTGTTCTGATAAGGGCAAACTTTTAAAGCTATTGTGGTCGAAGCAATATTCGGCGTTTTCGTAAAATAAATGCGTTTGCTCTGCCCGCATACCCCTGCATTTTCTACTCCGGCCGCATCTGCGGAAAAAGAATGACATCGCGGATGTTGGCCGAATCGGTCAGCAGCATGACCAAGCGGTCGATGCCAATGCCGCAGCCGCCGGTCGGCGGCAGGCCGTATTCCAGGGCGCGAATGTAATCGGCGTCGTAGTACATGGCTTCCTCGTCGCCCGCGTCCTTGGCCCTGGCCTGCGCCTGAAAGCGCCGCGCTTGATCTTCCGGATCGTTGAGTTCGGAGAAACCGTTGGCGATCTCGCGGCCAACGATGAACAGCTCGAAACGTTCGGTGATTTCGGGGTTGTCGTCGCCACGGCGCGCCAACGGGCTGATTTCGGCGGGATAGTCGATGATGTAGGTCGGGTCCCAGAGATCGGTTTCGGTGGTTTCCTCGAACATCAGGAGTTGCAGCGCGCCAAGTCCCATCTCGGGCTTCTGCTCGACCTTCATCGCGGCCAGCTTCCGGCGCAACCAGCCAGTGTCGGACAACTGTTCCGGTGTGTAGTGCGGGTGATATTTGACGATCGCCTGAATCATGGTCAGGCGGTCGAACGGCTTGGACAGATCGAGCGTGCGCCCCTGGTAAGAGAACGCCTCGGCGCCAAGCGCTTCGCGCGCCGAATGGCGCAATAGGCCCTCGGTGAAGTCCATCAGCTGGTGATATTCCGAGTATGCCTCGTAAAACTCCATCATCGTAAACTCGGGATTGTGCCGGGGACTCATGCCTTCGTTGCGGAAGTTGCGGTTGAGTTCAAAGACCTTCTCGAAACCGCCGACGACCAGCTTTTTGAGATACAACTCCGGCGCGATGCGCAGGAAAAGCTCCATGTCCAGCGCGTTGTGATGCGTCTTGAACGGACGCGCCGACGCGCCGCCGGGGATCGGGTGCATCATCGGCGTTTCGACTTCCAGGAAGCCCTGGCCGCACATGTAATTGCGGATCGACTGCACGATGCGGCTGCGCGCCATGAAGGTAAAGCGCGACGCCTCGTTCATGATCAGGTCGAGGTGGCGCATGCGGTACTTCTGTTCCTGGTCGGCCAAGCCGTGGAATTTTTCCGGCAGCGGACGCAACGATTTCGACAACAGCCGCAGTTCAACGCAATGCACGGTGAGTTCGTTGGTGCGGGTGCGGAACAGCGTGCCAACAGCGCCGACGATGTCGCCGACATCCCAGCGCTTGAAGGCGGCGTAGGTTTCCTCGCCGACCTGATCGCGCGCGACGTAGAGCTGAATGCGACCGCCAACATCGGCGATGGTGATGAACGACGCCTTGCCCATGACGCGCTTGAGCATCATGCGGCCGGCCACCTTGACTTCGACCGGATTGGCTGCGAGTTCCTCGCCGGATTTTGCGTCGTACCGTTCGACGATCCGGTCTGAAATATTCTCGCGCGTAAAATCGTTCGGATAGGCTTGACCCGTGGCGCGCCATTCGGCGAGCTTGGCGCGGCGTTCGGCGATGATATGGTTTTGGTCGTGTTCCGGGGCGATGGAAGGCTGGTCAGACATGGCGGCTCTCTGTAAGGGATTGGATTTTCCGGTTCGTCGTGGCGCTTTAGACGCCCTGCTTGAGGCTGGCTTCGATGAACAGATCGAGATCGCCGTCGAGCACGCGCTGCGTGTCGCCCACTTCGACGTTGGTGCGCAAATCCTTGATACGGGATTGATCGAGCACGTAGGAACGAATCTGGTGGCCCCAGCCGATGTCGGTCTTGGCGTCCTCGAGCTTTTGCTGCTCGACCTGACGTTTGCGTATTTCGGCCTCGTACAGACGCGATTTGAGCATCGCCATCGCCTCGGCCCGATTGCGGTGCTGCGAACGGTCGTTCTGGCATTGCGCGACGATACCCGACGGCAGGTGCGTGATGCGCACCGCCGAATCGGTCTTGTTGATGTGCTGGCCGCCCGCGCCCGAAGCGCGGTAAGTGTCGATGCGCAGATCGGCGGGATTGATCGCGATCTCGAACGAATCGTCGATTTCCGGGTAGACGAAGATCGAGGCAAAGCTGGT
>JAITNL010000261.1 GCA_031290495.1 Accumulibacter sp.
CTGTCCGGTGAGATGCTTGTATTCGGTGATGCGCGTGTAGTCGTGCTCGTTCGGATAATTGACCGTTCCCACCTCCTGAAAGCGCGCGGTATCCGGCAGATGCTGGTGCTCGAAGCGCAGCGAACGGTAAGGCAGCGGACCGTAACAGTGATCGAACCACGCGTCGAGCGGCCCGGTATAAACGACGTGCGGCGTCTTTCCGCCGTTTGCGCCCGGCTCCAGCAAAGCGTGTCTTTCGGCCAAAAAATCCACCCCAAGCCGTAATTCGATATTGGGATGATCGAGCATCGCCGCGAACATCCTGGTATAACCGTGCAGCGGCATGAACTGAAATTCATCGGTGAAATAGCGGTCGTCCGTATTGGTGCGCACCGGGATGCGCGCGGCAACACCGGCCTTCAATTGCGACGGCTCCAGCCCCCATTGCTTGCGCGTGTAGTTCAGGAAAAACTTTTCGTACAGATCGCGCCCAACCGAAGCGAGCACCACATCCTCGCTGGTGCGGATCGGATCGCGCGCTTCGCGCACACGGGCGAAAAAAGCTTCCACGCCCGCTTCGTCAAGACTCAAGCCATACAGCCGGTTGAGCGTATCGCGGTTGATCGGAAACGGGTAAGTCACGCCATTCACCACGCTGCGCACGCGATGTTCGTAAGGCCGCCATTCGGTAAACCGCGACAGGAAATCGAAAACACGCGGGTCATTGGTGTGGAAGATGTGCGGGCCAAAGCGGTGAATCCATATTCCATGAACATCCGCTTCATCAAAGGCATTGCCAGCGACGTGATTTTTTTTGTCGATGAGCCGGACGTGCCAACCGGCCTCGGCCAGTTCCCGTGCCATCACGCTGCCCGCGAAACCAGCGCCGACTACAAGAGTAAAATTTTGCATGACTGAATCTCAATAATGGACGCTGAAAACAGGTGCCCCGTCTGGCGATCCACGGGACGGAAGCGGTTCATCTTTGGGTTACTTTCGAGGGGCCATTCTGTATTATCCCATCAGAAAAGGGTGCGTCCGACAGACTGCTGGTTATTTCAACCCAGATCATCCATTAGCTGCGATGTCGAGGTTCGCCGCGCTTACCACGACTTTTGGATAATCCGGGTTGAAGTCGATTATTCCAATCAAGATTTTCGTGCTCCTGCCTCGCGACTTATCCGCGCGCAGCGCCCCCTTCACCGGCTGAATGTTAGACTCCCATCCTTTTGGATTCATCCATGCGACACCCCAGCGACGTTCTCTTTCCCGGCGAGAAGCCCTTTCCGATCCTGCCTGCGGTCGATCATTACGCGGGGTCCGAAAAGCTGATGCGGAAAGCGCTCCAGTTGCAGAATGAACTGGGGCCGATCTTCGATATCACCTGCGATTGCGAAGACGGCGCTCACGCCGGCGCGGAGCGCGAGCACGCCGAAATGGCGGCGGGCATCGTCATGAGCGGCGACAACCGGCATGGCCGCATCGCGGTCCGGGTACATGATTTCACCCACGCGCATTGGCGGCAGGACATCGACATCATCGTATCGCTCGCCGGCGCCCGTCTGCCGTTCATCACCTTGCCCAAACCGCGCGGCGTCGACGACGTTCGCGCGCAAATCGCCCGCCTGCGCGATGTCGAATCGCGGATCGGCCTGGCGCGCCGGATTCCCGTGCATGTGCTGATCGAAACCCTGGGCGCGCTGCATGAAGTGTGGGAGATCGCTGCCACGCCGGGCGTCGAATCGCTCGATTTCGGCCTGATGGATTTCGTCTCCGGCCACCACGGCGCGATTCCCGGATCGGCGATGAAGAGTCCCGGCCAGTTCAGCCACCCGCTGGTGGTGCGCGCCAAATGCGAGATCGTCACGGCGGCGCTCGGCAACGGCGTCGTTCCGTCGCACAACGTGACCACGGAACTCAAGGATCTCGACGTGATCCGCGACAACGCGCTGCGCGCGCGCAAGGAGTTCGGTTTCCTGCGCATGTGGAGCATCCATCCCAAGCAGATCGTGCCGATCGTCGAGGCCATGCGTCCCGATTTTTCCGAGGTCGAAACCGCCGTCGCCATCGTCACCGCCGCGCAGGACAAGGATTGGGCGCCAATCGCCCACGCTGGTCGGCTGCACGACCGGGCGTCCTACCGCTATTACTGGGAACTGCTGGCGCGCGCGCGCGCCACCGGCATGACGCTGCCGCCAGAAGCGCTGCAACGTCTTTTCTGATCATGACACATACGAACATCGAGGCGCTGACGCGGGCGCTGACGCAATTCCGTGACGAGCGCGACTGGGCGCAATTCCACACCCTGCGCAACCTGATCGTCTCGCTCAATCTGGATGCCGCCGAACTGCTGGAACTGACGCAGTGGAAAGGCGACCCCGAAATCGCCGCCCTGCTTGACAATGAAACCTGGAAGGAAGCGCTGCGGGACGAATGCGCCGATGTCCTGCTCTATCTGTTGCTGATCGCCGGGAAAGGCGGCTTCGACCTGCTCGACGCGGCGGCGGCAAAGCTTGAGAAGAACGCGCTGAAGTACCCCGTGGAGAAGTGCTTCGGCTCCTGCCGCAAGTACACTGAACTCGGTTGATACGCCCGATCCTGGGTATCGACTGGCGATCAGGAAGAAAACGCGCTGGCGCGGATTATGCGGATCACGCGGGTTCAGTTCCTTTGCCTTGAAGCGTTTCCAGGATGGTCAGCAACTCGATACGGATCGATTCGGGAGTCAGCTCTTTTTTGACGCCGTCTCCTTCCGAATCTTTTTCCAGGCGATTGCGCGCGCCGATGATGGTGAATCCCTGGTTGTAGAGCAACTCGCGGATGCGCCGCACCAGCAGGACTTCATGGTGTTGGTAGTAACGGCGGTTACCGCGCCGTTTGACCGGCTTGAGCTGGGTAAATTCCTGTTCCCAATAACGCAATACATGCGTTTTCACACCACACAGCTCGCCGACTTCTCCGATGGTGAAATAACGCTTGGCCGGAATGGGTGGGAGGGAATCCTTGAAAATATCTTTAGGATTGTGTTCCATCGTAGGAGATCTCCACTTCGCTCTTCAGTTTTTGGCTGACATGGAAGGTGACGACGCGCCGCGCGGTGATCGGGGTTTCTTCTCCGGTTTTCGGATTGCGTCCCGGCCGCTGCGGTTTGTCCCGCAACTGGAAATTGCCGAACCCGGAAAGTTTGACACCTTCGCCACGCGCCAGGGCATCACGGACTTCATCGAAGAAAGCCTCGACCATATCCCTGGCCTCACGCTTGTTGAGGCCGACTTTTTCAAACAATAAATCCGCAAGTTCTGCTTTGGTAAGCGTCATGTCGATCCCTGTTGGACACGGAGTTGAACAGCGAAGGTCTGACGCAGGTATTCGATGAGTTGTTGGACTGCGGCATCGACTTCAGTATCTTGTAAAGTCCTTTGAGTATCTTGCATAACTATACGAAACGCAAGACTTTTTTTTCCTTGTTCGATTCCTTTCCCGGTATAAAGGTCGAACAGCTGGATGTCCTGGACAATGGCCGGACGGTTGCTGGCGAGACCGTCCAGCAGGGTTTGCAGCGCCAGTTCCCGGTCGACGACGATTGCCAGATCGCGGTAAGCGGCCGGCAGTCGGGAGACTTCGGCGTAACGCGGAAGGCGGGCTTGCCGCAGCGCGTCGAGGTCGATCTCGAACAGCGCGGGGGCGAGCGGCAGTTCGTATTTTTGCGCCCATTGCGGATGCAGTTCGCCGAGAAAACCGATCTCGCGCTGGTCGATCAGGATGCGCGCGCCGCGACCGGGATGCAGGGCGGGGTGCGCCGTTTTCTCGAAACGCGCGGCGAAGGGCGCCAGCAAGAGTTCGAGTTCGCCCTTGATGTCGTAAAAATCGACGGCGCGGGTCGGCGCTCCCCATTGTTCGGGCAGCGCGCCGCCATAGGTCAGCGCGGCGAGTTTCCACGGTTGTTGAAAGCCTTTGACCGGCTGACCCGCCGGATCGCGGAAAAAACAGCGCCCGGTCTCGAACAGGCGAATCTGGCTTTGTTTGCGTTTGAGGTTGGCCGACACGTTGGCGACCAGTCCGCCGATCAGCGTCGAGCGCATCACGCTCATCTGGCTGGCAATTGGGTTGGCCAGGCGGATCGGCGCGGGATTGCTGCCAAAATCGTCGCCAAAATCGCTTTCCCAAGCGGCGTCGACGAAGGCGAAGTTGATGACTTCCTGAAAGCCCCGGTCGGCCAGAATCTGGCGCACCCGGAACAAGGGACGCGCTTCTTCCGTTTGCGGCAGCATCGCCAGACGCGCCTGGGGCGGCTGGGCGGGAATTTCGTCGTAGCCGTGCAGACGGGCGATTTCTTCGATCAAGTCTTCTTCGATCTCGATATCGAAGCGGTAGGTCGGCGGCGTGACGATGAAATCGTCGCCGTCCCGCGAGAATGCCAATCCCAGACGGGAAAAAAGTCCGGCAATCCGGGAAGCGCTCAAGGCGATGCCCAATACCTTGGCGACGCGCGGCGGACGCAAGCGAATCGGCGGGCGGGCTGGAAGAGCGGCTTGCGCCTCGCACAGCGGGCCGGCCTGGCCGCCGCAGATTTCGAGGATCAGTTGGCTGGCGCGTTCCAGCGCTTGCCGGGACGCGCCGAAGTCGACGCCGCGTTCAAAGCGGTACGAGGCGTCGGAAGCGAAGCCGTAGCGCCGGGCGCGTCCGGCAACCGCCTTGGGGGTGAAAAAGGCGGATTCGAGGAACATCTCCGTCGTGTCGAGGCCGATGCCGCTGTTTTCGCCGCCCATGACGCCGGCTACGGCCAGCGGACGCCGGTCGTCGGTAATCAGCAGAACGTCGCCGTCCAGTTCGAGCGTCTGCCCGTTGAGCAGCAGGATTTGTTCTCCGGCACGGGCCAGACGGGCGTGGATCGCGCCTTCAAGCTGGCGGTTGTCGAAGGCGTGCAAGGGCTGCCCCAGTTCGAGCATCACGTAATTGGTGATGTCGACCAGCGCTGAAATCGAGCGGATATCGCTGCGTTCAAGGCGGCGCTTCATCCAGTCCGGCGTCGGTGCTCTGGCGTCGACCCCGGTGATGACCCGGCCACAATAAAGCGGACACGCCTCCGGCGCGTCAAGGATGATCTGGCGGCGCGCGTCCGTACTCACCGGGACCGGCGTGGCCGATGGATAACTCGCCGGGGTGTCGGTCAGCGCCGAAACTTCACGCGCGATGCCGGTCAGCGACAGGCAATCGGCGCGATTGGGCGTGAGTTTCAGGGTCAGCAGGCGGTCGTCGAGATCCAGGTAGTCACGGATGTTCTGACCGACCGGAGCATCCGGCGGAAGCGTCAGCAGACCGGCGGCATCGTCTGAAATGCCCAGTTCCCTGGCCGAGCACAGCATGCCCAGGGATTCGACGCCGCGAACCTTGGCGATTTTGATTTTAACGCCGCCTGGCAAACGCGCGCCCGGCAAGGCGCATGGAACTTTCAGTCCGGCGGCGGCGTTGGGAGCGCCGCAGACGATTTGCCGCGCTGATCCATCTCCATCGCCGATGTCGACGCGGCAGACGTTCAATCGATCGGCGTCGGGATGTCGGGTCACTGCCAGCACTTCGGCGACGACGACGCCGTCGAACGCGGGAGCGACGGTTTCCTCCGCTTCGACTTCGAGACCGGCCATCGTCAGGAGATGAGACAGATCACCGCCCGTTACCGTCGGGTTGACCAAGCTACGCAGCCAGGATTCAGAGAATTTCATGAGTGATCCGTGTGAACAAAACGGTTAGACGAATTGCCGCAAAAAACGCAGGTCGCCATCGAAGAACAGGCGCAGGTCATTGACGCCGTAACGCAGCATGGTCAGCCGGTCAGGCCCCATGCCGAAGGCGAAGCCCAAGTATTTTTCCGGATCGATGCCGACGTGCCGCAGGACATTCGGGTGCACCATGCCGCAGCCCGCGATTTCAAGCCAGCGCCCTTTCAACGCGCCACTCATGAAGGCCACGTCGATTTCGGCCGACGGCTCGGTAAACGGGAAAAACGAGGGGCGGAAGCGCACCTGCAAATCGTCGCTCTCGAAAAAGCGGCGGAGAAAATCGGCGGCCACGCCCTTCAGATCGGCGAAACTGACGTTCTCGCCGATCCACAGACCTTCGACCTGGTGGAACATCGGCGAATGCGTGGCGTCCGAATCGACGCGATAAACCCGGCCCGGCGCGATGATGCGAATTTCGGGCAGCGTCGGGAGGTGCGCGTATTTGGCGACGTGCGCCTGCATGTAGCGCACCTGGATCGGGCTGGTGTGCGTGCGCAGCAGGATGTCCTTGGCGACTTCGCCGTTCTCGTCGAGCAGGTAGAAGGTATCGTGCATCGAACGCGCGGGGTGATCTTCCGGCGTGTTGAGCGCCGTGAAATTCTGGAAATCGGCCTCGATTTCGGGGCCGTCGGCGACCTCGAAACCGATCGAGCGGAACAGCGCCTCGATGCGTTCCAGGGTACGGGTGACAGGATGCAGACCGCCCCTGATCGCGCCGCATCCGGGCAGCGTCACGTCCAACGATTCTCCGGCGAGCCGGGCTTCGAGCGCCTGTTGGCGGATGGCCTCGCGGCGCGTGTTGAGCGCCGTCTCGACCGCCGTCTTGGCGCGATTGATCGCCGCGCCGACCGATTTTTTCTCTTCGGGAGAAAGGCCGGCCATCTTTTTCAACAACTCGGTGATCTGCCCGCTTTTACCCAGGTAGCGCGCCTTGATCTGCTCCAGGGCATCGGGATCGTCCGTCACGGCGAATGCCACCGCCGCGTCTTGCGCAATTTGGTCGGGGTTCAACATGAAATTCAACGCCTATCGGAAAAAAAGGAGGCGCGCGCCTCCTTTTTTTGGAAGCTGTCTCAAAATTACCGCTCTCGTACCATTTTCGAGACCGCTTCTTGCACAGTCACGCGCCGAGCTGCGCCTTGGCCTGATTGGCCAACGCGGCAAAGGCCGGCTTGTCGAAAACGGCCAGGTCGGCCAGCACCTTGCGGTCAACCTCGATCCGGGCTTTTTTCAGACCATTCATGAAGGTGCTGTACTTCAAGCCCAACTCGCGGGACGCCGCGTTGATGCGGGCGATCCACAGGGCGCGGAACTGACGCTTCTTCTGGCGGCGGTCACGATACGCGTATTGACCCGCCTTCATCACCGCCTGTTTGGCGATGCGATAGACATTCTTGCGGCGGCCGCGAAAACCCTTGGCCTGGGCAAGCACTTTTTTGTGGCGCGCGTGCGCCGTTACACCACGTTTTACTCGGGGCATTTATCGTCTCCTCAGGCGTAAGGCAGCATGGCGCGAACCAGTGCCTTGTCGGAATCATGCACGCCGATCATGCCGCGCAGCTGGCGCTTGGACTTGGTCGTTTTCTTGGTCAGGATATGACTCTTGAACGCCTGACTGCGCTTGATGCGGCCGCTCGCGCTGACCTTGAAGCGCTTTTTGGCGCCGCTTTTGGTTTTCATCTTGGGCATTGAATGCTCCTTTTATTGACATGGAATCAGGTGTCTCCCGGCGGGAGCGCTTGCCGACCCGATACCACTTATGCGCTTATGCGCTTGTGGGTACTGCAAACCGCAAAAAAACCTGATTACTGCTTTTTCCTGCCCGGCGCCAGAATCATCACCATCTGGCGGCCTTCCATCTTGGGCATCTGCTCGACCATCGCGAGATCGTGCAAATCGGTCTTGATCCGTTCAATCTGCCGCATACCAATATCCTGGTGAGCCATTTCACGGCCACGGAAGCGCAAAGTCACCTTAACCTTGTCCTCTTCCTGCAGGAAGCGCGTCATGTTGCGCAGTTTGATCTGGTAGTCGTTTTCATCCGTCCCCGGGCGAAACTTGACTTCCTTGACCTGAATCTGCTTTTGCTTGAGCTTTTGCTCGTGCTGGCGCTTTTGCTCCTGATATTTGAATTTGCCGTAATCCATGATCCGGCAGACCGGCGGTTGCGCCAACGGAGCTATTTCGACCAGATCCACACCGGCTTCTTCCGCCAGATACAGCGCTTGCCGGGCGCTGACGATTCCCAGTGCTTCCCCTTCGGCGCCGATCAAGCGGATTTCAGGGGTGTTGATCTCTTCGTTGATGCGATGCGACTTTTGCAGTGCGATGGTTTGGCTCCTTTTTTGACAAAAAATTAAGCCGTGCCACTCCGCGCGGCGACTTCTTGCTGAAGCCGCCCGATCAGCATCTCAAGGGACATTTGTCCGAGATCCTGACCGCCGCGTGTACGCACGGCAACCAGATCGACCGCCATTTCCTTATCGCCAACGATGATTTGGTAAGGCAGTCTGCTCAAGCTATGTTCGCGTATTTTATAGCTTATTTTTTCGTTCCGCAAATCGCATTCGACACGCAAGTCTGCCGCGCGTAGTGTTTTTGCAACATTTTCGGCGTATCCGGCCTGTCTTTCGGTAATGTTCAGAACGACGGCCTGAACGGGCGCCAGCCATAAGGGAAGAGCGCCGGCGTAGTTTTCGATGAGAATGCCGATGAAGCGTTCGAGCGAACCGACGATGGCGCGGTGCAGCATGACCGGCGTATGGCGGGAATTGTCCTCGCCGACGTATTCGGCACCGAGACGCTGGGGCATCGAGAAATCGACCTGGACGGTGCCGCACTGCCAGGAACGGCCAATCGCGTCCTTGATGTGGAACTCGATCTTCGGACCGTAAAAAGCGCCTTCGCCGGGCAACTCGTCCCATTCGAGGCCGGACACCTTGAGCGCCTCACGCAGCGCGGCCTCGGCCTTGTCCCAGACATCGTCCGCGCCGATGCGCTTGTCCGGCCGCAGCGCCAGCTTGACCATGATGTGGTGGAAGCCGAAATCGGCGTAAACCTTGCGCACCAAGGTATTGAACGCGGTCACTTCGGACTGGATCTGGTTTTCGGTACAGAAAATATGACCGTCGTCCTGTGTAAAACCACGCACGCGCATGATGCCGTGCAACGCGCCGGATGGTTCGTTGCGGTGGCAGGAACCAAATTCGCCGTAGCGCAAAGGCAGATCGCGGTAACTGCGCAAGCCGCTGTTGAAAACCAGGATGTGACCCGGACAGTTCATCGGCTTGATCGCGTAATCGCGTTTCTCCGATTCCGTGGTAAACATGTTTTCCCGGTAATTTTGCCAATGCCCGGTTTTTTCCCACAGCGAACGGTCGACGATCTGCGGACACTTTACTTCCAGATAACCGTTGTCCTGATAGACGCGGCGCATGTACTGCTCGACCTGCTGCCAGACCGCCCAGCCCTTGGGGTGCCAGAACACCATGCCTGGCGCTTCATCCTGAAGATGGAAAAGGTCGTGCTGACGGCCAATGCGCCGATGGTCGCGCTTTTCAGCCTCTTCGAGCATCGTCAGATACGCCTCCTGCTCGTCCTTTTTGGCCCAGGCCGTGCCGTAGATACGCTGCAACTGCGCGTTGCGCTGATCGCCGCGCCAGTACGCGCCGGACACCTTCATCAGCTTGAAAACCTTGAGTTTTCCGGTGGAAGGCACGTGCGGCCCACGGCAAAGGTCGACGAAATCGCCCTCGCGATAAAGCGACACCGTTTCGCCTGGCGGAATCGCGGCGATCAGTTCGGCCTTGTAATGCTCGCCGAGCGACTTGAAGAAAGCCGTCGCCTCGTCCCGATTCCAGACTTCGCGCGTGATCGGAATATCTTTTTTCGCCAGTTCGGCCATGCGTTGTTCGATGGCCGCGAGGTCTTCTGGGGTAAACGGGCGTTTGAAAGCAAAATCGTAATAGAAGCCGTTCTCGATCACCGGTCCAATCGTCACCTGCGCCTCGGGAAACAGTTCCTTGACCGCGTAAGCCAGCAGATGCGCCGTCGAATGGCGGATCAGATCGACGCCATCGGCATCCTTGTCGGTGACGATAGCCAGCGCAACATCGGCCTCGATGAGCTGGCTGGTATCGGCCAACTTGCCGTCGACCTTGCCGGCCAACGCGGCTTTGGCCAGGCCGGGGCCGATATCTTGAGCGACTTCGGCGATTGTGACGGGACGATCGAACTCCCGTCGGGAACCATCAGGCAGTGTAATGACCGGCATTTCGTAACCCCGGAAACAAAAAAAAGCCAGAGACGTGCTCCGACTTTCAAATCTGGCGGACGCGATTGGCTTCGCGCCCATTCAATCGGTACATCGAGCGAACTTCATCCGTGTGGAAGGCGGATTTTAGCATAGACACTGTGCAGGGCACGTCCGGGCTTGTTCCCGAAAACCTGATTCCTGCTTGCGCTGGAATGACAGCTATTCATGTGATTGGCTTACCAGCAAAAAAAAACGGGCGTCATCGAGACGCCCGAAAAGAGGGAAGAGGAAAAGCAAACTGTAATCAGTAGTGGTAGGCCGATTCGCCGTGCGAGGTGATGTCCAGACCTTCGCGTTCGGCTTCTTCGGAAACCCGCAACCCAACGGTCAGATCGGCGATCTTGTAGGCGATGAAGGCGACGATGCCGGACCAGACGATGGTCACGCCGACGCTCTTGATCTGGATGGCCAGTTGACCAATGATCGTCATGCTTTGCGGGTCATCCATCAGCGTGTTGCCCAGACCGCCGAAATCGGGAGAAGCCAATACGCCGGTCAGGATGGCGCCCAGAATGCCGCCCACGCCATGCACGCCGAATACGTCGAAGGCATCATCGACGTTGAGCAGTTTCTTCAGGCCATTGACGCCCCACAGGCAGACGACGCCGGCAATCAGCCCCAGCACGATAGCGCCCATCGGACCGATGAATCCAGCGGCTGGCGTCACGGCAACGAGGCCAGCGACCGCGCCGGAGGCAGCGCCCAGCATCGACGGCTTGTCTTTGAGCAGGGCTTCGGCGGCAATCCACGACAGCGTAGCGCAGGCGGTGGCGACGATGGTGTTCACGAAAGCCAGTCCCGCCGTGCCATCGGCCGCGGCGGCGGACCCCGCGTTGAAACCGAACCAGCCGACCCACAGCAAGGAGGCGCCGATCATGGTGAGCGTCAGTGAATGCGGCGTGTAGGCTTCGCGCCCAAAACCGATCCGCTTGCCCAGCAGATAAGCGCCGACCAGACCGGCGATCCCCGCGTTGATGTGCACCACCGTGCCGCCGGCGAAGTCCATCGCGTAATCGGCGCCCAGAAAACCGCCGCCCCAGACGATATGCGCCATCGGTACATAGCTGAAGCTGAACCACAGCACCGCGAAGATGACGACGGCGGAAAAACGGATGCGTTCGGCGAAAGCGCCGACGATCAGCGCCGTGGTAATCGCCGCGAACGTGGATTGGAACGCGACCCAGACGTATTCCGGCATGGTGCCGTTCAAGCTGTCGATGGAAATGCCGGTCAGGAACAGCTTGTCCAGATCGCCGACAAACAACCCTTCTCCGGAAAACGCCAGAGAGTAGCCATAAACGCACCACAACGTGGTCATCAGACAGACGATGATGAACACGTGCATGAGCACGGAGAGCATGTTCTTGGTACGCGCCAGGCCGCCATAAAAGAGCGCCAGGCCGGGAATGGTCATCAGGAAAACCAGCATGGTGGAAGTGAGCATCCAGGCCGTATCGCCGGCATTGAGCGTCGGCGTTTCCTGCGCGAATGCCGCGCTCGTCATGCCAATGGCAAGTATCGCCAACACGCTTGTGAAAAATCTTTTCATCTCGATTTACTCCAAATCGTTACAGGGCGTCCGTACCGGTTTCGCCGGTGCGGATACGGATGACTTGTTCGAGGTCGAAGACGAAAATCTTGCCGTCGCCAACCTTGCCGGTTCCCGCCGATTTCTCGATGGCTTCGATCGCCTGATCGAGGATGTCATCGGCAATCGCGGCTTCGATTTTCACTTTGGGCAGAAAATCGACGACGTATTCGGCGCCCCGATAAAGCTCGGTATGCCCTTTCTGCCGCCCGAACCCCTTGACTTCTGTCACCGTGATGCCCTGCACGCCGATGGCGGACAGCGCTTCACGAACTTCATCGAGCTTGAACGGCTTGATGATCGCTATTACCATTTTCATGATGTACTCCTGTTGTTGGGGAGGTCGCCCTCCCGCGCTGCAAAAAAATCAGAACGTCCGGCTGAGTGAAAGAATCGCGATGCCGCGTCCGCCGTTCTTGGTGCTGTTGCTGAAATTGGGTTCGCCCCCATCGTCTTGCAAGGATCGGGAAAGACAGTAGGGCTGCACCGAGGAGGACGACGAGCATTTGCCGGACGCGTTGGTATCGACGTAGGACAGACCGATAACCCAGCCGTTGATGTCCTTGGTCACGCCGACGCCCCAATCCGTGTAATCGCCGTTATGCACGTTTTTCAGATCGAGATGGCCGAGGTGCGCGTTGACGCCCCAACCGTTGCCCAGATCGTGCTCGGCGCTCAGTTCGAGATACGTCGAGCCGCGGGTTTTCTTACCCGTGTCTTCGCCCTCCGAATCGAGACCGCGCAGGGCAAAGTAATCGCTGACGCTGTACGAATACTTGAGGGAGAGGAACTTCCACGAACCGCCAAGGTAAATTTCCTTGCTGGTCACCGCGCCGCTCTTCGCCTTCCACCCAAGCACGCGCCCCTGCGAACCAGGATAGTAAAAGACGATGCCGCCGACATCGACACCGAAATCGCCAAAACTCGCCGTGTAGCCGCCGTAGAAATCCATCTCCAGACTGCCGTCGGGGAATCCCGCGCCGGAACTGACGCTGGAATTCCAGTTGCCCAGATAAAAACCGCTCGCATGGACGTAATCGAACCCGCCCTGTAACGCCGGCTTGCCATAGCTTTGGTCGATGCCGCGTGAACGATAGCTGGACGTCAGTGCGACATTCGCCGTCAGGGCCGGCGGACTGGCTTCGGCCACCGCCGCCGTCTGCGCCGCCACGGGATTGACGAGGCCGACGGCGAACAATGCGGCAAGTCCTGTTTTCTTCATTGACATTTCTTATCTCCAAATAATGTTTAACAATTTTCACGTCATGCGGGACGCTATAAGCATTAGTTGTGCCAGACGAAAAAATCCTTGTTTTTCATCATCTTGACGTTCCATATAGGTACTGCGCGCCGACCGGCGCACAATGTTGGCGCACAGGAAAAGAGCGCGCGCACCAAAGGTGTGCCTGTTCGCGCGGGCAATGGTGATAGTCAAAAAACTGCTATAAAGTGTTCATGCGATTGTCCTGCAACACGCCGTTGGCCTGTTCAGTCAATGGCTGGACGGTTTTGAGGAAACACGAAGCGCCGCGCCGGTGCCGCGTTTCACGCTGATGGAAACCTGTGGAACTGCCCGTGTTCCTGCCGGGGCACCCCGCCAGAGATGGGGAATCAAACCCGTCGGCCTTTGCCGGGGGCACTTGCTGACCCGTCGCTTTCGGGCACCGTTACCACCCCGCCCCTTCGGGGCACCACTCCAAGGGAGGGGAATCAAACCAGGAGCGCGTCGGGTTTAATTCCCCTCCTCTGGAGGGGTGCCCCGAATGGGGCGGGGTGGTAGCGGCGACAGGGGCGGAGAGAGGAGGGTAAGGTTTTACGCATATAGCGCGTTGATTTAATATTTATAATAATCGAAACATGTAATATCCATGGCAAAGCCAAGAGATATTACATGTTTTATCAAACTGCTATATTGTTTTTTCCGTCATTCCCGCGTAAGCAGGAATCCATGAAGCCGCCGGGGAACCCTGAAAAAACTGGATTCCTGCTTGTGCAGGAATGACGGGGTATGGGGAACGACACGGCGTCGCGCTCCTGTTAAGCGCCGCCCTTTCCCCGGCCAAATGCGCTTGCCCTGGTCAGAATGTCAGCACAAACCCCTGTCCGGCCTTGGGCAGAGTAGCCAACAAGGGGGAAAGGCCGGGGATCGGCGACTGTGGCGTCAAGGTAAGCTGGCCGTTGACTTTGGACTGGCCGGCGTCGAATGTCCCTTTTCCCATGACCTGCAACACGCCGCTGACGGTGGCGATCTGCCAGTCGCCCTTGCCTTCGGCATCGCCCTTGCAATCCAGCCGGTAGCTGCCAAGCTCTCCCTGCGGGAACAGCGGCGTAAACAAATGCTCGACCGCCACCGACGCCGCGACTGGCGCGCGCGCGTTCAGGCTCAGGTTTTTCGCGGTGACGCGCAACACCGCGCCCAAGGGCATCGACTTGAGTTGCGGATGCAGCGCGGCCAGCGGTTCCAGGGGCAAGGCCAGGTTGATCGCGTTCAATTCCGCGCCGCCCAGACGTAGCGCCAGTTCGAACCGGCTGGTCTGGCCGGACATCTGACCACCGACCGTCCAGGCCAGTTTCGCGTCGAGCAGCGCGCGCGGCAGGAAATTCCAGAACACCTGTTCCTGAACCAACACGCCGCCGACGCCAATGGCGGACGCCCGGCCATTCCAGAAAGATCCCTCGACGTCCCGAAGCTGGATTTCCTGCGGCACGACCAGCGTCACAAAACTCGCCGGCAAACGGACGACCAGGGCGGCGATGAAGACTCCCGCGATCAACAGCGGCGTCCGCCACGCGGCAAGCACGGCAAGTAAACGCCGTTTCATGGATTACGCTCCAGTTCGACGACCACGCGCGCGGTTCCGCCGGCAGGATCGTCGCTCCTCGCGCCAAACACCGCGACGCGGGCGCCGGTCTGCTGACGCAGGGTGTCCAGCATGTCGAGCGCGTCCTTCATCGGCATTTCCGGCAAGCGCATCTCGACGCGCGTCGGAGACAGAGCACGCAGTTCCGCGACGATCTGGCTTTCGGCGAGCCGCGCATACACCGTGCTGCGCAAATCCTCGCCGGACGGCTGCGCCGCCACGACACCCGCCGCGCTCTTGCCGGCGGACGGCTGCGCCCGCATCCGGTTGAGCAGCACCTGCAATTCGGGAACCCGTTTTTCCAGTACGGCGATGCGCTGAAACAGCGGCGCGCAGACGCCAAACCAAAGCGACAGCGCGGCGACGGCGACGATCCATAGCACCAGAATCCGGCGTTCCCGCGCGGAACGTTCCTGCCACCACGGCCCCAATTTCTGCTGGATCGGCACTAGGCGTCCTTTAACTTATTCCCGCTCAAAGCGGTAAATGAACTGGGTGAAACCGGCGCCGGCCGGCATCTGTTCCGCCCTGCCGAGCGTTTCGAGCCGCGCCTTGAATTGCGCGGCGTCGCTGTCGGTCAGGGTCAGGCGCACGCCGCCGCCGTCACCGACTTCGATGCCGCGCGGCCTGAGCGGGACATCGAGACGCGCCGCGACGCCGACGGCGGTATCGAGCGCGTCGTCACCCGCCCGCGTGGATTCACGCTGCTTGCTTTCCCATTGCAGGATCGGATCGACGATCGGCGTACCAGGAAAGGCCACCGCGAACGTTTGCCGGATTTCGTGCTGCAGGCGCGCCAGGCGATTTTCCAGTTGCCGCCAGTGCGCGACGGCGCCCAGCAAGGCCAGAACGGCCGCGACGGCCAGCCACACGCCCGCCGCGCGCAATGGCCGCAGATCCAGACGCTGACTGGCGAGGCGCTTCAGCGCGGCGGGCAGGCCGGATTGACAGTCGGGCGGGCAAGGCCGGCGCGCGATATCCTCGGCGCGCTGGAGCGTTTCTCCGCCCGTGAGTTGAGCCACCACCGCTTCATTGCCGGCAATGCCGAATTGCCCCTCGAGCGTGCGAAAGATCGTCCCGCCCGTCGCTGCCGCATGGATCGCCGCATCCTCGCTCTCCGGCAGCAAGGCATATTCCGGGATCAGACGCGCCGCGTATAAACCGGCGGAGGCCAGACGTTGCAGGGCGCTTTCGAGCCAGCGTTGGCTGCACACCCAGACGCGCCGCTCGGTCCCCCTCGGCAGCCCCGGCACGGCCAGCGCGTCGGCGCGGTCGCCGAGCAGCCGGTCTTCGAGCGCCTGCCGGATCAAGGCGTCGAGATGTTTACCCGCGCGCTCCGGCAATTCGAGCCGATGGATCGACAGACGGCAGGCGGGCAGGAGAATTTCCAGTTCGGCCGCCGCCGGTAATTCCGCGAGCGGACTCGTCCCGCTCCCGGAAAAAACGTAGTTGGCGGAAAAACCGCTCCAGGCAAGTTCCGTCCACGCGTCGCCGGGCGGCAGGCTGACGCGCAGAATCGAAAAACGCGGAGCGGGGGCCATGACGTTCATCCCTCGCGCGTGACGCGCAGCACTTCGTCGAGCGTGGTCTCGCCTTCCAGGACGCGGGCCACGCCGTCGGCGCGCAGCAACACCATGCCGTTCTTCAGCGCCCGCTCGCGGATATCCTGCTCGTTGCCGCCACGATGCACCAGCGCGCGGATCGCGTCATCCACCGTCAGCAGTTCATAGAGGCCAGTCCGCCCCCGATAGCCGGTCTGATTGCATTCGGGACATCCCACCGCCCGGTAGAGCGTGCGCGGCTTGGATAGGCCCAGCAGTTCCTTTTCGCCGGCATCCGCTTTGTAAGCCTGACGGCAATCCGGACACAGACGGCGCGCCAGACGCTGCGCCAGCACGCCGATGGTCGAGGAGGCCAGCAGAAACGGCTCGATGCCCATGTCGACCAGGCGGGTAATCGCGCTCGGCGCGTCGTTGGTGTGCAGCGTGGCCAACACCAGGTGACCGGTCAGCGACGCCTGCACGGCGATCTGCGCCGTCTCGCGGTCGCGGATTTCGCCGATCATGATGACGTCCGGATCCTGGCGCAGGATAGCGCGCAGCGCGCGGGCGAAACTCATGTCGATACGGGTGTTGATTTGCGTCTGCCCGACGCCGTCGAGATCGTATTCGATGGGATCCTCGACGGTCATGATGTTGGTGGTACGGCTGTCCATGCCCGAGAGCGCGGCATACAGCGTGGTCGTCTTGCCCGATCCGGTCGGGCCGGTGACCAGCAGGATGCCGTGCGGCTGGTGCAGCAGGTGTTGCAGGCGCTCGAAGGTTTCCGGGCGCATCCCGAGCTTGCCCAGTTCGAGCCGCCCGGCCGATTTGTCGAGCAGGCGCAGTACGACGCGCTCGCCATGACCGGCGGGCAGGGTGGACACGCGCACGTCGACCGGCCTTCCGGCGATGCGCAGGGCGATCCGCCCATCCTGCGGCAGACGTTTTTCGGCGATGTCCAGTCCAGCCATGACCTTGACCCGCGAAACCATCGCCGCGTGCAGGCCGCGCTTGGGTTCGATGACATCGCGCAATTGCCCGTCGACGCGAAAACGCACGGTCGCCCGCGTCTCGAACATCTCGAAGTGCACGTCGGAAGCGTTTTCGCGCAACGCCTGCGCCAGCAGCGTATTGATCAGCCGGATCACCGGGGCGTCCTCCTCGGCGTCCATCAGGTCTTCGAGTTCCGGCATCTCTTCGAGCAGGTTCGCCAGATCGTCCATGCCCGCCAGATCGTCGAACATGTTCACGCCCGCGCCGCCCTCGTTGAAGACCCGCGCCAGACGTTCCTGGTAAGCGTCCGGGTCCACGACTTGCACGTCCAGCGGCTGCGCGCAGTGGCGCTGCAATTCGCTCAACGCGCCCAGGTCGCCGCCAACGCGGAACAGCACGCTGCGCACGCCGTTCTCCTCGCCGGCGTCGAACAAGCCATACTCCCTGGCGTAGGCATAGGTGACGATGGCATCGCTCATGGCAAATCAGCGGATTCCCGCGGACGGGTCGCGGGTTCGCTCGCCTGCCCGGCCTGCGGCAGCAGCACCGGAGCTTCGCCTGTCGGCGTGGTGATTCTCAGCTGTTCGGCGCGCAAGTATTCGTAGCGTTCCGACGACAGCGCCTGGCTTGATTTTGCGTCGCGCAGAATGGTCGGGCGCAGAAAAACCATCAGATTGACCCGCGAACGATCGTGCATCTCATAGCGGAAAAGAGCGCCCAGCAAGGGAACGTCGCCAAGCAACGGCACCTTGAAGTTCGAATCGGTCACTTTGTCCTCGATCAGGCCGCCGAGAACGATGGTCTGACCGTCGTCGACCAGCACTTTGGTATCGATCTGGCGCACCTTGGTCGCCAGACCGGCGCCCTGGGTATTGACCGAATTATCGATGCTCGAAACCTCCTGGGCGACGGTCAGGGTGATCGAACCGCTATCGGAAATCTGCGGCTTGATCTTGAGCACGATCCCCACGTCCTTGCGCTCGACAGTCTGGAACGGGTTGGTCGTGCTGCCGGAAATCGTGGTGTAGGAGCCTGTCAGGATCGGGATATTCTGTCCGACCATGATCCGCGCTTCCTCGTTGTCGAGCATCAGCAGGTTCGGCGTGGACAGGACGTTGCCGTTGCCATTGTTTTCGAGCGCGGTGGCCAGGATGCCGAGATTGCCGTTGAACAGCCCGAAACTGAAGGTGGTGGGAATTGCCATCGCGCCGGAAACATACCCCGCGTACAGCGCGCCGAGATTGGTGGCGGTCGGACTGAGATTGGCAATCCCGCCGCCCTGCACGGAGCGATGCTCGCCAGCGGCGGCCCACTGCACGCCCATTTCATCGTTCTGCGACACGTTGACCTCGGCGATCAGCGCTTCGATGTAAATCTGCGCCCGGCGCACGTCCAGCTTGTCGATCACCGCGCGCAAGTTGTTATAGATATGGTCCGGCGCGGTAATCACCAGCGCGTTGGTCGTGCTGTCGGCGCGGATCAGCACCGTCGCGCCGCCGATTTCGACGTTGACGCCCGCCGCTTGCCGGGTACTACCGCCGGTCGACGTGGAGCCGCCTGACAGCATCGACGTCTGCGCTGTCGCGCTGGAGGTGGAAGCGCTGGCGCCGCTGGCGCCGCTGGACAGCCCGGAGCTCAACGCGGAAGCGCCGCCTCCCGAAAAGCCCGACGACGACGAACTGTCCTCGCCGCTGCCGGTCAGGATGCCCTTCAGCGTCTCGGCCAGCGCCACGGCCTCGGCGTTGCGCAGATAGACCACGTTGATATTGCTGCCGGACGCCGCCGGCGTGTCGAGATTGCCAACCAGCGCGCGAATCTGTTGGCCATGCTCCGCCGCCTGACTGCGCACCAGCAGTTGATTGTTGCGGATGTCGGTCACGACCACCGTGCGCTTGACCCCGTCCGGGGTCGGCATCGGCGGCGCCACGCCCTGAACGAAGACCTCCGGCATCAGGCGTCCGATGGTTTGCGCCACGTCCAGCGCCGAGGCGTGCCGGACGCGAATCGCAAAGATGTCGTTGTCCGCCGCTTGGTCGACGTTGTCGATGATCTGACCGAAGCGCGCCACGTTATCGGCGTAATCGGTGACCACCAGCGTGTTGCCGCCCGGATAGGCCGCCAGAAAATTGTTCGCGGAAACCAGCGGCCGCAGCGACGCCGCCAGCTGTGCGGCCGACGCGTGCTTCAGGGGAAAGATCTGGGTCACCACCTGATCCCCGGCCGCCTTGCCCTTGCGCGTAAAAACCCGCGTGGCCTGATTCTTGGCGTCGGCATCCGGCGTGATCTTGACGATGCTGTCGTTTTCCACCGCGGTGAATCCCTGCTGGCGCAAGGC
This sequence comes from Accumulibacter sp., assembly GCA_031290495.1. GTDB lineage: Bacteria > Pseudomonadota > Gammaproteobacteria > Burkholderiales > Rhodocyclaceae > Propionivibrio. Next base: position 19,393 of record JAITNL010000261.1, read on the forward strand.
CGAAAGCAGGATTGGATAAACCAGCGAACGCGCCACCGGCTGGCTGGAAATGATGTTGATCGTGCCCTTGACCTTCGGGTCGATGACAAAATTCTTGCCGGTGATCACGCCGACGGCCCTGACCGTCGATTCGATGTCGGAATTGACGAAATTGAGCGTCACCGGGCCGTCCGCCGCCAGCGCGGCCGTCACGCCGGCTGCGCACAGCGCGGCGCACAAAAACAAACGCATGGAATATTTTTTGCTGGTCATGGTTGTATCTCGTAATGTTGGGTCATGGAAACGCTGCGGCGAATGAGTTCGAGGGCTACCGAAGGACTTTGCCCGAAGTGGAAGAAAACGATCCCACATAGGCCGGGGATCGCAAGCTTACCCCGGCTTATGCGGGATCGCCACGGTCTATGGGTTTAACTGGACGTTTCACCTTGTTTGTCAGTTGAAAAAGTTTTTCGTTGTCGATTCAGAATCAAGCCAAGAAAAATACCGGATAGAAAGAGGGTAAATGAAAGATACGACTGAACATAATAATAAATTCCTTGTTCCGTATACAAATATGAGCCAATATCCGTAGAATGAATTTCTACATAAAAGCTGACAAACCAGAACAATGGAAAAGCGGCAAAAACTGGCACAAGCCATTTCTGAAAACATGCGCCAATGAAACAAATAACCGCGGCAGTTGCTCCCAGTCCCCATATAAAAAGTAATGAAGGCTCTTTATCACTGACCTCCGCCAAGACAGTCGTCGGAGCAGATAACAACAAGACGAATGTTATTTTTTTGAGTAACGCACAGTCAGAGGAATGTAACATTGCGGCAATCCCCCAAGTTCTTTAGTAAGTTGTTCAACGAATTTGTCCATGTTTATGGCAAGGTCGATACAGCCAGCACTTCCCGGTTGACTCCCGCCATGAATAAAAAAACCACCTCTTCCATAAGTTTGAGTGCTTGAACGCGGATGAATCGTAAGGCGGAAGTTTCCCCACGCGATTCGAGTTCCCCTTTTGTACCAGGCATTTTCCCACATTTGCGATGGTTGAATCCAATATTCTCCAGCCGGTATCGCGCCTTCACCTTTGATTTTTTGGCGCTCGACGGAGTAATCGAATCCTTTATCCTTGACAGGTCTTCCTGAAACCGCGGGCAAACTTAAAGTGTGTTTTATTCCTGTCATCAACAAGAAATAGCCATTGAATATAAGTGTTACATGACTTCTTCTCGTGCATAAGGGAATACTTTTCCGTTCCGTGGCATTCTCTATCGCGCAAGCAGGGACCGCGGGTTCAGCACGTTCTTCAGCATGGTTTGACATTAAATCCAATCTCATATGTATGGCGGTTCTCATAAATAACCAATCCCTCTGAATAATCGTCATTCCTGCAAAAGCAGGAATCCAGGTTTTCAGGCATCCATTGGGGACGATTATTTGTGGGAACCGCCATAATTTTATTATAGCCCGCATGGGGCGGGGCAAGCTTGCGAACCCCCGGCAAAACCAGGGGCAATAGCCCCATGAAATACCGACGAACCTGAGCAGCGATGTCGGGGTTCGCTTTGCTCACCCAGAATTATGCGGGCGATGCGGGGCGTACTCCCTTCCTCGGACTTGCTGCCATTGTTTTTCATGGTCATGGCTGTATCTCGTAGTGCTGGGTCATGGAAACACCCCGGCGGATGAGTTCGAGGTCTACCGAAGGACTCTGGCCGAAGTGGAAGAAAACGAGCGAAATATCGGCGAGCCGCGCCAGCGGGCGCTGGTTGACCATTTTGAGCACGTCGCCGTCCTTGAGTTGCAGCAAACGGGCGAACGGCTGCGCCGCCACGCGGTCGACGCGGATGCCGCCGTCCGGCGCGTTGGACAAGCCTTTGTCCCAGCCGGCCACGTTATCGCCGCGCATCACGGCGATCATCTGGCCGTGGGTCACGCGAATCGCCGGAACGCCGGCGGCGGGTACGGGAGCGGCGGCGCGCGGCGCGCTCATTGCCGGCGCCGCGCCGCCCGCGCTGGAGAAAAGGGAATGTGTTTCCGTCCGTGGAAAGCGAACCTCAAGACGGCTGCCGTCGTGTTCCAGCGTGGCGCCGAGCGGCTCGACGGCCAGCAGACGGTTTCCCGAATCGACGGAATCACCCGCGCGCACCGCGACGCTTTTGCCATCGCTGCCCTTGAGCACGGCCACGCCGTTCTTGCCGGCGATGACGGCGAGCAGCGAATAGCCGCTTGCCGCCGGCGCGTCTTCGCGCGTTTCGCCGCCGAACCAGCCGAGAAGAGCGGCGCGCGATTCGGCATGAACCGGCGCCGGGCGCGGCGGCACCAGCATCACGCCCGTCGTCGCCGGGGCGAACAACCCCCACGCCAAACCGGCCAACTGCCAGCACACCAGCGCCGCGAGCGCGCGTTCCAGCCACGGCAGCAGCTTCGCCGCCAGCACCCGCGCGCGACCGGAAACCAAGACTCTGTCGGCTGCGCCAAACACCCTGTTACCCTGTGACACGCCTTGATTGCTCAAGTTCGACAGGCTGCCAGGACAGTGCCAAAAGTTTTTCATCGATAGGCGGCGAAAATTCCAACGGCAAGAACAGGTCATCCGGAAAAGCATAGTCCTCGCCGGTTTCGTCGATGACGCGGATGCAGCCCATCGCCGCGGAATCCGTGTCGTCGATAATCCGGTACAGTTTCATCGGCAGCAGAGAGACGCGGCAGCCGTCATTGCTGGTGCAGAGCGCCCATTTCATAGCCATTCCTTTACTTTCAAATCGACTTTACCGATGCCGTGCGCCTCGTACCAGTGTACTTAGGCGTGTGCCGCCGGTGTGGATGTTGCGAAGTACAGCCAAACCTTTGCGTTTTCGCCAGTTCTTGCCGCCGAAGCGGTTGATGAGATCGGACAGGTCGCGGATTCCACGACCTTCTGCGAAGGTTTCTGCGCCGGTGATCTCGCCAACGATTTCAAATTTTTGCATCACCAGCACAGGTTGTCCTTCCGTTCTTCCTGGCTGCAGCCGAAGTTGCCTCTGAACGGCTGGTGATAACCGGAAGTCAAGCCCTCTTCCGCTTTTCATGGGACTGTTGCGCCAGTTTTTGCCGGAGTTCGCTTGCCACGGTCTGTGCGTGCTCGGCGACCGCTCTGGCTCGAGGCTGCTCAAGCTGAAACATCATATAAGACAAGGGCGGTGAACCGCAAGTGGGACGCGCCAGCGTCCCACTTGCGGTTCACCGCCCCGCCGCCGCAAAC
>JAITNL010000114.1 GCA_031290495.1 Accumulibacter sp.
GGGGGGATTTTTGGTCATTCGGAGCAACCTGAAAAACGGGAGCGTTGATCCAGAGGTTGGCTTGTTGCAAATCGGGATTGTAATTGACGTTGAAATTGTATTTTTCAGTTTGATGAAGCGTTAAATTGTACCAATAATTTTCCGGTCTGGAAGGATCCAGGATATAGGATGAGTCGTTGTAATGAAATAATTTGTCGATGTCATTGATCCAGAAGACGATGTTGTTTTTGAAGCTTTTGCGATAGTCGGCAAATTCATCGAGGGCGGCATTCCTGAGATCCCGGTTGTCCGGATCGAGTAAATAGCGCCGTATCAATCGTGAATCCGCCATCCTGGAAACCAGCGCCAATTCGCTGTTCACTTCCATTGCCAGACGCAGCAGCATGGATTCAGCGGCCAGTGAGAGCCTGTCGTTCAATGTAAGGTAGCCAATCCGGAGCGAGGAAATAACAAAGGCGACGGTCGTCACCAACAGAATGACCACGAAGACAAGACAGGAAAATATTCTGAAATTGCGTTTTATGGACGCCGATTCGGACAAATCAAAATTTCCGACCAGGCCATGCCAAATATTTTTCACATTTCATTCCTCTGGCAACGCTGTCCGGCTGGCCAGAACCGGTACAATGGCGCGCTCGATACCGGGCGCGCGGCACGACAGGTACGCGAATGGGTTTGACTCTTCACTTGAGCAAAAAACGTTCTAATACTGCGCGCTGTATGTCTGTGAGACACGCAACCGATCGGCAACCTGTTCAAACAGGGTAACAAGCTCCGGATCGAAATGCTTTCCCTTGCCTTCCAGAATGATGCGCACTGCTTCCTCGTGAGTGAAGGCTTGTTTATAGGGACGCTCCGATGTAAGAACTTCGTAAACATCCGCGATGGCCATGACACGTCCCAGCAACGGAATTTTTTTGCCAGCCAGTCCCTTGGGATACCCGCTGCCGTCCCATTTCTCGTGATGATATTCGGCAAAAATCCTGGCGTAACGTAAAAAATTGCCGCCGTCCTCGCCGCCATCGCCATCATCCAGCCTTTTAATCAGCCCGACGCCGATGTCGACGTGCTCTTTCATGGCCTCAAATTCATCATTGGTGAGCTTGCCCGGCTTTTTGAGAATGTTGTCGCTGATGCCGATATTGCCGATGTCGTGCAGCTGCGATGAACGCAGAAGCAATGAAAAATTCCACGTTTTCACATCTTCGTCATACATTTTCGATTCTTTCATGGCCTCCAACATGACTTTGAGACAATGCAATGTTCTCGCAATATGGTGGGAGCCAATGACATTATCCCGTCTTTCAATGAGTTCGGCCATTACCTGAAGGAGTTTGTTTTGCAGCCGGCCAACAGCTCTGGACCTGGCGGTCTCCATATCCTGAAGATTGTCGTTGTACTCAAGAACGACTTGTTCACTGAGTTCGCGTTTTTCAATAAGTTCCGCCGTCGTCTGAAGGAGTTTGTTTTGCATCACGCCAATGGTTTTGGACTTGGCGGTCGCGATGTCCTGAAGGATGTCGTTGCGCTCGATAAGCGCCCGTTTATTGGCTTCGAACAGCAGGTGCAGTTCAACGCGTTTTTTCAGCAGCGGCGGCGAAAACGGTTTGGTGATGTAATCGACGGCGCCGAGTTCCAGCCCGGTCATTTCACTTTTCGCGTCGCTCATCCCGGTAAGGAAAATAACCGGAACATCCTTTGTTTCAGCGCGGTTTTTAAGAACTTTGATCGCCTCATATCCGCCCATCTCCGGCATATCCACATCCAGCAGAATGAGCGCTGGCGAAAATCTGTCGATCGACCTCAGCATGGTGGCGGCGGAATTAAACGTCAAAACCTTGTAGCGATCCGACAGCGCGTCTTTTCCGTCCTGTAAATTAACCAGATTGTCATCGACGATGATAATGAGTTCTCTGCTCACGTTTTCCCCAAATCCGGTGTGTCGGTCATGAATAAAAAAACCAGTTCCCCAAAACCAGGCGGCGGACTTCAAACAAACAGACGCTTTACGTTCGGCAAGGCGCGCCGGCAAGATGCCTGGCGGTGAGCAGGCAACAAACGTGCCAGAAAGATTTGCGCCGCCGGCTTCATTTTGTTCCGTTTTACAAGTCACGAGCCTGAGCGGCGAATTTTCGTTCAAACGTGGCGAAAATACAAGGGCGCAGGGTAAGCGCGGCAAAAAATTGGCGACAGTCCTTCAAGCCTGTCGGTCCAACGTGTTTTGGCAGGGGTTTGCACCCCTCCCGAAACGGTCGCCGAACCCCCCGGCCGCAAGAAATGGGTTCGGCGCCCGCCTTGCTTACGGGCGGGGTTTCAAACCGGAGTTGGTTTTACGATAACATTGCGCATCCCGGTGTTGGACGAATGTCGATTGGCGTGTTGCCTGGAGAATCGTTGTGCGCACGGTAACGCATCCCGATGACGCCGCTTTTTTATTGGAGCAATCATGAAACGCTGTTTTCCGCTTTTATTCCTGGCCTGTGCCAGTCTGCCCCAGGTCGCGCCCGCGCATGTGCATGGCGAGGCGCGCCTGGAAATCGTGCTGGAAATTTCGCGGGAAGGCGCGCAAAAAAGCGCCCAACTGACCATCACGCTGGATACGCCGCTCGACAATCTGCTGGGCTTTGAGTACGCGCCCGCCACGGACGCGGAACGCGAGGCGGCCGCCAGCATGGAGAAGCAGCTCAGTCACCCGGAACAGCTTTTCGTTCCTGACGCGGCGGCGCAATGCGCGGTGACGCTCTTTGAACTGGAATCGCCCTTGCGGACGGAAGCTCCCAAAAACGAACACGATCACGGGGACAAGCACCACCATGAACATGGCGAACATCATGAGCATCATGAGCATGGCGGTCATGACGACCTCGAAGCCCACTACCGTTTCACCTGCAAAAACCCGGACGCCCTGCAAGGGCTGAAGGTGCGCCTGTTTGCGCTCTTCCCGCGACTGCAACATCTTCAGGTCGAATTTGCCGGGCCGAATGGACAGCGCGCCGCGAAGCTGGACGCGAAAAATACGCGTTTTTCGTGGTAATTTTCCAAGCATTTCATGGTCATGCCTGTCTCCGCTGCCGCCATTCCAGCCCTCGCTATTGAGCATCTCGCGTTTCGCTGGCGTCGGCGCGACGCCTTTTGTCTGACGCTTGAACAGCTGACGCTCGCCGCCGGGGAAAGCCTGTTTCTGGAAGGGCCGAGCGGCAGCGGCAAAAGTACCTTGCTGAATCTGATCGGCGGAGCAATACGCCCCGAACGCGGCAGCATTCGTCTGTTGGGCGAGGACATCGGCCAGCTTGCCGCGCGCCGGCGCGACGCGTTTCGCGCCGATCATCTGGGTTTTATCTTTCAACAATTCAACCTGATTCCCTATCTTTCCGCGCTCGATAACGCGCTCCTGTCGTGCCGTTTTTCCTCGCGTCGCGCCGCCCGCGCCGCGCATGGCGCAAACAGTCCTGAACACGAAGCCCGCCGCCTGTTCGCCGTCCTCGACCTATCGCCGGAACTGCCTGGACGCCAGGCGGCGGAATTGTCGGTGGGCGAGCAGCAACGGGTGGCGGCGGTGCGGGCGCTCCTGGGCAGACCGGAAATTCTCATCGCCGACGAACCCACTTCGGCGCTCGATGCCGACCGTCAGTCCCGCTTTGTCGAAACGCTGCTCGGCGAAGCGCAAAAGGCCGCCAGCGCGGTGATTTTTGTCAGCCACGACGCGACTTTGGGCGAACGTTTCGACCGTCGCCTGAAACTCGACAGCGGGGAAAGCGAGAAAACCGGCGGAGCAAGCGCCTCATGAGGCCGCTCTTTTTCCTCGCTCTGCAAAGCGCCTGGAACCGGCGGCTCACCTTGGGGCTGGTCGCTTTCTCGCTGCTGGCGTCCAGCGCCCTGCTGCTTTCTCTGGAGCGCGTTCGCCACGCGGCGCGCATGAGTTTCACCACTTCCGTTGCGGGCGTCGATCTGATTGTCGGCGCGCGTTCCAGCCCGCTGCAATTGACGCTGTACGCGGTTTTTCATCTTGGCGACGCCAGCCAGAACATGGACTGGAAAAGTTACCAAACCCTGGCCGCGCATCCCGCCGTCGCCTGGAGCGTGCCTTTGTCCCTGGGCGATTCGCACCGCGGTTTCCCGGTATTGGGGACGACGCCGGACTATTTTCGCCATTATCGCTACGGCGAAAAAATGCCGCTGCGTTTCGCGGCGGGACAGCCTTTTCGGGATGGCCTGTTCGATGCCGTCATCGGCGCCGAAGCGGCGCAAACGCTCGGCTATCGACTGGGCGGCAGCCTTACCTTGAGCCACGGCGCGGGCAAACTGCCGGGATTGGAACACGCCGACAAACCCTTTAGCGTCGTCGGCATTCTCGCCCCGACCGGCACTCCGGCAGACCGTACCATTCACGTCAGCCTCGCCGCCATCGAGGCCATTCATCTGGATTGGCAAGGCGGGATGCCGATACCGGGCTTTTCGATTCCCGCCGAAGCGGCGCGGAAATTCGACCTCACTCCCAAAACCATCACCGCCTTTCTCGTCGGCCTCAAACAGCGCGCGGCGGTATTCAAAACGCAGCGCGAAATCGCCGCCTTTGCCGACGAACCGCTGATGGCGGTGCTGCCCGGCGTGGCGCTCGATGAATTGTGGCAAACCGTGGGCGTGATTGAAAAAATTCTGCGCGCGGTTTCCTGGCTGGCCTTGAGCGTGAGTCTGGCCGGACTCGCCGCTGTCATGCTCGCGGGATTGAATGAGCGTCGCCGGGAAATCGCCATCCTGCGCGCCGTCGGCGCGGGGCCGCGCCATATCGCGTTTTTGCTGCTGCTGGAAAGCTTTTTCGTCAGTCTGCTCGGCATCGGCGGCGCGGTATTGCTCGTGCGGATCGCTACCCCGCTGGCCGGTCACGGCATGGCGGCGTGGGGGCTTTCCGTCTGGCCGGACGCGGTATCGGCCGAAGAAGGCGTACTGATGGCCGAAATGTTCGCCGCCGCCCTTTTGGTTTCGCTCTGGCCACTGCTGCGCGCCTACCGCCAGTCTCTGGCGGATGGTTTGATTCCCCGTATTTGATGGGTTATTGGAAAAATCATGCATCGTGTTCTCCGGCGTTCTTTTTTGGTTTTGGGACTTGTCGCGGCAGCGGCCTTGCTCATTGCGGCCATCCGCTTTCCGGCCTGGAACAACGCGGAACCTCAGCCCGCTGGCGCGCCGCCGGAAACCGCCCCGGCCTACCGTGAAATTACCTGGGACGACCTGCTGCCAAAAGATTGGGACCCCATGCAAGCCTTCAAGGGGCTGGATTTTTCCAAACTCGGCGATAACGACCCCAAGGCCATCAAAGCGTTGCGCACCCTGAAAAACGTCTGGGACAACGCCCCCATCGAAACTTCACTGGATGGGCAATCCATCCGTCTGGCCGGTTTTGCGATCCCGCTCGACAGCCAAAATCAACATGTCTCCGAAGCCTTGCTGGTGCCTTATTTCGGCGCCTGCATCCATAGCCCGCCGCCGCCCGCCAACCAGGTTATCCACGTCGTCTTCAAGACTCCCGTCAAGGACATGCGCACGATGGACGCCTTCTGGATTGGCGGCGTTTTGACCGGAGAACGCGGCGACAGCGGCCTCGGCGTCCATGGCTATCGTCTGGCGGCGGAGCGCGTCGAACCCTATGTTTTTGACGAAGAAAAACCGTGAATCCATCGCTCTTCATTTCACGACGGATGACGGTAAAATGCGCGTTTCACGCAATCCGCGGTCGTCATCATGGTTTGGAAGCCCCATCTCACCGTCGCCGCCGTCATTGAGCGCGACGACAAGTTTTTGCTGGTCGAGGAAGAAACCGACGAAGGAATCCGCTTCAATCAGCCGGCGGGTCATCTGGAATACGGCGAGTCCTTGACCGAAGCGGTAATCCGCGAGGCGCTGGAGGAAACGGCTTACGCGTTTACGCCGCGTTTCCTGGTCGGCATCTACCACTGGCCTCACCCGCGCAAGGACATCACCTATCTGCGTTTTGCCTTCGCCGGCGAAGTCGCCGGGCACGACGCCGGACGGACGCTCGATACCGGCATCATCGGCGCGCGTTGGCTCTCGCTCGATGCAATCCGCGCCAGCGCCGACCGGCATCGCAGCCCGATGATCCTGCGCTGTATCGAAGATTGGCGCGCTGGCAAGCGCTATCCGCTGGAACTCATCACGCACTACACATGACCACGCGTTTCGTCGTCGACAACTGGTTTTTCGACAACTGGCAAGCGGCGGCGGTAATTCAGCCGGACGCTTGGCGGAGGGGGAAAAATCCAAATGATGGCGAATGAAGGCAAGGGCAAAACGGTGGTCGTCGGGCTGTCGGGCGGCGTCGATTCGGCGGTGGCCGCGCTGCTCCTGAAACGGCAGGGCTGGAACGTCGTCGGTCTGTTCATGAAAAATTGGGAGGACGACGACGATGACGAATACTGCTCGTCGCGCCAGGATCTGATCGACGTGATGAGCGTCGCCGATACCATCGGCATCGACGTTGAAGTGGTGAATTTCGCCAAAGAATACCGCGAGCGCGTGTTCTCCATTTTTCTGGAAGAGTATCGCGTGGGGCGCACGCCGAACCCGGACGTACTGTGCAATTCCGAGATCAAGTTCAAGGCTTTCCTCGATCACGCCCTGCGCATGGGCGCCGACCGCATCGCTACCGGTCACTACGCCGGCGTGCGGGAAGCAAATGACCGTTTTCAGTTGCTCAAGGCCGGGGACGGCGTCAAGGATCAGAGCTATTTTCTGCATCGCCTGAACCAGCGGCAGTTGTCGAAAACGCTGTTCCCGCTGGCCGATCTGTACAAGCGCGAAGTGCGCGGAATCGCCAGTGACGCCGGGTTGCACGTGGCGCTGAAAAAGGATTCCACCGGCATATGTTTTATCGGCGAGCGTCCCTTCAAGGAGTTTTTGATGCGCTACCTGCCGCCCCAAAAAGGCGAAATTCGCGGCCTCGACGATGACCGTCTGCTCGGCGAGCACGACGGCTTGACCTACGCCACGCTGGGCCAGCGCAAGGGTTTGCGCATCGGCGGCGTGAAAGGCGGCAAGAGCAGCGCCAGCGGCGACCACGAAGCCTGGTTCGTCGCGCGCAAGGACACGACGCGCAACATCCTCTACGTGGTGCAGGGGCACGAGCATCCGGCGCTGTTTTCAGGCGATCTCGCGGCCAACCAGCTTTCCTGGATTGCCGACGAAGCACCGTCAACGCACTGGGTTTATGGCGCCAAGACGCGCTATCGGCAAGCCGACGCGCCGTGCGAGATCGAAGGATTCGACGCGGACGGCTGCCGGATTAGTTTTGCCGCGCCGCAATGGGCGGTAACTCCCGGACAGTCGGTGGTGGTGTATGAAAGCCGGGTATGCCTGGGCGGGGGCGTGATTCTTTGATCTTAGAGAGGGGAGTGCGTCAACACCATGAGCGTCATGATTATGGATTCCTCTTCAAATACATCGCGAACTCCGAAAACAAATCATCTATAGCGGTTCCCACAAATAATCGTCCACAAATGGACGCCTGAAAACCTGGATTCCTGCTTTCGCGGGAATGACGGTTGTTTAGAGGAAGTGGTTATTTATGGGAACCGCCATACTTTGTTTTACTCTCATTCGACGACACATTTTCAGTGGCCATAACGAGAACCTTCATGATCCAAAACTTGCAGGAACGCATCGACGATCTGGAGTACAACGCCGGAAACGAGCGAAAATGGCACATCTACGATCAGACATGCGCAACGGTCATTTTCAGCCCCAAGGCGCGGGTGACTTTCAGAACGGTCTCGAATCGTGGTTTCGCGCCGGGGGCAAGCGCCTGATTGAGACTTTCGCGTTCGAGGCCGGCGTCTTTTGCGAGTTGCGCCATGCCGCGTGCGCGCGCAACGATGCCGAGCGCTTCCGCGATTTCTTCGGCGCTGCCGTCTTCCATGACCTGACGGAAAAACTCCTGGATGTCTTCCTCGTTATCGAGTTCCGCCACGATGTCAAACGGGAGCGTTTTGATGGTCATGATTCATATCTCCTTTGCCAGTTCCTTCGCGGCTCTGATGTCGGCTGCCTGTGTCGATTTATCACCACCACGCAACAAGAAAATGAGGGTACGTTCGCGCGTCACGAAATAGAGTCCATAGCCCGTGCCAACATCGACCCGTACTTCGGAAACTCCTTCACCAACAGGTTTTACGTCGCCAAGATTTCCTTTCTCCATACGCAAAATCCGGCGACGGATAGCCGCTCTCGCCGTATGATCGCGAAGGTCATGCCGCCATCTGGCGAAAGTTTCCGTCTGCCTGATGAGATATTCCATAAAATGCCGCGTTTGGAAAACTCTACGGATTAAAAATCAAAGTAAATTAAAGGTGGCTTAAATGTCATTTATGTTTTGAACGGAGGAAAGAATTATATAGCAGCATTGGGTGCGGTATCATTTACTTTTTGGCTCTCCTGCCATCCTGGTGGACAAAGGAAATTGGAATGTTTTTGAAACGGCAAAAGCTCCAGTTCCACGGACAGTCGGTGGCGGTGTATGAAAGCCGGGTATGCCTCGGCGGTGGCGTGATTCTTTGATCTTCAGGATGGGCGTCAAACACCATGAGCGTCAGGTTGATGGATAAGCCGCAAAGCGGCTTATCCGCCACGAAATGAGAATTACGCGGGAATTACGAATTGCGCCTCATCTGGTGAGAGAGAGAAAGTCGCGTTTGCCGATTTCCACACCGTTCTGACGCAAAATGTCGTAGGCCGTCACCGCGTGGAAATAGAAATTGGGCAGCGCGAATCCCAGCAGATAGTCAATGCCTTTGAACTTGAGTTCGCCGCTGCTCAGGGTCAGCACGATGTCGCGCTCTTCGCTGCCGTCGATTTGCGCCGCCGTGAAACTTTCGACAAAGGCGATGGTTTTGGCAACGCGCGTCTGCAAATCCTCGATGGTCTGTTCGTTATCCTCGTATTTCGGAATATCGACTCCCGCCAGACGCGCCACGGAACCCTTGGCGTGATCGCTGGCGATCTGTATCTGCCGGCTCAATGGAAACATGTCGGCAATCAGGCGTGACGCGGGCAGCACGTTGGCGGCGATCTTCTTCGCCTCCGCGTGCGCTTGCGCCTTGTCGAGGATGGTGGCGAGACTTTTGAGTGCGCGGACAAAAACGGGAACACTGGTTCGATACATGGAAATGCTCATGGGTTTTACCTCCTGGTGAATAAAACGTTTGTGACCTGACTTTGGAAGTCGCTATTTTGGCACCATTTCCGTCGTTCCGCTGCTTCCGTTGCGGCGAGTGTGTCACGAGTTTTCAGACTTGTCCGGTTTTGCGGTTTTGAGAACGCGCGGTCAGGCGTCTCTGTGAAGCAGGAAACCTCCGAAGCGATCTGGACGGGCAGACCACGTTCAGACGCCGCGGGAATCCCCTGTCTTCAGGCAGGTGGGGATGTCAAGAAATGTTCCCGGTAGTACTTCAGTTCCTCGATCGATTCGCGCACATCGGCCAGCGCGGTATGCGCCGAGGCTTTCTTGAAACCTTTGGCCAGATCGGGATTCCAGCGCTTGCAGAGTTCCTTGAGCGTGCTGACGTCGATGTTGCGATAGTGGAACCACGCTTCGAGCGCCGGCATGTAACGCACCATGAAACGCCGATCCTGGCCGATCGAGTTGCCGCACATCGGGCTGATTCCCTGCGGCGCGTGCTCGCGCGCGAAGGCCAGCGCCGCCGCTTCGACCGTCGCTTCGTCGAGGGGCGACGCGCGCACCCGCGCGGTCAGTCCGGATTTGCCGTGCGTGCCGGTGTTCCACGCGTCCATCGCGTCGAGCAGCGAATCCGGCTGATGCACAACCCAGACGGGCGACTCGGCGACGGTTTCGAGATTGCTGTCGGTGACGATCATCGCCAATTCGATGATGCGCTCACGTTCGGGATCGAGGCCGGTCATTTCCATGTCCAGCCAGATGAGATGATTGTCGTTCTGTGCCATATAATCCGGGTTCCATTTTTCCGGCGATGCGCCGTGCCCACCGTGGTCAAACACTTTTTTTGGGATAATCCATCGCTTCCGCAAAAACCCTATTTTGGCACAGCTCGATGTTTGATTCCGTCCTGTCTTCACCCTTCTCGCTGGCGTTTCTCGGCGCTTTGCTCTTGATGATCGCCTTGCGTCTGTGGCTTGGCGTCCGGCAGATTGCCTATGTCGACGCGCATCGGGCGGCGATCCCGGAACCTTTCGCCGACCGCGTTTCGCTCGCGGCGCATCAGAAAGCGGCCGAATATTGCATCACCCGCGTCCGCTTCGGCAGGCTGTCGCTGGCTGTCGATGTCGTGGTGCTGCTGGCCTTCACGCTCGGCGGCGGTTTGCAGGCGCTGCACGAGTTCTGGTCGCCGCGCCTCGACGGTCTGTGGTATGGCGTCGCTTTGATCTTCAGCGTCATCGCCATTTCTGGAATCATCGACCTGCCGATGTCGCTGTATACCCAGTTCGTGATCGAACAGCGCTTTGGCTTCAACCGGATGACGCTGCGTCTGTTCATGCTCGATCTGGTCAAACAACTGCTGCTCGGACTCGTCATCGGCGTGCCGTTCCTGCTCGCCGTGCTGTGGCTGATGGCGCGCATGGGAAATACGTGGTGGTTGTACGTCTGGCTGTTCTGGTGCGCTTTCAACCTGTTGATTCTGTTCGTTTATCCGACCTGGATCGCGCCGCTGTTCAATACCTTCACGCCGCTCGACGACGTGACGCTGAAGACGCGCATCGAGGCCCTGCTGGCGCGCTGCGGATTCACCAGTTCCGGATTGTTCGTGATGGACGGCTCGCGACGTTCCGCTCACGGCAACGCCTATTTCACTGGCTTCGGCAAAACCAAGCGCATCGTTTTTTTCGACACGCTGCTCGGCCGGCTCGAAGCGCGGGAAGTGGAAGCCGTGTTGGCGCATGAGCTGGGACATTTCGCGCATCGCCACGTAATCAAGCGCATCGCGCTGATTTTCGGCGTGACGCTGTTGCTGCTGTACGCGCTCGGCGGGCTGATGAACGCCGATTGGTTTTATGCCGGCCTGGGCGTCACCTCGGACAGCGCCCGCAATACGGCGATGGCGCTGATCCTGTTTTTTCAGATTATTCCGGTGTTCGCTTTCCTGTTGACGCCGCTGACCAGCCTGCTTTCGCGCCGCCACGAGTTCGCGGCCGACCGTTACGCCAGCACGCACGCTCAAGCGGCCGATCTCATCCAGGCGCTGGTCAAACTGTACGAGGACAACGCCGCGACCCTGACGCCCGACCCGCTGCATTCCCTCTTCTACGACTCGCACCCGCCGGCGGTACAGCGCGTCGCGCGCCTCTCGGCTTCATCCAGTTCCCTTTGAAGCTCGAAGGAACGGTCATCGCCGCGCATGGGCGGCACTATCTGGTCGAACTGCCGGACGGCGGTGCGTTGCCGTGTTTTCCGCGCGGCAAGAAAAGCCGCCTGGCCTGCGGAGACCAGGTATTGATCGTGCGCGACAACGCGACCCAGGGCGTCATCGACGCCGTCCTGCCGCGCCGCGCCCTGCTCTATCGCTCCAACGCATTCCGGCAAAAACTGATCGCGGCCAACGTCAGCCTGGTAATCATCGTGGTCGCGGTCGAACCCTCTTTTTCGGAAGAACTCGTGACGCGCTGTCTGGTCGCCGCCGAAAGCCAGGACATCGGCGCGTTGATCGTGCTCAACAAGTGCGATCTCGCCGACCGTCTGGCGTCGGCCGAGGCCGCGCTGGCGCCGTTTTCCCGCCTGGGCTGCCCGATTCTCCGCTTGTCCGCGCGCGATAACGCCGGCGCCGATGCCCTGAGACCACCGCTTGCCGGGCAGAGCGGGGTGCTCGTCGGCCAGTCGGGAATGGGCAAATCGACGCTGATCAACGCGCTGATTCCCGAAGCCAAGGCCCGCACCCGCGAGATTTCACAAGCGCTCGATTCAGGCAAGCACACCACGACGCACGCCACGCTCTATCGCCTACCGGAGAATGCGTCGATCATCGATTCGCCGGGGCTGCAAGAGTTTGGACTGCATCATTTGTCCCTGCCCGAACTCGAACACGGCTTCCGCGAATTTCGCCCCTTGCGGGGAAGCTGCCGGTTCCGCGATTGCCGCCACGACCGCGAACCGGGCTGCGCGATCCGCGCCGCCGTCGATGCCGGCGACATCGCCCCAAGCCGCTACGCGGCCTTTCGCGCTTTGAGCGGCGAAGCGCGCGACGCTTCCGCAAGGCGGCGAATTTCATCGTAAAACCAACTCCGGTTTTACGATGAATGGCCTCCTTCCATCCCCCCTTGCGGGAGAGCGCGGGATGGGTTTCGCAAATTCAACCGGTTTTTTGACTATCACCACATAAATGACCGCTTTACTTTCCAAGCAGTCTTTTAACCGCGCGGAAAGGCGCGGAAATCTTCCATGAACGGGAAGAAAGCAAGGCCGCGTTTCCCGCGCGGCTTTGCTCAAGCAGGGTTTGCAGATTATTGTTTTGCGTTTGGCTTTGCTCAAGCAGGGTTTGCAGATTATTGTTTTGCGTTTGACTTTGCTCAAGCCGTTTTTCCAGGTCGCTTGTACAAAAGGGTTTGTACTTCCCCTCGCGAAACCACAGGCGCCGGCAGGGAACCGGGCAATTTCCTTTTATTTTATACAAACTGACCGCTCTATGCTGCCCATCGCGAATGCAATTACTGTCAAAAAAGAAAGTAACACAGTCGTTTATTCCAAACCCGCCCTGCGTTTTGATTCGGTTGTAATTGGAATCCACGCGTTCACGATTCGATGTCGATAACGATTGATTTGAAAGATAGTTTATTTGCCCATGCGTGTCATTTTCACCGGAATCATCCTTGAGCATGGCCTTCCCGACCCACGCATCGGTTATCGGACGCAACAGGATATTACCATCGACAAAATTATCGACAATAATATCCTCGATCATGACGGTATCGTAAGTAATGTTCTCCAGATCCGGCAGATATCGGGACATGGTGAAAAGAAATGTATTATCGAACTCACAACATCGCGCTTTTCCATCCAAAAGGTCGTCAAGCGCTTCTTTTATTTGATCGGCAATAACAAGGAAATCCTTTATGGTCAAATCCAGTCTTATATTAACCACTCTGTTTGCCAGGTGAATATGTATCGCCTCTCCAATATTATCTTCAACGGCAAAATACAATCCGTCGCGATCGATTTTCGATAAAAAGACAACAGCCGGGTTGCTCATTCCGATAGCCCTTCAATATTCAGAAAACGAAAGATGTTCTGTCAATATGGATTCATAACGCCCCCGCGACACAAGGTCAATCAAATTCGGAGCAAAGGCAAAAAACACAAGATTCATTGCTTTTCGGACATAATCATCCATAAAAAGATGTTTCAACTTTTCAATGTCTGAAATATAGGCGGCGGTAAAATTTCTCTTGTCAAAAATACATCGAACCAAAAGGTACAGCAATAAATTTTTATCGTCCATTCTCCAGCAATTCAGAGCGTCGTCAAAAATCCTGTTTTTCCAGATCGTTTCATTTATAAATCCATCGAGCGGAATCCAGATATTCGGAGTCAATGATTTACAGCACAAAGCGAAGGACGCGTCAATATACAGATCGCCGGGAATACCTTCCTTTTTCCAGAATTGATATTCCTGTAAACCATAAGCAAAATTCCAGCCATTGGCTTTCCCGAAGGGATTGGTATGCGCGCGATAATCATTGTTTTGCATCGTTCTTTCAAACCGGGTCTTGCATTGCGGGGCGACAACAATGTCGATATCCTTCCCGTCCAACAAACCCGAAGGCAGCTCGTTGTTTACGTTTTTTATCAGGACGTAATCCACCGCCGACTCATTCATCATCCTGAAAAATCGGTCAATATGTTCACTTGGTATGAACATCTTGATTGTCTCCTTCGTCCGTACTCATGCCCTTGAGCAATTCCAACTGTTTCCTTGCCAGAAGGATGCCTGTTCCCATTTCAAAAAAATCACGCTCGGACAATGCCATTCTGAATTTATTGTTTTGCGCGTGAATATGAATTTCGCGTTCACCGCCATCGTTTGACGAACCGTTGATTTCAAGACGAAACCTGGCGTCGGCAATTGTTATTTCCGGTAAATCGCGTATTTTTTCACCCATGATTATTTATTCCTTTTGACAGGATTGAAAAATAAATCCCATAGCCAATCCCCCGGTTGTGCCGGGGTGACAGTAAATGCCGCCCGCCTCTTTTATTCTCCCTGGAACCAAAAGGGCGGCGATGTATGGAAAAGGAGCCGAGAACGGGCGGGCAGCGTAAAGCGCGCGCCGGCGAGGAAAAATTTCAGCCGTTCTCCAAGTCCTCCCATGTCACCGCGGAAGAACTGGAGGAGCGGCTGCTGACGTGGATCGTCTGGCGCTTTTTCCCGCCGTAAAACCGTGCGCGCGCCCGAACCACCGCTGGCTTGACGCGCGAGCGGGCGGAACGGTCTGGATGAAACAGAAGCAATGAAGTCCGGGGAATCACCGGAAAGATCGGACGGCGCGGAGCGCGTCCAACCACAAAACGCGCTTAAATCACGCGGCTTGCGGCTTGCGGCTTGCGGCTTGCGGCTTGCGGCTTGCGGCTTGCGGCTTGCGGCTTGCGGCTTGCGGCTTGCGGCTTGCGGCTTGCGGCTTGCGGC
>JAITNL010000131.1 GCA_031290495.1 Accumulibacter sp.
ACCCGCTACTGGGGGCGCTCGGTCACTTTTCAGGCGGTTTCGCGCTGGTTGAAGGGCTTGTCCATCCCCGAGCAGGACAAGTTGCAAGTCCTGGCCGACTGGCTGAAGATCGAGCCGCAGGTTCTGCGCTTTGGCGGGCAGTCGACGATCATTCAGCAGCGGCGAAAACGCTGGGAGGACGCTATCGCCGGACCGGAACGCGAGGTGCTGGAAGCGTTTATCGGTCTGTCGGCTGAACAGAAAAAAGTGGCGCGTGCGGTGATTCTGGCGCTGGCAAGGACGGGTTCTGTGTAAAGTTTCCTGGCTTGTTCAGGATCACGCCCGATAGCCTGCCCTTTGAAATTCCGACTGCTGAATCACAACGCCGGAGCTTGACAGATTCTCAAGGAGTCAAAAGCCGTGGACGGGCGGTTTGACCGGCAAAACGGCAGCGCTCGCCGGAGCGGCGGATGGCCAATTGTCGGGTTTCAGGCCAAATGGCGCAACTTCAAGAACGGCGAGGAGCTGTTCTACGCCAGTTTGTCGGGGCGGTGGTTTGTCTTATACTGCGCGAATATTTTTTCGGCCTGAATGCCATGTTACTGAATTTTTTTTCGACGCGGCCTGAGCATCCGCTGGGGGATGTCAAGGAATTGAAGCGCGTACTGGCCGAATTGCCGCGCGACGCGTCCAAGGCGGTCGATGAGATTTACACCTGGTTCGAGTCGCTGCGCCAGGCGGACGATTTTCGGCTGGATCTTTTTTATGAGGTGATCGGCGGCCTCGACAAGGCGGCGCAGCCGCATTTGAAGCAACTGACGCGGCATTATCTGACGACGCCGCGTTTGTCGAAAAACGAGGAGCGCTATCTGTGGACGGCGTGCTTCAATTATTGGGGCGAAGTTTCCTGGCTTTACGCGGTTTGCGTCGAGCGTTTCAACAAAAATCC
The DNA here is from genome assembly GCA_031290495.1 of Accumulibacter sp. Lineage (GTDB taxonomy): Bacteria > Pseudomonadota > Gammaproteobacteria > Burkholderiales > Rhodocyclaceae > Propionivibrio. Next base: position 929 of record JAITNL010000131.1, read on the forward strand.
AAAGGATAAGCGCGCCGACGCGTTCAAGAACGATCTGCCGCTGGTGGCGACGCGGTTGGCGGCGGCGCGTTCAAATCAGATCAAATGGGTCAATTACCGCTACGGGGTGGTCGGCGAGGACCTGTGGCGCGGTCTTGGGCTTCCGTATCTGGCCGCCGAGGCCGGGGAGTACGCGCAAAAAGCGGTGCAGATTTATCCCGGCACACCGGGGACAACCAGCGTGGCGCAGCAATATTTGCAGGCGCTGGTGCGCGATTCGTCGTCGCCGGGGATGTTGCTGCCGTTTGAAATCGAGATGGCGGATCGGGTGATCACGCATTTTCTGCCGGCGTTCGTCTTTGGCGCGGAGCACACGCGGGAGAGTGCGTACTGGATCGACGCCGCCGGCGCGCTGCCGTCGGCGCGCCTGGTCAAGCCGCATCCGAAACCTTCGCCCAACCTGCGATTCTTCCATCCAGGCGCGGCGTTTTCGATGCTGGACGCGCTGATGAACACGGTCGAACGGGGCGAAATTCCGGAGCAGCTCGATCTGGGGATGGCGTGTCCGGCGCCGGTACTGCTCAAGGTGTTGAGACATTTGGCGCTGTATTGGGGGCAGGTTCCGCCCAAGCGCGAACACGTACGTCACACGGTCAAGACGCGGATGGCGGTGTTGCAAGGTTTCGATAGCTGTCTGGCGGTGTTCGCCGGTAACGTGGCGCGTCTGGGAATCGAGCAGTTGGCGGAAAGCTGGGTCGTTGAGGATGTCAGCCTGGGCGGTTTCCGCGCCGGTACGGAGTCGGTCGGCGATTGGCTGGCGATTGGTTCGCTGCTGTGCTTGCAGCCCAAGGGCGGCGACAACTGGGTGCTGGGTGTGGTCAGACGCCGCTCGCTGAACGCGGATTCACAAACGGTTATCGGTATTCAAACGTTGTCGCGCCACGCGCAAAGCGCCGAGCTGCATCCGCGCGCGACGGGAATTTCAGTCGCGGAAGCGATTCCGGGCATCCTGCTGCGCGAGGATGGGGCAGGGGAATCCAGTCGTCTGGTATTGCCGTCCGGAAGTTTCAACGTGCGCCGGTCCCTGGAATTGATCCAGGACGGCAAACGCTATCTGCTTGAGCCAGTGGAACTGCAGGAAAGCGGCTGCGGTTTCGAGATCGGCGTTTATCGGGAACAACAGATCGCGTGAATGAGGCGGAGATCGGAGCGCGATGCCTTTCCGTTACCTTTCCGTTACCTCGTTGCGGCACATTCCAGTTACCCCGTCATTCCCGCGCAAGCATGAATCCAGATTTTCAGGGTGATGCGCGCGTTCATAGGCTTCAATGAGCGTCACCAGAAGCTCGAACCGATCTTCCGTCGTGGCGCCGGGCAAAGGTAGAGGTCAAGATCGAAACAGGGTTCAAGCTCCGCGAGCGCGGTCTCGTATTCCGATTCCGCTTCGCTGTGCAGGGGGTTGGTTTCAATCACGCAACGCGCGGCTTGGGTGTATAACCCAAGCCGCGCGACCTTTGGCGCATTTGCTGGGCGCTTACTCTTCTTCCGCCTCCGGATTGGCGAAAAATTCCCGCGCCAGCTTGAAGACCACCGGCGAGAGCAACAGCAGGGCGATCAGGTTGGGAATCGCCATCAGACCGTTGAACAGGTCGGCCAGATTCCAGACCAGTTCGAGTTCGGTCAGCGCGCCGACGGGCACCACCAGCGTGAAGAAGATTCTGAAGGGCAACGCCGCTTTGTGACCAAAGAGATAAATCACACAGCGCTCGCCATACACGCACCAGCCAAGAATGGTCGAAAAGGCAAACAGCACCAGACCGATCGTTACCAGCCAGGTACCCAGTCCGCCCGGCAGCGCGGTATCGAACGCCTTGGAAGTCAACACGCCCGCGCCCGAAATACCTTCCGCCGTCCATTGACCGGAGACCAGAATCACCAACGCGGTAATCGAACAGACGATGATGGTGTCCAGAAACGGGTCGAGCATTCCCAACAGGCCCTGTTTGACCGGATTCTTGACAATCGCGGCGGCATGGGCAATTGGGGCGCTGCCCAAACCCGCTTCATTGGAAAAAAGCCCCCGCGCCACGCCAAAGCGGATCGCCATCGCCAGCGTCGATCCCGCAAAACCGCCGATGGCGGCATGGCCGGTGAAGGCACTGTCGAAAATCATGGCAAACGCGCCCGGCACCTGGTCGATATGCAGTATGAGAATAACCAGACCGCCAATGACGTAAAAGATCGCCATTACCGGCACCAGCGTTCCCGCCACCGAACCGATGCGCTTGATGCCGCCAATCAGCACCACGCCGGAAACCACCAGCAGTACGAGCGCGACAATCCACGGGCTGAGCGTCCAGCCGTAAATTTCAAACACACGCACCACATTGGACGTAACCGCGTTGGCTTGCGTCATGTTGCCGATCCCGAATGAGGCGATCACGCCGAAAATGGCGAACAGGGTCGCCATCCATTTCCAGTTTGGACCCAGCCCGTTCTTGATGTAATACATGGGGCCGCCGACGAATTTGCCGTCCGGCGTCACTTCGCGGTATTTCACCGCCAGCGTGGCTTCGCAGAATTTGGTTGCCATGCCGAACAGGGCTGTCACCCACATCCAGAACACCGCGCCGGGACCACCCATCAGAATGGCGGTCGCCACGCCGACAATATTGCCCGTGCCCACGGTCGCCGCCATCGACGTCATCAAGGCGCGAAACGGCGTCAGTTCACCTTTGTGGTCGGGATGGTGCTTGCGCCCCCGCCACATCACCGCAAACGCGGGACCCATCCGGCGCAGGGGCATGAAGCGCAAGCCCACCATCAGGATGACGCCTACCCCCAGCAACAGGGGAATCAGCACAAACGGCCCCCAGACGACGCTTCCGACATCGCCCAGCCATGAATTTAACGCCACCAGCATGTTTTGCCCTTCCATGTCACTCCCCTTCTATTGTAAAAATGAAGCCTGGTTGAATGATGCAAAAACGAATGCGGAGCCGATGTCGACGCGGCAAACCGGATGCTGGCTTACCGTTTTTCCACATTTACAGCACATAACGCGACAAATCCTCATTGCGCGAAAGTTCATTGAGACGCGCGTCGACATAATCCGCGTCGATGCGGATCGTTTCTTCGGCGTCTTTGTTGCCGGCGTTGAACGACACTTCCTCAAGCAAACGCTCCATCACTGTGTACAGGCGGCGAGCGCCGATGTTCTCGGTTCTTTCGTTGACCGACCACGCCACTTCGGCCAGACGCCGGATGCCGTCCGGCAGAAATTCGAGCGTCACCTTGTCGGTTGCCAGCAGGGCTTGATACTGCATCGTCAGACACGCGTCGGTCTGGGTCAGGATGCGCTCGAAATCGGCGACGGTCAGCGAATCGAGCTCCACCCGGATGGGGAAGCGTCCCTGCAATTCGGGAATCAGGTCGGACGGCTTGGCCAGATGAAAAGCGCCGCTGGCGATGAACAGGACGTGATCGGTGCGGATCATGCCGAACTTGGTCGACACCGTCGTCCCTTCGACCAGCGGCAGCAAGTCGCGCTGCACGCCCTGGCGGGAAACGTCGGCACCCATGATGTCGCTGCGCGAGGCGATCTTGTCAATCTCGTCGAGGAAGACGATGCCGTTTTGCTCGACATTGTGCACCGCTTCCGTCTTGACGTCGTCGTCGTTGACCAGCTTGCCGGCTTCCTCGTCGACCAGTAACCGGAGCGCCTCGCCGATCTTCAGTTTCCTCGATTTCTTGCGCGCGCCACCCATGTTCTGGAACATGCCCTGGATCTGCGAGGTCAGTTCTTCCATCCCCGGCGGGGCGAAAATCTCGGCCTGCACCATCGTGCTTGCGACTTCGATTTCGATTTCCTTGTCGTTGAGTTCGCCTTCGCGCAGTTTCTTGCGTAATTTCTGCCGGGTGGCGTTGTCGTCGGCGGATTGCACCTCGTTGTAGAACCCGCCGCGCGCCGGCGGCAGCAACACATCGAGAATGCGTTCCTCAACCGCGTCTTCGGCGCGCGCGCGCACGCTTTTCATCGCCTGTTCGCGACCTCTCTTGACCGCGATCTCGGCGAGGTCGCGGATGATTGTCTCGACATCGCGCCCGACGTAGCCGACTTCGGTGAATTTGGTTGCCTCGATCTTGATGAACGGCGCGTCGGCCAGCCGCGCCAGACGGCGGGCGATCTCGGTTTTGCCGACTCCGGTCGGCCCGATCATCAGGATGTTTTTCGGCGTGATTTCCTGACGCAGCGGCTCTTCCACCTGCGCCCGCCGCCAGCGATTGCGCAACGCGATGGCGACCGCTTTCTTGGCCTTGTCCTGCCCGACGATATGTTTGTCGAGTTCGTGAACGATTTCCTGGGGAGTCATCTGCGTCATGTACGTTTTGCTCGAAGCGATTTCAAGGCCGCCATGTTCTCATTGACAAGGCAATGTGGCAAACTATACCAGCTAAATTACCTGATGCCACTGCCAATGAATAACAAACAACGCGTCATGTGTCTCGCGCCGGGACGCGCCTCGCCCGGAATGGCGCTGGCCAAGCCGGTGTTCGACCACGAAGGCTCGGTTCTGCTGACGGCGGAGACGGTTCTCGACGAGGCCATGTTCAAACAAATGATCAGGCGCTGCGTTTACACCATTTCGGTGTACGTCGCCGACAACCGCGACGAGGCCATGATTGAGCGGGAGCTGGCCGATATTCGCGAACGCGTCGACATGATTTTTCGCGGTACCGGAAACGCCGCCAGGGATCAATTGCGCGACGCTATCCTTGACTACCGTATCGAGAAAGCCCGATGACGGCCACCGCCCCATCTCCCTCCCCCGCCCCCACCCCCACCCTGGATCAGCTCGTCGCCGCCGCCGACCTGCCATCGTTGCCGGAAGTGGTCGCTTACATTATCCACGCGCTGCATGACGACAACGCCGATCTGGAAACGCTGGCGCGTCACGTCAACTCCGACCCGGCCATTGTCGCGCGCGTACTGACCGCCGCCAACGCGGTGTCGCTCGGTCTGTCCAAGCACATGCACTCTATCGGACAAGCGTTCATGCTCCTGGGCATCGACCGGATAGTCAATCTCATCCTCGCCTCGTCGCTGATTTACCGCTACAACGAGTGCTCCTCCGGCTTCAGCGCGCCGCTGTTCTGGCGGCACTCGCTTGGCGTCGCGGTCTGCTCCCGCGCGCTCGCCGAGCAAACGGGAACCGCTCATTCCGAATTGGCTTTCATCGGCGGTCTGTTGCACGACATTGGCCGTCTGCTCATGTACACCTCCAGTCCAGTTCATTACCTTGAGGCGCTCGACTGCCGCAAGCGCGACGACATTCGCCTGATCGTCGCCGAACGCGAGGTGTTCGGCTACGATCACTGCGACGCCGGACAGGCACTGGCAAGTAACTGGAAACTGCCGCCGGACATCGTGGAAGCCATTGCCGCGCATCATGATCCGGACGAATTCGGCAACGAAATCTGCGATCTCGTGCACATCGGCGAATGTCTGAGTCACGCGCTCGATCTCGGCGAAATCGCGATCAACCGCGTTCCCGACCTTTCCGAACTTGCGTGCGCCAACATCGGTCTGTCGTGGCCGAAATTCGCCTCGCGTTTCGCGGAAATCGAAGCGCGTTTCGACGACTTCCGCTTGATCATGGGGTTGTAAACCGGAACGTTTTCAGGGTGGCCGCGTGAAAATGAACGGCCAGCCGCGGTTATACAAAACCTGGCCAATTACAGGACGACAAAAGCCCAGCTATGGCGGTTCCCACAAATAATCGTCCCCAATTGATGCCTGAAAACCTGGATTCCCGCTTTCGCGGGAATGACGGTTTTTTTAGAGGGAGTGGTTATTTATGGGAACCACTATAAACGGGGCTTTTTCGTCGCCCCCGCCAGCGCCTTCTACTGGAGTTGCGGCGGCGATGGGGAAGAGTGAAGCGTCTTGCCTGACCGCCGCTATCGCGGATTTTCCCCGCCTGCCGGCAATGAGACCGGAGCGGCGGGGACGGTCCTGGGTTCCGCGTGCGGCGGACGAAAAGCCCGGCAGAACCCGGCGTCGGTCTCCAGCGCCGCGCCTTCGATCAGGTCGAGGCAATACGGCACGGCGGGGAAGACCGCGCTCAGACACTCGTCGATGGCCGACGGTTTGCCCGGCAGGTTGACGATCAGGCAGCGCCCCCGGATTCCCGCCGTCTGGCGCGAGAGAATCGCCGTCGGCACGGCTTTGAGCGAGACCGCGCGCATCAGTTCGCCGAAGCCCGGCAGCATTTTTTCGCACACCGCCTCGGTTGCCTCCGGCGTCACGTCGCGCGGCGCGGGACCGGTGCCGCCGGTGGTCACCACCAGGCTGCACGCTTCGGCGTCGGCGAGTTCGATCAGCGTTTGCTCGATCAGCGCCTGCTCGTCGGCAATGACGCGCGCCACCTCGCGCCAGGGTGAAATCAACGCCTTCGAGAGCCAGGCGCGGATCGCCGGCCCGCCCCGATCCGCGTAAACGCCGCGACTGGCGCGGTCGGAAACGGTGACGATGCCGATGCGGGCGAGTTGTTCCGCAACGGTGTTCATGCGCCTGTCTCGATGAAACTCGACGTCGCTTCAAATCCGTCGAGCAATTGCACCCGCGCCACCGTGCCGGCCGCCAGTTCCTCGCTGTCCTGCGGTACGACCAACAGACCGTCGGCCCAGGCCATCGAACTGAGAACGCCGCTATCCTGCAAGCCGGTCGAAGTTGCGCTCAGACCGCCGTCGGCATCGCGCCGCAGCGTCACGCGAACGAGTTCGGTGCGTCCGGGACGATGCTTGACGGTATGCGCGAGCGTCGCCGTAACGCTCCGCCGGAACGGGCGCGGATGCCCCATGAAGGCGCGGATCGCCGGCCCGGCGAACAACTCGAAACAGACCATGCTCGACACCGGATTGCCCGGCAAGGCGAAAACCAGATGCTGGCCGAAGGTACCGAAAGCCACCGGATGCCCCGGTTTCAACGCCACGCGCCAGAAATGCAGCGTCACGCCGAGCGACTCCAGCGTCGGTCGCACGTGATCGTACACGCCCACCGACGAGCCGCCGGAAACCAGCAACACGTCATAATCCAGGCCACGGCGCAGATAACTCGCCAGTTCTTGCGGATCGTCGCGAGCGATTCCCAGACGCACGGGTTCGATGCCCAGCGCCCGTGTCTGCGCCATCAGCGCATGACCGTTCGCTTCCGGGATACGTTCCGGATCGAACGGCGCGTCGAGCGAATCCAGCTCGTCGCCGCTCGACAGGATGGCCACGCCGGGGGCGCGGCGGACCAGTGCCCGCGCGCTTTTGACCGTCGCCAACATGCCGATTGCGCCCGGCGTGATTTCGGCGCCCGCCGCCAGCACTACGTCGCCGTTGCGCATGGCCTCGCCACGCGCGCGTATATCGTTGCCCGCTTTCACCGACACGACGATTTCGACGCGGTTTGCGGAAAGCGCGCGCGTATCTTCGACGCGGACGACGGCATCGGCGCCGGGCGGCGTCGGAGCGCCGGTCATGATGCGCGCGCATTCGCCGGCGGCAATCGTCAGCTTGGGCCGGTCGCCGGCCTTGAGGTCATCGACGACCGTCAGCGTCGCGCCGGCGCTCGCCGTATCGGCGCTGCGCACGGCAAAACCGTCCATCGCCGAAACGTCGCGCGGCGGCAGATCGCGGTTGGCGCGCACTTCCTCGGCCAGCACGCGGCCAAGTAAATCATCAAACGGGACTTCCTCGACGCCGCCGGCGGGAACATGCCGCAACACGCAAGCCTGCGCTTCGCCAATCGTGAGATTCGTCTTTCCGTTCATTACCTCTCCTTTCCCAGAAATTGCCATTTAATCGCGGCGGACAGCAAGAAACAATAATCCTGAAAACTCAAACTCATTGACAGCACGGAGAGCGTCGTCCATCTCTTGCCCGGTAATGCTCGCGCTGGCGCGGCACCAATCCCCAGCCCCGGAAGGTAAAGGCGCGCGTGCTCTGCGAACAGTGATTCAGCCGGCCTGTCCGCGCGGAGTTTCCGGGTAGCGATGCGGCGAAATTTTGCGCATTTCGGTCGCGATCCATTGCTCGGCCAGCGCGTTGACTTCCTCAGCCGATTTTCCCCGCGGATCAATGGCCGGTCCGATACTGACGGTAATCAATCCGGGTTTTTTGACAAACGCGTTCTTGGCCCAGAACTCGCCCGCGTTGTGCGCCACGGGAATCGCCGGGACGCCCGCCGACACGGCGAGCAAAGCGCCGCCGCCCTTGAAGCGGCGATGTTCGCCGGGAGGAATGCGCGTTCCTTCGGGGAAAATGACGACCCAATAACCGGCGCGCAGACGCTCGATACCCTGCTTTTCCACCTGTTTCAGCGCGTTCTTGCCGGCGCGGCGGTCAATCGAAATCATCTTCACGGCGGCGAACGCCCAGCCCAGAAAGGGAATCAGCAGCAGCGAGCGCTTGAGCACGAAAACCAGCGGCGGAAAGATGGCCTGCAAGCCGACCGTTTCCCACGCGGATTGGTGTTTGGAGAGGACGATCGACGGCGTCGCGGGGATGTTTTCGCGCCCGATTACGCGGTAACGCAGGTTCAGCACGTAGGCGCAAAGCGCCATGAAGCCCGCGCGCCACACCGCGATGATATGAAACCGCCAGCGCATCGGCAGCACCACTGCGAGCGTGACGAACAGCCCGGCGGGAGCGGTGATCAGGACGGCGAGGAACAGAAACAGCGCGGAGCGGAACAGCGCGATCATGATTGCAAAAGATGCCCGGCAACCGCCGCGAGATCGTCGAAGACCAGCGTTCCTTCCGGGTTCTCGCCTTTCTCCAGCGTGTATTTGCCGCGCCCTGAAAGAACCAGCACTGGCCGCGCGCCGACCGCCTCGGCCGCCTGCAGATCGCGCAGCGAGTCGCCGACGACGGGGACTTCGCCGAGGTCGGTGTTGAAACACGCGGCGATCCGCTCGAACATGCCGGGCTTGGGTTTGCGGCAAGCGCAGTTCGACTCGGCCGAGTGCGGACAATAAAAGATCGCGTCGATGCGCCCGCCAACGGCCTTGACGGCTTGGTGCATCTTGTCGTGGATGGTATTCAGCGTATCCATGTCGAACAGACCGCGATCGATCCCCGACTGGTTCGTCGCGACCACCACGCGATAGCCCGCCTGGGTCAGTTGGGCGATGGCTTCCAGACTGCCGGGAATGGGTTTCCATTCCGCCGGTGACTTGATGAAGTGGTCCGATTCGAAATTGATCACGCCATCGCGGTCAAGAATGATGAGTTTCATACGCCCAGCCTCGAAATGTCGGCGACCGCGTTGAGCTGGCCGAACAGCGCCTTGAGCAGTCCCAGCCGGTTGGCGCGCAGCGCGGGTTCGTCGACGTTGACCATCACCTCGTCGAAAAACCGATCGACCTCGGCGCGTACCGAGGCGAGCGCCTGCAACGCGTCGGCGTAGTTTTCGTTGGCGACATGCGCGTCGACCACCGGCGCGAGCCGCGCGACGCGCTCGAACAAGGCTTGCTCGGCGCTCTCGCGCAGCAGCGCGGCGTCGGGTTCGGGCAAGCCGCCCTCGGCCTTTTTGAGAATGTTGCCGATACGCTTGTTGGCCGCCGCCAGCGCCAGGGCTTCCGGCAGGCGCAGAAAATCGCGCACGGCGGCCAACCGGCGCGGGACGAGGTCGATACGCACCGGACGTTGGGCGAGCACCGACTCGATGGCGTCCGGCGCGTGACCGGCGTCCTTCAATAGACCGCGCAGACGGTCGAGCATGAAATCGTGCAAGGCTTCGGCGACCGGCTGCGTCAGCGCGTCGGCGGCAAAACCGGCGCGCGCGTCGGCGATCAGTTCGCCGAGGTCGAGCGGCAGCGGCGTTTCCAGCAGGATGCGCAGAACGCCGAGCGCGGCGCGGCGCAGACCGAAGGGATCCTTGTCGCCGGTCGGAATCTGACCGATGCCGAAAAAGCCGGTCAGCGCGTCGAGCTTGTCGGCCAGCGCGACGGCGCAGGCGATGCGCCCCTCCGGCAGTGCGTCACCGGCGAAACGCGGCTGGTAGTGGCTGCGAATCGCGTCGGCCACTGGCCCGTCCTCGCCGTCATGGAGCGCGTAGTAGCGGCCCATGATGCCCTGCAGTTCGGGAAACTCGCCAACCATGTCGGTCGTCAGGTCGGCCTTGCACAGACGCGCCGCGCGCGCGGCCAGTCCGGCGTCGGCCGCAAGAGACGCGGCGATCTTGCGCGCCAGCGTTTCAAGGCGTTCGACACGTTGCAGCAGCGAGCCGATCCGGTTGTGATAGACCACGTTGCCGAGCTTCGGCAGGCGCGCGGCGAGCGGCGTCTTGCGGTCCTGGTCATAAAAGAAACGGGCGTCGGCCAGACGTGGCCGGACCACGCGGGCGTTGCCGCCGACGATGTGCCGGGGATCGTCGACCGCCATGTTGGAGACGATCAGGAACTTGTTGAGCAGCTTCTTCGCGGCGTCGAGCAGGGGAAAATATTTCTGGTTCTGCTGCATGGTCAGGATCAGACATTCCTGCGGAATATCGAGGTATTCCGCCTCGAACTCGCCGACATAAACCACCGGCCATTCGACCAGCGCGGTCACTTCGTCGAGCAGCCCGTCCGACGGGTTGATCGTGGCGTTCAATTCCCTGGCCTTGGCGTCGAGCTGCGCGGCAATCGAGGCGCGGCGTTTGGCAAAACTGGCGATGACTTTGCCTTGCGCCTCAAGCGTATCGGCATAGGCGTCGGCGTGGCCGATGACGATCTCGCCCGAGGACAGAAAACGGTGGCCGAACGTGAACTTGCGGCTGGCAAGACCGAGCGCTTCACCGGGAACGAGACGGTCGCCATGCAGCAGCATCAGGCCATGCGCCGGGCGCACGAACTGGTGGTCGGAATCGCCCCAGCGCATCAGCTTGGGGATCGGCAGCTTTTTCAGCGCGTCGGCGACGATGCTGGACAGCACCGCGTCGAGCCGCGCGCCCGGCACAGTGGCCTGGTAGAAAAACGTTTCGGATTTGCCGTCCAGGCGTTTTTCAAACGTCGGCACGGCGGCGACCGGGATGCCCTTGGCGTCGAGCTTTTTCTTCAGCGCGGGCGTCGGCTGGCCGTCGGCGTCGAGCGCGACGGACACCGGCATGATTTTCTCCAACGTCGCGGCGTCCGGCGCGACGGCCAGCACGCCCGGAATCTGAACGGCCAGACGGCGCGGCGTGGCGAACCATGCACAGGAAGCGTCGGCGGCAAGCAGATGGCGCTCGGAAAGTCCCGCCTGGATATGCCGGGCAAAAACCTCGCCGAGCCGCGCGAGCGCCTTCGGCGGCAATTCCTCGGTTAACAGTTCAATCAGGAGAGTCGCGGCGGTCGTCATGTTATTTTTTCTCCCCGGCGGCGCGCCCGCACATCGGAAAGCCAAGCGCCTCGCGCGAGTCGTGGTAAGACTGCGCGACCTCGCGCGCCAAGGCGCGCACGCGGGCGATGTACGCGGCGCGTTCAGTGACCGAGATGGCCCCGCGCGCATCCAGCAGATTGAAGCAATGCGAACATTTCATCACCTGTTCGTAAGCCGGCAGCGTCAGTTTGACTTCTATCAAGCGCTTGGCTTCCGCTTCATGGTCGGCGAAGTGGCGGAAAAGAATCTCGGCGTTCGAGTGTTCAAAATTGTATTTCGACTGCTCGACTTCGTTCTGATGATAGACATCGCCGTAAGTCAGGCGCTGGCCCCCGCTTTCGGTCCACACTAGGTCATACACATTTTCCACGCCTTGCAGGTACATCGCCAGACGTTCGAGGCCATAGGTGATTTCGCCGAGCACCGGCTTGCAGGTCAGCGAGCCGACTTCCTGGAAGTAAGTAAACTGGGTGACTTCCATGCCGTCGAGCCAGACTTCCCAGCCCAGCCCCCAAGCGCCGAGCGTCGGCGATTCCCAATCGTCCTCGACGAAACGGACATCGTGTTCATGCAGATCGATGCCCAGCGCTTCGAGCGATTGCAGATAAATCTCCTGGATCGCGTCGGGCGAAGGCTTGAGCGCGACCTGATACTGGTAATAGTGCTGCAAGCGGTTCGGATTTTCACCGTAGCGGCCATCCTTCGGACGGCGCGACGGTTGCACATAAGCGGCGTTCCAGGGTTCCGGGCCGATGGCGCGCAGGAACGTGGCGGTGTGGAAGGTGCCCGCGCCGACTTCGATATCGTAGGGTTGAAGCAACGCGCACCCTTGTTGGTCCCAGAAATTCTGGAGACGCAGAATAACTTCCTGAAATGTGGGCATGTATGGATTTGATTTGACAAGACGTAACGAGCGCGGATTTTATTCTATTTCCAAGTGCGAATGCGAAGTTTGGCAACCCGCCACGCACACGCCCCGCCGATGCGTGCCGATATACTCCGCCTGGTTCTCGAAACTGGTTCGGCTGCCGCCTTTGAAGTCGCAGCCGTGGAAGTCAGAACAGAAACCGGCTGCCGACGAACAAAGCCGTTTTGAACATCGCGAAGAGCACGCCCGAGACGATGGCGACGGCGATTGCGGCGGCCAGGAATCCGGCGGCGACCCAATAACCGTCTTCCTCCAGAACGCCCAGAGCCATCAGGCAAATCGCCAGGGCAGGCGGAATATTGCCGAGCGGAATCGGCAAGGTCAAAATTACTGACAGAATAAAACAAACCAACCCGACGACGTACTCCGTCGGCGGTTCGACCAGCCGACTGGCACGCGGACGCAGCAGACTTTCCGCCCGCTCCAGCCACGGCGCGCCACGCCGGATCAGCCGCTGAAAGTCCTGCAACGATAGCGAGCGGCGGCAAATGAAATCCGGCAGCCAGAGTTTGCGCCCCAGCGCGAGCTGCGCGGTCAGAAAGACCAGCGGCGCGCCAAGCGCCGACGAGGTGCCCGGTGGCGTGGGAAATACGTTGGGCAGGGCGAAAACAAACATCAACGCCGCCAGAGCACGATCGCCCAGCGCGTCGACCAGAACGCGGACGGAAATTCGCTCACGCCCCGCGTCGCCGGCCAGCAAACGCAGAATGCTCGACAATGGCAAGTGTCCGCCGACAGGAGGCGTTTCTTCGCTCCGCGTTTTATTTTTCCGATCTTGACGCGGATAGTCCGGCAACGGCGAATCCTTTCATCGTAAAACTGACTCCGGCCTGAACGGGGAATTGCCGGCATTCTGGCCGAAAAAACCCGCTCAGGACGGCTTGCGTTCGATCAACTCGATTTTGTAGCCGTCCGGATCCTCGACGAAGGCAATGACCGTCGTGCCGTGTTTCATCGGCCCCGCTTCGCGCGTGACTTTGCCGCCCCGCGCTTTGATCCGGGCGCAGGCTTTGTACGCGTCATCGACGGCCAGCGCGAGATGCCCGAAACCATTGCCGATTTCATACGACGCGATGTCCCAGTTATACGTCAATTCGACCGCCGCCTCCTCGCTCTCGTCGCGATAACCGACGAAAGCCAGCGTAAAGCGGCCTTCCGGGTAATCCTTGCGACTCAGCAGACGCATCCCCAGCACTTCGGTATAAAAGGCCAGCGACCGTTCGAGGCTGCCGACGCGGATCATGGTATGCAAAATTCTCATGTCATTTCCTTTCATGGTTTGGCTGGTGCTGTAACCGAACATCGTTCTTCAAAATAACACCTGAAAATCATGCCCACGGCATCGGCCAGGCGCGGTTTTCAGGTTGAATATTTCTGGATGGCGAAACGGATTTCGTCGATGGCGCGTTCGATTTCCTCGTCGGTCAGGTTAACCTTGTACTTTGGGTTGCGGCCAAATTGGTCGATGCGGGTAGTGAACTCGCCGAGCGGCATGGCCTGGGTGTGGATGATGGAAGTGTCTTCCTGCACTGGATCGATGTAATTGTCTTCCCAGCGGGCGGCAACGATGGAGAAGTTGTCGACGCTCTGCCCGCCGTGCAAGTCGATCTGTTCCATCAGCTCCGGAACGGCTTTCATCAGGTTGCCGTTCTTCAGGGCGGAGGCCAGCATGTCGTCGGCGTACCCTCCCCAAAGACCATCGGTACATAGCGCAATGACATCGCCCGCTTCCAGCGGTGTCTTGCGTGAAAGTTCGATTTTCGGGTCCTGCATCCCGCCGAGGCAGCTGTAAATCTTGTTTCGCTCCGGATGCGTGTGAGCCTGCTCCGGGCTGATCATGCCCTGTTCGATCAGCAGCTGCACCCGTGAGTGATCGCGCGTGCGCGTCAACACCTTGCCGCCGCGAATCACGTATAACCGCGAATCGCCCGCGTGCGCCCAGTAGGCGATATTGTCCTGGATCACGCAGGCGACGCAGGTGGTGCGCGGCGAATCCAGCAGTTTGTGGGTGTTGGCAAAATCGAAAATGGCGCAATGCGCGTTGACCATCGTCCGGTTGATGAAGGAAAACGGATCGCTGATTTTGGGGTCGGCTTCACGCTGGAAAGCCTCCGTCATGCACTGCACGGCGATTTGCGCGGCAATCTCGCCGTAATAATGCCCGCCCATGCCGTCGGCGATCACCATCAACAGCGCGTCGCGCGAGTAACAGTGCGCCAGCCGGTCTTCATTGTTCTGGCGTTTTCCGATTCGGCTTTCCTGGTAGATGGTGAATTTCACTTTGGTTCAGCTCTCCCTTTGAATTTTCCGAGTAATTGACCAAGCCAGGTCTTGTTGTCTGTATCCACCACATCTACCTTGAGTTGATCCACGGGTTCCGTCAGCGCTTTTTGCAAGGCAAAGGCGCTTTGCGGACGGTAAAGGTGATTGATGCACAGGCACCAATCGATGGTTTCCAGCAACTGATCGGAATATTGACCTTCCCAGCGCACCATGGCCGGGACCAGGCGATCCTTTTCCATCCGGCTGTCGGCCGCCTGCGGTCCCATGCGCGCCAGGCAAGCGTACATCGACGCGCCGACACTGTAGATGTCGCTCCACGGGCCGAGCAATTCCCGCTGGTGGTAATGCTCCGGCGAAGCGAAACCAGGCGTGTACATCGGCTTCAGCATCGGCGTGTCGCTGGCCAGGGTTTGCCGCGCCGCGCCGAAATCGATCAACACCGGCGTGTACTCGTTGCGCATGTAAATGTTCGACGGCTTCAGGTCGAGATGCAACAGCTTGCGCGAATGCACCTCGCGCAGACCGTTGAGCAGTTTGGTAAAAACGTTGCGCATGAAATTTTCGGTGATCACCATGCCGGTCTTTTTGATGACCTCCTGCAAGGTCAGTCCGTGTTCATACTCCATCACCATGTAAACGGTATCGTTGGCGCGAAAGAAATTCAGTACCCGCACGACGTTCGGGTGCGATAGTTTTGCCAGCGCCCGCCCTTCCTCGAAAAAGCACTTCATGCCGTAGCGGAACGCCGGTTTGTACTCATCGACGATGGTCGGTTTTATTTCGCCCTCGGCGCGCAAGGCCAGGCTGTTCGGCAGATACTCCTTGATGGCTACAGGCAGCCCGTCCCGACCGGCGGCCAAGTAAACAATTGAAAATCCCCCCAAGGACAATTGGCGCTCGATGCGGTATTCGTCGAGTTGGAAACCGGGAGGAAGGGCGTGGTTGGCTTGTTGCACTGTCTGTATGGAAGTTATGATGTAAAACTTGTCTATTTTCGGGCTTTATGGGAAGGCTGTAAAGCCAACCGGCGTTTTACGTACAACTTTCGGGGGTTCCATGATCTATAGCATGACTGGCTACGCCGCCAAAACGCTCGATCTTGAATGCGGCGCGTTGAATATCGAGCTGAAGAGCGTCAATTTCCGCTACCTGGATTTCCAGTTCCGCGCCTGCGAAGAGCTGCGCGTTGTCGAACCCGCGCTGCGCGAACTGTTCGGCGCGCGGCTGACGCGCGGCAAACTCGAATGCCGCCTGGGCTTCTCGGCGGCGTCTACGCACATTCAGCAGACCATGCTCAACACCGAACTGTTGCAGCGATTACGTGGACTCGAGGCGCAAGTACGTAATGAACTGCCCAGCGCCGCGCCGCTGACGGTCAGCGATATTCTGCGCTGGCCGGGCATGTTCGGCGACGCGTCGCCCGATGGCGAAGCGCTCGTTTCCGCCGCGCTGGCGCTGGCCAGGGACGCGCTCGACGACTTCACCGCCAGCCGCGCGCGCGAAGGCGAAAAGCTGGCCGCCGTGATCCTCGAACGCGCGCGGCGCATCCGCGAACTGGTGCGCGATGTCGAGCCGCGCGTCCCGGCGGCGCAGGCGGCGTTTCAGGAAAAACTCAAGCTGCGTCTGGCCGAGGCGCTGGGTTCGGCCGACGACGAACGAATCCGTCAGGAAGTCGCCGTCTTCGCGGCGCGTATCGACGTGGCCGAGGAACTGGCGCGCCTTTCCACGCACTTGGACGAAGTCGAACGGGTGCTCAAAGCGGACGGCGCGTGTGGCAAACGTCTCGATTTCCTGATGCAGGAACTCAATCGTGAAGCCAATACGTTAGGTTCCAAATCCGTTGTCGCCGAAATTTCGCAGACGGCGATGGAACTCAAACTGCTGATCGAACAAATGCGCGAACAGGTGCAGAATCTTGAATGACTTTTCAGGACGTTTCACAACGTCGCACCGAACCCGACTAAAGCCCCTGGCCACGGGGCTTTTTCAATGTCTTGCGGCTTTACGCCGTACCGCGCAATCTCACAAGAAGTGGGTATCCAGGCAGCACTGAGTCATGACCGCCGAGCACCCCGATTTTCTTCACGGTCGATCGGCGACCTGCTCAAACACGTCCACGAGAGCGGGATCAAAATGCTTTCCGCGTCCTTCCAGAATAATGCGTACCGCGTCATTGTGTGGAAACGCCTTCTTGTACGGACGTTCCGAAGTGAGCGCCTCGTAGACGTCGGCGATGGCCATGAGACGCCCCAGCAGCGGGATGTTCTCGCCCATAAGTCCATTGGGATACCCGGAACCGTCCCATCTTTCGTGATGAAAGCCGGCGAAGATTTCAGCGTATTGTAAAAACCGGATATCGTCATCGTCGTCTTCGTTTTCTTCTTCCAGTTTTTTAATAAAGCCAACACCCAGGGGAACATGACTTTTCATTTCATCGAACTCATTCACAGTCAGTTTTCCAGGCTTTTTGAGGATGCTATTCGGAGTGATTATCTTGCCGACGTCATGCAGCTGCGATGAGTAGAGAAGTATCTCGGCGTCCCACATTGCCGTCTGTTCTTTATAGCTATCCATACTGTTCATGCGCGACAAAAGCGGCCCCAGACAGTGCTGCGGCCTTCCGCTTTCAATACGATAACCGTTACCGCCTTCAACCAATTCGACGATGGCCTTGAGAAATTTACTCTGAAATCCGAGTATGGATTTTGTCCTGGCCGTGACTCTGTCCTGAAGACAATCGTCGTGGTTAAACAGCGCTATTCCGGATTCCGCCGACAGCTGTATGGCAACTCGCTTACGGAACACCGAGGGCAAAAAAGGTTTGGTAATGTAATCGACGGCACCCAGATTCAGACCCTCGATTTCGTTGTCGACGCCATTCATGGCGGTCAGAAAAATGACCGGTATCTTTTTTGTGCGCGGATTTTTTTTGAGGATTTTTATCGCTTCGTAACCAGACATTTCGGGCATGACGACATCCAGCAGAATCAGATCGGGAGTATGCCGCTCCAGCATTTCCAGCATTTTCAAGGCTGAAGGGACGGTCATGACCTTATATGCGTCCGACAGCGCGTCTTTTGCCACCAGCAAAGCTGAGATGCTGTCGTCAACCACCATGATCAATTTTCGATAGTTTTCCATGTAGTTGTCTGCCCATGACGGAATTGGATGGCAAGAGGATAACAAAAGAAGGCCGGACTCACAGGAGGCCGTACCGGATTTTTGGACAGTCTTTTTCCGAACGCGTTCCGATACCGTTTCGCCGCCGCGCAACGGCGCTCAACGCCGTTCGAACCACCAGATCATCCCGGCGGCGGCCAGCGTGAACAGCGCCGACGGGGCGATTGCGCTGAGCAATGGCGACCAGCTGTTGATCGCGCCGAGGTTGGAAAACAGGCCGTTCAACGTGTGGAACAGCACGCCGATCATTACCCCGGAAAAAATCTTCAGGCTGACGCCGCTGACCCGGTTGTGCGCGTAGCCAAAGGGCAGGGCCAGCGCCACCATCACCAGCGCGGCCAGTGGATAAATCACCTTTTTCCACATGGCGATGTCGTAGCGCTG
The DNA here is from genome assembly GCA_031290495.1 of Accumulibacter sp. Classification (GTDB taxonomy): domain Bacteria; phylum Pseudomonadota; class Gammaproteobacteria; order Burkholderiales; family Rhodocyclaceae; genus Propionivibrio. The sequence continues at coordinate 19,074 of JAITNL010000131.1, forward strand.
CGTTTGCTGCCGGTTCTCGGTCAGATGCCGCGTATATGCCGACAGGTGCGTCAGCGACATTTTTTCAGGAGAAACCATCAGTACCGAAAGAATGTCCGGGTTGAGCGCGGAGTGCCATTCCAGATCCGCCAGTTTCACGAGACTGGCGCGCTCGTCCTCGACGTAGACGCGCGTCACGCCGGTCAGCCGCCAACTCGCGGGCGGGACATAAACGCCCTCTTCCGCTTCCGTCACCGAGCGCAGTTTGGCCGCTTCGTCGAAATCATAAATGCGGATGCCGCGCAAGCGGGTATCCGGCAACACGGTGAGCACGTTTATGAAGCTGCGCTCGTCCTTGACCCACAGACCACTGTGCAGGTCTTGCGCCACGGCTTTGCCCCGCCCCTGCAGCCGCAAGCGCTGCGCCGCGCGTTCCGCCGGAGGAGCGACTGCTTCGCCGACCAGCAAAGTGACCAGCGCGAACGCCGCCGCCACGGTCAATAGGCTGGACAACAGATTTTTCGTCGACATCCCGGAAGCGCGCAGCACCGTGATCTCCGAATGCCGCGCCAGCGACGACAAGGCGTACAGGGTGCCGATCAGCACGGCGATCGGCATCAGTTCATAAACACGGCCAGGCAGACGCAGGAGGACGAAAAAGACGGCGTGATGCAGCTGATACAAATCGCTGTTGCCGACGCCCTTGACCTCGGTGATCATGTCGAAAAAGCTGAACAGCGCCAGAAACGCCGCCAGCACCAGCAGGATGCCAACGGTGACTTCACGCGCCAGATAACGGCGATAGATTTTCATCGCGAGAAACGCGCGAAGGAAAACACCGCGATGCGCCGGAAGAACAGCAAGGGCAGCAGACAGATCATCGACAGGTGAATGCCGAGCAAACCGGAGAGGAAGGAAATCCGGCCGCTGGCGACCCACGCCTGACCCACGGTCATCATATTGTTGTAAACGAGATAGGCAAACAGCGCCAGCAGAAAGTTGGCCGAGCGGCCCGCGCGCGGATTGACGAACGAAAGCGGGACCGCCAGCATGGCCAGGACGATCGCCGACACCGGCATATTGATACGCCAGAGCAGTTCGGCCTGGTGCGTGCGCGAATCGCTGCCGAGCAATTCCAGCGTCGGCGTGTTTTTCGGCGTTTTTTCGATGCCGCGCGCCTCCTTGGTTTCAACGCGCACGGCGTAACGCGCGTACTCCATGATCCGAAATTCGCTGGATCCCGGCTGCATTTCGTAGCGTCGACCGTTTTGCAGCACGATGAAGCGATCGCCGTTCTCGGCAATTTCCTGGTGCCCGGTCGCCGCCATCGTCACACCGAAACGCTGGTTCTGCGTCGCGCTGATGAACACGTTCCTGACGTAGCGTTCATCCTCGGAAACGCCTTCGACGAAAATCACCCGTTCGCCGGAAGAGGATTCCTGGAACGCGCCCGGCGTCACCTGACCGGCGTCGCGCCGCGTTTCGAGATGTCCCCGGTATTCGGCGCTTTTCGACAAGGCCCAGGGCGAGACGAAGAACGACAGCGCGGCGATTGCCAGCACCAGAGGCAGAACGAAAACCAGCACCGGATCGACCCAGGCGGTCAGCGGCTGGCCGCAGGAAAACCACACCACCATCTCGGAATCGCGATAACTGCGCGACAAGGCCAGTAAAATGGCGATGAAGGACGCCAGCGCCAACAGCGTCGGGATGTAGTTCAGCGCCGCGAAGCCGAGCAGCGCGACCACGGCCTCCGGAGCGATCGAGCCTTCGGCGGCTTCCCCCAGCAGACGAATCAATTGGGTGGTCATCAGGATGGCGAAAAGGGCGACGAACACGCCGGCGGTCGACTGGGCGATTTCGCGCCGGATGGCGCGTTGGAAGATCATTTTTTGACTTGATGGAAAAACTACGGAGATAATCGGTCTCTTCGATCATAAGTGGGAGCAAGCGGTGGAATTTAGCATAAAAAGCGGAAACCTGGAAAAGCGGCGCGGCGCTTGCCTCGTGCTTGGCGTATTTGAATCGCGCACACCGGCGCCCGCCTCCTGGGCGGTTGGTCAGGACGCCCGGCGCGCGCTCGCCGAGGTGCTCGCCAGCGGCGACATGAACGGCAGGGCGGGCAGCACGCTGATGCTGCGCAAGCCGCACGCGCTCGGCAGCGAGCGCCTGTTGCTGGTCGGGCTGGGCAAAGAGCGGGAGTTTGGCGACCAAGCTTACGCCACGGCGATCCGCACCGCCGTCAAGGCGATCCGCGACAGCGGCGCGGCGGACGCCGCCTTGCTGCTGACGCGGATTCCCGTGAAAAAGCGCAGCGCCGCCTGGCGCATCCGTCAGGCGGTGATAATCGCCAGCGAAACCATGTACCGCTTCGACCGTTTCAAGAGCAAAAAGGAGGATAAACGTCCGCTGGATGACCTGCTTCTCGCGGTCGACGACAAGATCGGCGAAACCGCCGCCGCGCAGGCGCTAGCGCAAGGGCTGGCGATCGGCGAAGGCGTCGCGCTGGCGAAGACGCTCGGCAATCTGCCGAGCAACGTGTGCACGCCGGCTTATCTGGCCGAGGCGGCGCGGCAGCTCATGGAAGAGCACCAGCTCGGCGGTCAGGTCATCGAACACGCCGAGATGGAAAAGCTCGGTATGCACGCGCTGTTGTCCGTCGCCAAGGGATCGCGCCAGGCGCCGAAACTCATCGTCGCGCACTACCGCGGCGGCAAGTCCGGCGACAAGCCCATCGTGCTGGTCGGCAAGGGCGTCACTTTCGACAGCGGCGGGATTTCGCTCAAACCCGGCGAGGGCCTGGACGAAATGAAATTCGACATGTGCGGCGCGGCCAGCGTGCTCGGAACGCTCAAGGCGGCGGCGCGGCTGCAACTGCCACTCAACCTGACCGTGATCGCGCCGTGCGTGGAAAACATGCCCGGCGGCATGGCCAGCAAGCCCGGCGACATCGTCACCTCGCTCTCCGGCCAGAGCATCGAAATTCTCAACACCGACGCCGAAGGCCGCCTCATCCTGTGCGACGCGCTGAGTTACGCCGAACGCTTCAAGCCGCAAGCGGTGATCGACGTCGCTACGCTGACCGGCGCTTGCGTCGTCGCGCTCGGTCACGTCGCCAGCGGTCTGTTCGCCAATAACGATGAACTGGCCGGCGCGCTGCTCGACGCCGGCGACACGGCGGCGGTCGACCGGGCCTGGCGCTTGCCGCTGTGGGACGACTATCAGGAACAGCTCAAGAGTAATTTCGCCGACCTGGCCAACATCGGCGGCCGGCCGGCGGGCAGCATCACGGCGGCGTGTTTCCTCTCGCGCTTCGCCGGAAAGTTTGCCTGGGCGCATCTGGACGTCGCCGGAACGGCGCGCAAATCCGGCGCGGACAAAGGCGCGACCGGACGCCCCGTCCCGCTGTTGACGCACTTTCTGCTGGCGCGCGCCGGGAAACTGCGTTGACCCGGATATTCTTCTACCACAACGCCGTCGACCGCATCGTCGCGGCAGCGCTCCTGCTCGGCAAAACGTACCAGCAGGGCAAGGCGATCCTGGTGTACGCGCCCGAGGCGAAGCTCACTGAACAAATCGACCGGCAGCTGTGGCTCACGCCGCCGACCGGGTTCATCCCGCACGCGCGCGACACCTCGCCGCTGGCCGCCGAAACGCCAATCGTGATTACCACGGATATCGCCGACAGCGCGCAAAACGAGCGTCTGCTGATTCTTTCCGTTGACGTGCCGCCCGCTTTCTCGCGCTTCACCAGCGTCGTCGAAGTCGTCGGCCAGGACAGCGGCGAGCGGCGCGAGGCGCATGAGCGCGCCAAGTTCTACAGGGAGCGTGGCTACGCAATCAAGTTTGATTTTGCGGAGAAGTTTTCATGAATGCCCACGGCGGTGACGACAGCGGCAGGAATCCCACGATACCGCTCAGACGGCGCAGTTTCCTGGCTACCCGGCAGGACCAAAGCGTCGCGGCGGAAACGTTGCTGATCAAGACCCAGGAGGCCAACCCGCTGCCGCTCCCCATCGTGACGATGGAAGACGACATTCCCATCCTGACCGAGGTCGTCTCGGTTGCAGAGAAAGAACGCGAAACGCCGGTCTCCGAGGAAGCGCCGCCGGATTTGCCAGCGGCCTCCGGTAACGTCAGTCTTGAAGAATTTGCCGTGCGGATGTCACAGGCGATCGAAGAGCAAATGACCTACGAATTGCCAACATTGGTCGAAGCCACCTTGCTCAACGTCAGCGAAGAATTGCGCAAAGGGATTACGTCGACGATGGAAACCGCGCTACGCGATTTCGCCACCCGCTACAAGCCAGCGCCGTTACCGCCGGACAAGCAAGTTCCGGAATAGAAATAAGCGGGCGATTCAAATCCATAGGGCAATCGCATGAAATTTGGTAATCATTCATGGACGGTCGAAACATGGCATGGTTTTCGTAGCCTGGATAAGCCGCGCAACGGCGTAATCCGACACCCACACCCTCGACGCGAAGCGCCGTTGATTGTTTTGCCGCATTCAAAATGAGCGCCGCTGCGCGATGATTGGAACGGTGTTGGATTACGCCGCTGGCGCGGCTTATCCAAGCTACGAAACCTTGCGCTCCCGCAAACGTAGGTAAAGATGCGGTGGCTACGCCCCGACGGGAAATGACGTAGCGGCACTGGCGGTAAGAAATCAGTGACGGCATAATTTGCATGGGCGCGGTTGCCGTGCCCATGTTAATGAGGAAGGGCGGCCCGAAGTGAGGGAGAGGGCGGCAAACCGGAGTCAGTTTTACGATGAACACACAAAACCAGACCCATTTTGGCTTCGAGCAGGTCGCCGAAGCCGATAAAGCCCTGCGCGTCGCTGGCGTTTTCGATTCAGTCTTTCAGCGCTACGATTTGATGAACGACCTGATGTCCGGTGGTTTGCACCGGCTCTGGAAAGCTTTCACCGTTGAGCGCAGCGGTGTGCGCGAAGGCTCGCGCGTGCTCGATGTCGCGGGCGGTACGGGCGACCTGTCGCGGGCTTTCGCTCGCCGTGCTGGCAAGAACGGGCAGGTCTGGCTCACCGACATCAACAACGTGATGCTGACTTACGGGCGGGACCGCTTGGTCAATAAGGGCTGTTTGCTTCCTGTGGCGCAGTGCAACGCGGAAAAGCTGCCTTTCTCTGACGCTTATTTCGATTGCGTGTCGGTCGCCTTCGGCCTGCGCAACATGACCCACAAGGATCAGGCTCTGGCCGAGATGTTCCGTGTGTTGCGTCCCGGCGGGCGACTGCTGGTGCTGGAGTTTTCGCACGTCTGGAAACCGCTCGTACCGCTCTACGATTTTTATTCCTTCCCGATCATTCCGCGCATCGGCGAACTGGTCACCCGAGACGAAGCCAGCTATCGCTATCTGGCCGAGTCGATCCATGTTCACCCCGACCAGGAAACGCTGGTGGCCATGATGCGGCAAGCCGGTTTTGAAAACGTCGAGTATTTCAATCTGACGATGGGTGTGGTTGCCCTGCATCGGGGATTCAAATTCTGAGCGCCGGTTTTCAGACCGGCGATACAGTCACCCGCGATTGCAAGGAAGTGTTCCCGCGCCGCGCGCGGCCCGGCGCAGACGGTCGGCGACGGCGGACCAGTCCGGGCTGGTGGGGACGGCTTCGACGAGAATGAGGTCGTTGCCGGCCTGGTCGAGTTCGCGCAAGGCGGCGTAGAGGGCGCGCGCGTAGCCCGCCGGCGCGTTCGGCAGACGGCGTAGCAAATGGACTGGCGGCGGCGTGAGCGGGCCGCGCAGTAACAGACCGCAGCGTTTTTTCTCGGCCAGGGTTTCCTCGATCGCCTGGATCAAGCCGTCGGAGGCCACCAGGCGCATCGCGGTTCGCGGCGCGTAATGGCCGTCGAGCGAGCCGGATACGCGCGGGACGTTGGCCGCCTTCATGCCATCCGGCAATTCCGGAGACTCGCCGATGATTTCGCCGATGATTTCGCCGATCTGTTCGGGTGTGATGTGTCCCGGACGCAACAGGCGCGGCGGCTTGTCGCGGCGCGAGAGATCCAGGATCGTCGATTCGATGCCGACCTCGCAAGCGCCTCCGTCGAGCACCAGGGCGACGGCGTCGCCCAGTTCTTCGTGCACGTGCGCGGCGTCGGTGGGACTGATGCGGCCAAAGCGATTGGCCGACGGGGCGGCGATGCCGCACAGGCCGCCACGGCCGCCTCCGGCTTGCGCGTAGGCGCGCAACAGGGCCTGCGCGAGCGGATGCGCCGGTACGCGGACGCCGACGGTTTCCTGTCCTCCGGTGACGGCGTAGGGCACAGCGGGAGCGCGCGCGAGAATCAGGGTCAAGGGTCCCGGCCAGAAGGCGGCCGCGAGTTTCCAGGCCGACGCGGGGATGTCGCGCGCCCATTGCTCCATGTAGGTGGCATCCGGCAGGTGGACGATCAGCGGATGGTCGGCGGGCCGGCCCTTGGCGGCGAAGATACGGGCTACCGCGTCGGGGTCGGCGGCGTCGGCGCCCAAACCGTAAACCGTCTCGGTCGGGAAGGCGACCAATTCGCCGGCTTGCAATAGCCTGACGGCGACCGCCAAGTCTGCGGAGACTGGATCGGGCGAACCGGAAAACATCGGATCAAGGCAAATCGGGCAAGGTCTTGGCAAGCACCTTGGCCGTTTGCTGGGCGCGGAAATCGCTCAGTTGGCGCGCGAGTTCGGCATCGCCAAGCGCGAGCATAGCGACCGCGAACAGGGCGGCGTTGGTCGCGCCGGCTTCACCGATGGCGAACGTGGCGACGGGAATGCCGCCGGGCATCTGCACCATCGACAGCAAGGAATCCAGACCTTGCAAATGCTTGGACGGCATCGGCACGGCCAATACCGGGAGTTCCGTTTTCGCCGCCAGCACGCCCGCCAAATGGGCCGCGCCGCCCGCCGCGCCGATCAATATCTTGAGGCCGCGTTGCCGGGCCGTCGCGGCGTAATCCAGCGCGGCGTCTGGCGTGCGGTGCGCGGACAGAATCCTGGCTTCGTAGGCCACGCCGAATTTCTTGAGCGTTTCGGCGCAGACGCGCAGCACCGGCCAGTCGCTGTCCGATCCCATCACGATGCCAACGAGGGGTGGGTTTGACATGATTGCCTCCAAGGGTCGAAATGAATCAGGCGCTGGCCGCGCGCTC
>JAITNL010000146.1 GCA_031290495.1 Accumulibacter sp.
CCCATCTTTCATACCATATGCGGTGGTTGCTCAGTCCATGCAACACTATATATTGTGGTGAAAAGGCAACGTATTGATAAAAGTGTTGATATCAATACTTTTTGAGACTATCACCAAACATGTTCAAGCACATCCTGCGTGATAACCAAGTCAAAACTGCAGTCCGGGAAAGTCAGCGACTCCAGATTTTCGCTTCTCACGCCATTTACCAGTGTTCCTGGCTCGGCTCCCTCAAAATATTGCGAGCATGAGTATGCGTTGCAATATCGCGAGATCAAGTCATTGGATGGAGACGATTCGTGAATGTCCCGCTTTTCCCAGCCTTGAAAGAATGTGTCCAGAATATATTGGATGTGGCGCTGTCGGGGTATGGAACCGCAATTGATACAGACATAATGATCGCGCAGCCACGAGTTATTTATTTTGAATGTGGAATTTTGCCGGCAACAGTGACAGTATCCTTCGTTTTCTCCAGTGCGGTTTATCGGCTTTGGGGAAGCAAAAACGGACAACACTGTTTTCATATTTTTCCGATAAGTCGGTGGCAATTTCAGAAAAAAATTTTTCAGCAATTTTCAATTCCTTTATAACGTAAATGGTCAAAATGGCCGGCATCGTTTCATTTGTTTCGGAACCATATCAGGCAAGAAATCTTGCGCCCAGACAGTGAGCAAAGAATAAGTGCCGTCCTTCCGCCGGCTCTGGTTTCCAGGATGATCGGCGGCGAGACATCTTGAAATTTTTGGAATAAAAAAACCAGGCCGAAACCTGGTTTTTTGACGCCCGACGGTCAGCCTCGGCGCGTCAGGCGGCTTCTTCGGCTGAAACGTCAGCCGCTTCCGGCTGATCGAGCAGCTCGACGAAAGCCATCGGCGCGTTGTCGCCAATACGGAAACCGCATTTCAGGATACGCAGATACCCGCCGTTTCTGGCGGCGTAGCGCGGCCCGATCTGGTCGAACAGCTTGACCACCATTTCACGGTCGCGCAGACGATCGAACGCCAAACGACGGTTGGCCAGGCTTGGCTTTTTGCCAAGAGTGATGATCGGCTCGACGACCCGGCGCAATTCCTTGGCTTTTGGCAAGGTGGTCTTGATCGTTTCGTGACGAAGCAGCGAAACGGTCATGTTGCGCAACATGGCCAGCCGGTGCGAACTGGTGCGGTTCAGTTTCCGAAGACCCAAACGGTGACGCATATCGATTCCTTCCTCTTCTTTTCCGTGCTTTACCTGTCGAGTCCGACCGGCGGCCAGTTCTCAAGTTTCATGCCCAGCGTCAGACCGCGCGCGGCCAACACTTCCTTGATTTCGTTAAGCGACTTGCGCCCAAGGTTCGGTGTTTTGAGTAACTCGTTTTCCGTCCTTTGGATCAGGTCGCCAATGTAATAAATGTTTTCCGCCTTGAGGCAGTTGGCGGAACGCACCGTTAACTCCAGATCGTCCATCGGACGCAACAGCAACGGATCGACCGGAATCGACTTCTGATGTCCGGCCGGCAACGCGGTGCCTTCCAACTCGGCGAACACCGAAAGCTGCTCCACGAGAATGCGCGCCGCGTTACGAATCGCTTCCTCGGGTTCGATGACGCCGTTGGTCTCGATCTCCATGATCAGTTTGTCGAGATCGGTGCGTTGTTCGACGCGCGCGCTTTCGACGGAATAACTGACCCGGCGAACCGGACTGAACGATGCGTCGAGCACCAGCTTGCCGATGTTCTTTCCTTCGTCCATGAGCTGACGCAGGTTGCCCGGAACGTAACCCCGGCTGCGTTCGACCTTGAGTTCGAGCGATAACTTGCCGCCGCTCGACAGGTGCGCGATCACGTGCTTGGGGTTAATGATTTCGACATCGTGAGAAACGACGATGTTTTCCGCGCGCACCACGCCCTCGCCTTCTTCACTCAACTGAAGAACCGCTTCTTCGCGATTGTGCAGTTTGAAGACGACGCCTTTCAGGTTCAGCAAAATGTCGACGACATCTTCCTGTACGCCATCAATCGTCGAATATTCATGCACAACGCCGTCAATGCTGACTTCGGTGGCGGCGTACCCCGGCATCGAGGAAAGCAGGATGCGCCGCAAGGCGTTGCCCAGCGTATGCCCGTAGCCACGCTCGAACGGTTCCATGATCACTTTCGCGTGTACCGGCGATAAACTCTGAACGTCAATAATTCGCGGTTTCAATAATCCACTGCTATGCATGTCTTGTCCTTTGCCTGGTTTCAATCAAGCGAGTGCCGCGATTACTTCGAGTAAAGTTCGATCACAAGGTTTTCATTGATCGATGGCGGCAACTCGCTGCGTTCCGGACGCGCTTTGTATGTGCCCTTGGCTTCCTTGACGTTGACTTCCACCCATACCGGAAAACCGCGCGATTCGGCGGCTTCCAGCGCCGCCTTGACACGAAGATGGTTCCGTGTCTTCTCGGCGACTTCGATCACGTCGCCAGGGCGAACTTGATAGGACGGAATGTTGACCCGCCGGCCATTGACCAGAACGCCGTTATGACGCACTACCTGACGCGATTCGGAACGCGAAGCCGCAAAACCCATGCGGTAGGCAACGGTATCCAGACGCGATTCGAGCAACTGCAAAAGGTTTTCGCCGGTAACGCCCTTGATGCGCTCGGCGTTGCGGTAAACCCTGCGGAATTGTCCTTCGAGAACCCCGTAGATACGGCGAATCTTCTGCTTTTCCCGCAGATGCACCCCGTAGTCGGACAGGCGTTGACCGGACTTCTGGCCTTGCTGTCCCGGCGCGTACGAGCGCCGCTCGATGGCGCATTTGTCGGAGAAGCACTTCTCTCCCTTGAGAAACAGCTTTTCGCCTTCCCGGCGGCATTGACGACATTTCGGATCGAGATTACGAGCCACTTGTTTATCTCCTTAAATCCGGCGCTTCTTCGGCGGACGGCAGCCATTATGAGGAATCGGGGTCACATCGGTAATCGACGTGACTTTTATCCCGAGCGCGTTCAGCGCGCGAACCGACGATTCACGGCCAGGCCCAGGTCCCTTGATGCGCACCTCGACGTTCTTGACCCCGCATTCCTGCGCCGCCTTGCCGGCGGCCTCGGCGGCAACCTGCGCGGCGAACGGCGTGCTTTTGCGCGATCCCTTGAAACCGGCGCCGCCGGAAGTCGCCCAAGACAGGGCATTGCCCTGACGGTCGGTAATCGTGATGATGGTGTTGTTGAACGATGCGTGAATGTGGGCGACACCCTCGGCCACATTCTTTTTGACTTTCTTGCGTACCTTTGTTGCGGTCTTGGCCATGATCAGTCCCTATTGTTTCTTGCCGGCGATGGCTTTGCGCGGTCCCTTGCGGGTGCGGGCATTGGTGCGTGTACGCTGGCCGCGTACCGGCAGTCCCTTGCGATGACGCATGCCACGATAACAGCCAAGGTCCATCAGACGCTTGACGCTCATGGTTACTTCACGGCGAAGGTCTCCTTCGACGGTCAATTTGCCGACATGGTCGCGCAAACGATCCATTTCGGCTTCCGTCAAATCTTTCACTTTTGTCGTGCGTACAACGCCAGCGGCGTCACAAATCCGCTGTGCGCGACTGCGGCCAATACCGTAAATCGCGGTCAACGCGATCTCGGTATGCTGGTGGTTAGGTATATTTACCCCTGCGATGCGGGCCATCGATTTACCCCAATTATGCGAAACGTAAATGAACAGTAATCACCGGATTCTCACTGAAAACCGGGATCAACCCTGCCGCTGCTTGTGACGCGGATCCGTACAGATCACGCGCACGATGCCGTGGCGCCGAATAATCTTGCAATTGCGGCAGATGCGTTTGACAGATGCCAGCACTTTCATGTTTCTCTCCTAAATTTTTGACAGCGGGCGCAATCGGCCTTTTGTCAATTTCCATCCACTGCGCAGGGAACTTCTATTTGGCGCGGAAAACGATGCGCGCCCGGCTCAGGTCATACGGGGTGAGCTGCACAGTCACCTTGTCTCCCGGCAGAATGCGAATGTAGTGCATACGCATTTTCCCGGAAATAAATCCATGTACGATATGGCCGTTTTCCAATTTCACTTTGAACGTTGCGTTGGGCAGGTTTTCCACCACCTCGCCCTGCATTTCAATCAAGTCTTCCTTTGCCATCCTATTTCGCCGAAATTCCGGGCCCCTTGAAGTTCGCCTTCTTCAGCAATCCCTCGTATTGGTGGGACATCATGTAGGCTTGCACCTGGTTCATGAAATCCATGGTCACGACAACAATGATCAACAATGACGTGCCGCCAAAATAAAACGGAACGTTCCATTTGAGAATCAGAAATTCCGGCACCAGACAAACCAGCGTGATATACGCCGCGCCGATCAGGGTCAGACGCATGAGTATCTTGTCGATGTAACGCGCCGTCTGCTCTCCAGGACGTATCCCCGGCACGAAAGCGCCGCTCTTTTTCAGGTTGTCCGCGGTTTCCTTTGAATTGAATACCAGCGCGGTGTAGAAGAAACAGAAAAAGATAATGGCCGCCGCATACAGCATCACGTAAAGAGGCTGCCCCGGCGAAAGCACCACCGCGATGTCCTTGAGCCAGCGCATCGAGTCGTCCGCCCCGAACCAACCGGCAATCGTCGCGGGAAACAGAATGATCGACGAGGCGAAAATCGGCGGAATCACGCCCGACATGTTCAGCTTGAGCGGAAGATGCGAACTCTGACCGCCATAAATCTTGTTGCCCACCTGCCGTTTGGCGTAATTCACCAGAATCTTGCGTTGCCCGCGCTCGACAAAAACGACGCCGGCGGTAACGCCCACCACCAAAGCAATAATGAAGATCGCCGACAACGGGTGCATGGCGCCGGTACGCACCAGTTCAAACAAGCCGACGATCGCGTTTGGCAAACCGGCGACGATCCCCGCGAAGATGATGATCGAAATGCCATTGCCCAGACCGCGCTCGGTAATCTGCTCGCCCAGCCACATCAGGAACATCGTGCCGGTCAGCAGGGTCGTCACCGTGACGAAGCGGAAAAGGATGCCGGGATCGGGCACCAGCCCTTGAGACTCTACGCCGATGGCAATGCCGATTCCTTGAAAAACCGCCAGCACGACGGTGCCGTAGCGCGTGTATTGCGTAATCTTGCGCCGCCCCGCCTCGCCTTCTTTTTTCAGCGCTTCCAGCTGCGGACTGGCGTGCGTCATCAACTGCATGATGATCGAAGACGAGATGTACGGCATGATGCCCAGCGCGAAAATGGTGAACCGCCGCAACGCGCCCCCGGAGAACATGTTGAACATGCCCAGGATGCCGCCTTGATTGCGGTTGAAAAATTCCGCCAGCGCCACCGGGTCGATGCCCGGCACCGGAATGTGCGAACCGACGCGGTAGACGATCAGCGCGCCGACCAAGAACATCAGCCGACGCCCAAGATCGCCGTACTTTCCACCTTTACCAACCTGTCCGGAATTAGTCGCCAAGAGACGTCACCATCACTCTCTGTTCACTCGTCAACACTGCCGCCGGCAACTTCAATCGCCGCCCTGGCGCCCTTGGTCGCTCCCACACCCTTGAGCACGACCTTGCGCGTAATCTGCCCGGACAACACCACTTTGGCCGACAAGGCGCGCGGCGGCACCAGATTGGCCTGAACCAGCGTCAACAAATCGATTTCGTCGACCCGCAAATCGTTGATCTCGGACAGCCGCACCTCGACGTTGCGCGCATTGGTCAACGAAACGAAACCGCGCTTCGGCAAGCGGCGCTGCAAAGGCATCTGTCCGCCCTCGAAACCCACCTTGTGAAAGCCTCCGGCGCGAGATTTTTGCCCCTTGTGACCGCGCCCGGCGGTCTTGCCCAACCCCGAACCAATACCGCGCCCGACGCGGCGGCGCGCTTTTTTTGACCCTTCGGCGGGCGCAATAGTGTTGAGTTTCATCTTAGCCCTCGCACTTCACAAGGTAGGCTACCTTGTCGATCATTCCACGCACAGCGGGCGTATCCTGCAACTCCGCCGAACTGTTCAGGCGCCGCAATCCCAGTCCACGAACCGTCGCGCGATGCGACTGTTTCGTGCCGATCAGACTCTTGACCAGCGTAACCTTGACTTTTTTGTCACTCATTGCTTACCCCGCTTACCCCAGAATCTCTTCGATCGTCTTGCCACGCTTGGCTGCGACTTCCGACGGCGTGTTCATGGCCTTCAGCCCGTTGATGGTGGCGCGGACGATGTTGTACGGATTCGTCGAACCATGCGCCTTGGCAACCACGTTGGTTACTCCAACGACATCGAACACGGCGCGCATCGCGCCGCCGGCAATCACGCCAGTACCTTCCGGCGCTGGCTGCATGAGCACACTCGACGCGCCGTGACGCCCGATCAAGGTATGGTGCAATGTTCCGCCCTTCAGACTGACCTTGACCATTCTGCGGCGCGCTTCTTCCATCGCCTTCTGGACGGCGACGGGAACTTCACGCGATTTGCCCTTGCCCATGCCGATCCGTCCATCGCCGTCACCAACCACGGTCAACGCCGCGAAACCCAGAATACGTCCGCCCTTGACGACTTTGGTCACGCGGTTGATGGAAATCATCTTTTCGCGGAAACCATCGTCTGGCTTCTCGGGTTGCTGATTTTTTTTGCCTTGCGCTTTTGCCATGACTCTTACTCCAATCCTTTTTCCGAAGCGGTCAGAATTTCAGACCGGCTTCGCGCGCCGCTTCCGCCAACGCCTTGACGCGCCCGTGGTACTGAAAACCGCCACGATCGAACGCAACCTGCTCGATCCCCGCCTTGAGCGCGCGTTCGGCGATGAGTTTGCCGATCAGCGTCGCGGCGCCGATATTGCCGCCGTTGGCCAGATCCTTGCGCATGTCCTTTTCAAGAGACGAGGCCGCAACCAGCACCTTCGCGCCAGAAGACGAAATGACTTGAGCGTAAATGTGGCAGTTGGTGCGATGCACCGACAAACGCACTGACTTCAGTTCGGCAATCTTGGCCCGGGTTTTGCGGGCTCTGCGCAACCGCGCCTGTTTTTTGTCAATCATTCATACACCCTATTTCTTCTTCGTTTCCTTGATGACAATCACTTCGTTGGCATAACGCACGCCTTTGCCCTTGTACGGCTCCGGTGGACGATACCCGCGAACTTCGGCGGCGACCTGCCCGACCAGCTGCTTATCCACACCCTTGATCAGAATTTCCGTCTGGGTCGGCGTTTCGCACTTGATTCCCTCCGGCATTTTGTGTGCCACCGGGTGAGAAAAACCCAGGGTCAGGTTAAGAACGTCGCCCTGCGCCTGAGCGCGATACCCCACTCCTACCAGGTTCAGCTTGCGCTCGAAGCCTTTGCTGACGCCCGTCACCATATTGGCCAGAATCGCGCGCACCGTGCCCGACAGGGCGTCGGCATTGACCGCGCCCGCGACTGGCTCGCACAACAACGTCTTCCCCTCTTGCTCGACACGCACTGAAGGATTTCCATCGAACCTGATCGAACCCAGCGGCCCCGTGACGGTGATGTCGCTGCCAAGGGTAACGCCGAGGGTAATGTCAACGCCCGGCGGCAACACAATCGGATTTTTTGCTACGCGGGACATGATGTCTTCCCCTTACGCGACGATGCAGAGCACTTCGCCACCCATATTGTCGGCGCGCGCTTTACGATCGGTCATAACACCCTTCGGAGTGGAGACAATCGCCACTCCAAGGCCATTCATCACTCGTGGAATTTCATTCGCGCCACGATAAACACGCAAGCCTGGCTTGGAAACCCGGTCGATTCTTTCAATGACGGGACGCCCGGCGTAGTACTTCAACCCAATTTCGAGCGTCGGCTTGCCGGCGTTTTCGTGAACGGCGAAATCCTCGACGAATCCCTCGTCCTTCAACACCTTGACAATCGCTACCTTGGCCTTGGAAGACGGCATGGCTACCGCCGTCTTGTTGGCCATCTGCGCATTGCGGATGCGGGTCAGCATGTCGCTGATCGGATCGCTCATACTCATATCGTATTCTCTCCTGCTTACCAGCTGGCCTTGGTCATTCCGGGGACTTCACCGCGCATGACAAAATCGCGCAATTTGCCGCGCGCCAAACCGAATTTGCGGAAAACACCGCGCGGACGCCCGGTCAATTGGCAACGATTGCGCAAACGCACCGGACTGGCATTCCTCGGCAAGGTCTGAATCTTTTGCCGGGCTTCAAAACGCTCTTCTTCAGAGCGGCTGAAATCGCCAATGATCGCTTCAAGCCCGGCGCGCTTCGCGGCAAATTTTTCGACTGTCTTGCGCCGCTTTTCTTCACGGTTGATCAACGCACGTTTCGCCATTTGATCCTCAATTCTTGAACGGAAATTTGAAGGCGGCAAGCAACGCGCGCGCTTCATCGTCAGTCTTGGCGGTGGTGGTGATGCTGATGTTCATGCCACGCAGCGCGTCGATTTTGTCGTACTCGATTTCGGGAAAAATGATCTGCTCCTTGACGCCCATGTTGTAATTGCCGCGACCGTCGAATCCCTTGGCGGAAATACCGCGAAAATCGCGCACACGGGGCAAGGCTACCGTCACCAGCCGATCGATGAACTCGAACATCTTCGGGCCGCGCAGCGTGACCATGCACCCAATCGGATAGCCGGTACGAATCTTGAATCCCGCAATCGATTTGCGCGACTTGGTGATGACCGGCTTCTGGCCGGCGATCTTGGTCATGTCGGCGACGGCGTTTTCCAGCACCTTTTTGTCCGCTACCGCCTCGCCAACGCCCATGTTCAGAGTCACCTTGGCGATGCGCGGAATTTCCATCACCGACTTGTAGCCGAACTTCCGGGCCAATTCCGGCGCCACGGTCTCTTTGTAATACCCCTGCAAACGTGCCATATCCGTTCCTTATGCCCCAACCACCGCGCCATTCGACTTGAAGACGCGCTCCCGTTTCACCTTTTTACGGCCATCGGGCGTCGCCTTCACCTCGACGCGAATCCGATCCGCCTTCTTGGTCGCCGGGTTGTACAGGGCAACGTTGGATATGTGCAACGGCATATCCTTGTCGACGACGCCGCCAACCTCGCCTTTCATCGGATTCGGCTTGACATGCTTCTTCACGCGATTGACGCCTTCGACCAACACGCGTTCGCTCCCGACGCGACGCACGACCGCACCGCGCTTGCCTTTGTCCTTGCCGGCGATGACGATCACCTCGTCGCCCTTGCGAATTTTTTCCATGACCGTCCCTCAGAGAACTTCCGGCGCGAGCGAAACGATCTTCATGAACCGCTCATTGCGCAATTCGCGCGTCACCGGCCCGAAAATGCGCGTTCCGATCGGCTCCAGTTTGTTGCTCAGGAGCACGGCCGCGTTATTGTCAAATTTGACCAGCGAACCGTCGGAACGCCGCACCCCCTTGGCCGTGCGCACAACGACAGCGCTATAAATGTCACCTTTCTTGACGCGCGCGCGCGGGGCCGCATCCTTGATGCTGACCTTGATGACGTCCCCCACGCTCGCATAGCGGCGTTTGGAACCACCCAGCACCTTGATACACATCACCGAACGCGCGCCGGTATTGTCGGCCACGTCCAGAACCGTTTGCATCTGAATCATTTAAGTAACTCCAACTTGTCCCGCCAACGCAGTCAGTGCGGTCAGTTTTGGAACCCTTTACGGGAAAAATCGCACGGCGAAAACTACCGGGCGCGAAAGAGGGGGCATTATACCCTCCCTGACGAAAATCGCAAGAAAAAAATCATTAAATAGCCACGGCTTTTTCGAGCAACTTGATCACCGCCCAGGATTTCGTCTTCGACACCGGACGAACCTCCTGGATTTCCACAAGATCGCCCGCCCTGGCCAGATTATCGTCGTTATGCGCGTGGTATTTCTTGGAACGCACAATGATTTTGTCATAGATCGGATGCTTGACGCGACGCTCGACCAACACCGTGACGGTCTTTTCCATCTTGTCGCTGACAACGCGTCCGATCAGGGTACGTTTACTTTTTTCTTCACTCATTGCTGTACTGCCTTTTCACGGAGGAGAGTGCGCACACGGGCAATATCACGACGAATCTTGACGATCTGGCCCGGATTGTTCAATTGCTGCGTGGCTTTCTGCATACGCAAGCCGAACTGAGCCTTCAGAAGATCCAAAAGTTCCTTGTTCAGCTCGTCGACACTTTTTGCTCTAAGTTCACTGGCTTTCATGTTCGATCATCCCAGGACACGGGTCACAAAAGTCGTCGGAATCGGCAGCTTGGCGGCGGCCAGCGCGAACGCTTCCCGCGCGAGTGCCTCTCCAACACCGTCCATTTCGTACAACACCTTGCCGGGCTGGATTTCCGCGACGTAATACTCCGGATTGCCCTTGCCGTTACCCATCCGTACCTCCGCCGGTTTTTTGGAAATGGGCTTGTCCGGGAAAATACGGATCCAGATCCGACCGCCGCGTTTGATATGGCGCGTCATCGCGCGCCGCGCGGCTTCGATCTGGCGCGCGGTCAGACGCCCTCGCCCGGTCGCCTTAAGGCCAAATTCCCCGAAACTCACATTCGTCCCGCGAGTCGCCAAGCCCGTGTTCCGGCCTTTCTGCTCCTTGCGGTATTTCCTTTTAGTTGGTTGCAACATCGGTCGTTCCTGCCTTTCTTACTCGTTTTGCCGGTGCCCTGGCTTCGACCGCGGGCTCGGCGTTGGCGCTGACGTTGGCATTATTGGCCTGCGCCTGTCCTTCTTCCTTGGGCTTACCCGTAACACGCCTGAGCCTGTCGCCTTCTCCGGGCTTGCCCGCTCGCCGCGGCTTGCGCGCCGGTTCTTCAGCCGGCAATTCTGGCACCGCCGCCTCGCGCTGCTCGTTCCTGTTCAGAATTTCGCCCTTGAAAACCCACACCTTGACGCCAATGATGCCGTAGGTGGTCAATGCCTCGGAAGTCGCGTAATCGATGTCGGCGCGCAAGGTATGCAACGGTACACGGCCTTCGCGATACCATTCGCGGCGCGCGATTTCGGCGCCGTTCAGACGTCCGGAACTCATGATCTTGATTCCTTGCGCGCCCAGACGCATCGCATTCTGCATCGCACGCTTCATGGCGCGGCGGAACATGATGCGTTTTTCGAGCTGCTGGGTGATGGAATCGGCGATCAATTGGGCGTCAAGCTCGGGCTTGCGAATTTCTTCGATGCTGACATGCACCGGAACGCGCATGATTTTTTGCAGCGAGGCGCGCAACAGATCGATTTCCTCGCCCTTCTTGCCGATCACCACACCGGGACGCGCCGAGAATACCGTCACTCGCGCGTTCTTGGCGGGACGCTCAATCAGCACACGGCCCACGGAAGCGTGTTTGAGCTTTTTCTTGAGGAAATCGCGAACCTGTACGTCCTCGTTCAGCATCGTGGGGAAATTCTTGCTGTTCGCATACCAACGCGACGACCAGTCGCGGGTCACTGCCAAACGAAAACCGGTCGGATGAATTTTCTGTCCCATTTCTTTTCCTTGTTTTCCTTAATCTCCGACGGTCAAGAAAATATGACAGGTCGGCTTGACGATCCGGTTGCCACGCCCCTTGGCCCTGGCGGTAAAGCGCTTGAGCACCGTTCCTTTCTCCACGTAGATGCTCCTGACCTTGAGTTCGTCAATATCGGCGCCGTCATTGTGTTCGGCGTTGGCGATGGCTGATTCGAGCACCTTTTTGACGATTCCCGCTCCTTTTTTGGGGCTGAACGTCAAAATATTGAGCGCCTTGTCGACCGGCAAACCGCGAATCTGGTCGGCGACCAGGCGGCCTTTTTGGTCCGAAAGCCGCACGCCGCGCAAAATAGCACGTGTTTCCATATCCATTCCTTTACTTCTTCGCCTTCTTGCCGGAGGTATGCCCCCTGAAAGTGCGGGTCAGGGAAAACTCTCCCAGCTTGTGGCCAACCATGTTTTCCGTGACATACACGGGAATGTGCTGCTTGCCGTTATGCACGGCGATCGTCAGTCCGACAAAATCCGGCAGCACCGTCGAGCGGCGCGACCACGTTTTGATCGGACGCTTGTCACCCGTCGCGCGCACGGTCTCGACCTTCTTGAACAAATGGGCATCGACAAACGGGCCCTTTTTTATGGAACGTCCCATGGTTCTCTCTATCCCTTAGCGTTTATGACGGCGCTGCACAATCATCGAGGTCGTGCGCTTGTTGCGGCGTGTGCGATACCCCTTGGTCTTCGTACCCCAGGGACTGACCTGATGCATACCGGATGCGGTTCTGCCTTCACCACCGCCGTGCGGATGGTCGACCGGGTTCATGACCACGCCGCGAACCGTCGGGCGAATGCCGCGCCAGCGGTTCGCCCCCGCCTTGCCGATCGAGCGCAGACTGTGTTCCTCGTTGCCCACTTCGCCAATGGTGGCGCGGCATTCGATATGCACGCGGCGGATTTCGCCCGAACGCAGCCTGAGCTGCGCGTAGACTTCCTCACGCGCCAACAACTGTACCGACGCTCCCGCCGAACGCGCCAGCTGCGCGCCCTTGCCGGGAATCATTTCAACGCAATGAATGGTGGTTCCCACTGGAATATTGCGGATCGGCAAGGTGTTGCCCAGCTTGATCGGCGCTTCGGAGCCGCTGATCACCTGTTGACCGACGCTCAAGCCTTTCGGCGCGATGACGTAACGGCGCTCGCCGTCGGCATAGCACAGCAAGGCGATATTCGCCGTCCGGTTCGGATCGTATTCGATTCTCTCGACCTTGGCCGGAATGCCGTCCTTGTTGCGCTTGAAATCGATCACACGGTAATGCTGTTTGTGGCCGCCGCCTTGATGGCGGACCGTAATATGACCGTTATTGTTGCGTCCGGCATTTTTGGATTGCGGCTCAAGCAACCCGGCGTAAGGAGCGCCCTTGTGCAAATCCGGATTGACCACCTTGACGACGGCGCGGCGGCCGGGCGAGGTCGGTTTGACTTTGACGAGCGCCATTATGCGGCTCCTCCATCGACAAAATTGATTTCCTGCCCCGGCTTCAGACCGACGTAAGCTTTTTTCCAGCCTTTCCGGGTGCCAATATGACGCCCGAAACGTTTTTTCTTGGCTTTGACGTTGGCAACCTGTACCGACTCGACAGAAACCTTGAACAACAATTCCACGGCCGCCTTTATTTCCGGCTTGGTCGCGTCCGGCGCCACGCGGAAAATTACCTGATTATTCTTGTCGGCGATATACGTTGCCTTCTCGGAAACCTGCGGCGCCAGCAATACCTGCATCAAACGTTGTTGATTCATCCCAGAATCTCCTCAAACCTGGTCACCGCGCTCTTGGTCATCAACACCTTGGGGAAGCGGATCAAGGACACGGGATCGGTCTCGCTCACTTCGAGAACCAGCACGTTCGGCAAATTCCGGGAAGCCAGGAACACGTTCTCGTCGAGGCGGTCGGTAATCACCAACACGCTGTCATAGCCCATGCCCTTGATTTTCTGGACGAACAGCCTGGTCTTCGGAGCATCGACGGAAATGCTATCGACCACCGCCAGACGATCCTCGCGGACGAGCTGCGACAGAATCGAAGCGATCCCAGCCCGATACATTTTTCTGTTCAGCTTCTGGCTGAAATTTTCATCCGGCGAATTCGGAAAAATCCGACCGCCGCCACGCCACAGCGGAGAAGACGACATGCCGGCGCGCGCGCGGCCTGTTCCCTTCTGGCGGAAAGGCTTGGCCGTCGTATGCTTGACTTGCCCGCGATCTTTCTGCGCGCGATTTCCGCTGCGCGCGTTGGCCTGATAGGCCACCACCACCTGATGAATCAGCGCCTCGTTGTATTCACGTCCGAACAGCACGTCCGACGCTTGCAGGCGACTGTCTTCCTGGCCATGCTCGTTGATCAGCTTGAGTTCCATTTATGCCCCCGCCTTGACAGCCGGGCAGACGACCAGATCCGACCCCTTGGAGCCGGGGACCGCGCCCTTGACCAACAATAGCTGACGCTCGGCGTCAACGCGAATGACTTCAAGGTTCTGCTGTGTGCGCTTGGCGTCACCGAGATGACCAGCCATGCGCTTGCCAGGAAAAACACGACCGGGATCCTGGTTCATGCCGATGGAACCTGGCGCTTTGTGTGACACGGAGTTGCCGTGGGTGGCGCGCTGCGAACTGAAATGATGGCGCTTGATGCCGCCAGCGAAACCTTTGCCGATGGTCCGCCCGGTCACGTCGACTTTCTGTCCGACGGAAAAAATCGTGACGCTGATTGGATCGCCCGGTTTCAGGCTGGCGATATCCTCGGAGGAAACGGCAAATTCCTTGAGCACTGAACCAGCCTCAACGCCGGCCTTGGCAAAATGCCCAGCTTGTGATTTATTGACGCGAGAGGCGCGACGCTTGCCGAAAGCAACCTGTATGGCTGTATAGCCATCGCTTTCAGGCGTTTTGATCTGGGCGACGCGGTTGTTCGACACATCGAGCACCGTCACCGGAACGGACAAACCGTCCTCGGTGAAAATGCGCGTCATGCCGACCTTGCGCCCGACAAGGCCTAGACTCATGCTTATTCTCCTCTTGCCGACTGCGATTGGCCGGCGAGCACTAAACAAAACAAAATGAGTGTCATCGATTCGATGCCACCCGATGAAAGCCGGTAATTATAACCGTTCTGAAACGCTTATTGCAACTTGATTTCTACATCGACGCCGGCCGGAAGATCCAGCTTCATCAGCGCGTCGACTGTTTTGTCCGTCGGGTCGATGATGTCCATCAGGCGCAGATGCGTGCGAATCTCAAACTGGTCGCGCGAGGTTTTGTTGACGTGCGGCGAACGCAGCACGTCAAAACGCTGAATACGCGTCGGCAACGGCACCGGACCGCGCACGACGGCGCCGGTACGTTTTGCCGTCTCGACGATTTCCAGCGCGGACTGGTCGATGAGGCGGTAATCGAACGCCTTGAGCCGGATACGGATTTTCTGATTTTGCATTTTCTCGATTCCAAAGAGCTGGCAGATGGGGGAAAACCCATCCGCGATTCAATCGTTACTCGACAATTTTGGCGACGACCCCGGCGCCGACGGTATGGCCGCCTTCACGGATGGCGAAGCGCAGTCCTTCTTCCATCGCGATCGGGCAGATCAGTTTGACCGTCATTTGCACG
>JAITNL010000173.1 GCA_031290495.1 Accumulibacter sp.
TCTGGACCGCATCGAAAAAATCAATCCGCGAATCAACGCCTACATCACCGTCGACCGGGAGAAAACCCTGGCGCAGGCTTTGGCCGCCGACCAGCGGCGCGCGGCGGGCGAGGCCGGGCCGTTGACCGGCGTACCGCTGGCGCACAAGGACATCTTTTGCGCCGAGGGCTGGCTGACGACCTGCGGCTCGAAAATGCTCGGCAATTTCGTCTGCCCCTACGACGCCGCGGTGATCGAACGCTGCAACGCCGCCGGCGCGATCATCCTCGGCAAGACCAACATGGACGAATTTGCCATGGGCTCGTCGACCGAGACATCGTACTTTGGCCCGGTGCGCAATCCCTGGGATACCGGGCGCGTTCCCGGCGGCTCGTCGGGCGGCTCAGCCGCTGCCGTCGCCGCGCGGCTGGCGCCGGCGGCCACCGGCACCGATACCGGCGGCTCGATCCGCCAGCCCGCGTCGATGTGCAACCTGACCGGAATCAAGCCGACCTACGGCGTTGTTTCCCGCTACGGCATGATCGCCTACGCCTCGTCGCTCGACCAGGGCGGCCCGATGGCGCGTTCCGCCGAGGATTGCGCGCTGCTGCTCAACGTCATGGCCGGTTTCGACGCGCGCGATTCGACCAGCCTCGTCCGCTCAGCAGAAGATTACACGCGCGAGCTGGAAAAACCGCTGGCCGGCCTGAAGATCGGTCTGCCGCGTGAATTTTTCGGCGCAGGGTGCGACGCCGGGGTGATGCGCTGCATCGAAGGGGCGCTCGCCGAATACCGCAAGCTCGGCGCGCAAACCGTCGAGGTCGGCCTGCCCAACATGAAACTGGCGATCGCGGCGTATTACGTGATCGCCTCGGCGGAGGCCAGCTCGAATCTGTCGCGCTACGACGGCGTGCGCTATGGCTATCGCGCGCCGGAATACGCCGATCTCGGCGAGATGTACGCCAGGACACGCGCGCAGGGTTTCGGCGACGAGGTCAAGCGGCGCATCCTGATCGGCGCCTACGTGCTTTCGCATGGTTATTACGACGCCTATTATTTGCAGGCGCAACGCATCCGGCGGCTGATCGCCGACGACTTTACCGAAGCTTTCAGGCAGTGCGACGTGATCATGGGGCCGACCAGCCCGACGACCGCGTTCCGGGTCGGGGAGAAGGTGTCCGACCCGGTGCAGATGTACCTCTCGGATATTTACACCATCGCCGTCAATCTCGCCGGACTCCCCGGAATGGCCGTGCCCGCCGGGTTCGCCGACGGTTTGCCGGTCGGGTTGCAACTGATCGGTCGCTATTTCGACGAGTCCAGGCTGCTGGGCGCGGCGCACCGTTACCAGCAAGCGACGAACTGGCATCGGCGCTGTCCAGAAATTCTTGGCCATGGAAACTAAAAGATTGGTATAACAATGAGCAGATGCAAAAAATTTTCGACACCTGAACTGGAACTCATTTCAAGGGGGAAATCTGATCTTGCTCAGCATTCCGTAAAACCCGCATATGCGGGAGATGTGACAATCGAATGTGGCGATGCTTTGTCTTGTTACCCGAAATGGGTTGTTCCAACATGTATTATTTCGGACGGTCCTTATGGATTGGGAAAATTTCCAGGGGAGCCTAAGACATCAACCAGTTTAGCAAAATGGTATGCACCCCATGTGGCGGCTTGGTCAGCCTATGCGAGAACAGATACGACACTCTGGTTTTGGTGCACAGAAATTGGCTGGGCGCTCGTTCACCCTGTTTTGGATATACATGGCTGGCAGTATGAAGAATGCAATGTATGGGATAAAGGAATTGCTCATGTCGCGGGGAACTGTAACAGCAAAACCATTCGGGGGGCGCCTGTTGTAACAGAAGTCGCTGTGCGTTACACAAAGAGAAATCAGTTGCCTGACAGCAATGGACGTATGTTGTCCATCAAGGATTGGGTTCGGTATGAGTGGCAACGCAGTACTCTTCCAATGTCCAAGGCAAATGATGCTTGTGGTGTAACAAATGCAGCCACACGTAAATATTTAACGCAGGATGACTTGTGGTATTTCCCACCGCCAGAAGCTATGGTCCGCATGGCTCAATATTGCAATGCTCATGGTTGCCCAACCAAACATCCTTATTTCTCTTTGGATGGACACACCCCCATCACCGAGGAGATATGGGCGCAAATGCGTGCAAAATGGAATCATGCTCACGGCCTTACAAATGTTTGGCAGGAGCCTGCTGTGCATGGTCATGAACGTGTGCGAACAAATTTTGGTTATTTTCATGCCAATCAAAAACCGTTGGCATTAATGAAGCATCAGATTTTGGCTTGCACGGATATTGGTGATGTGGTTTGGGAACCTTTTGGTGGATTGTGCTCTGCTTCCATTGCAGCGCTTTATACCGGACGACGCGCTTTTGCTACAGAAATCAACGCTGACTATTTTCAGGTGGCCGCACTGCGTCTTGAGCAGACTTTCCAAGAAATGAAGGAATTACAAAAACATGCCGCTTAATCCTCTGCCTCCCATTATCCCCACCAAAACAGGTGGGCCAAGTCATGCTGGGCCTCATCGCAAATTATACGACAACGTAATCAAAACGCTTCATGCCTTGCCAGAAGAGTTTAAAACATCGCTTCGGATTTCAGACTTTCGGGCAACAGACATTTTTACGCTCAATTCAGCACTTGGAGCTTCCATAGAAGATGCCGTTGTCAACGGACTGAATGGCTTGCGTGAAGTATGGGATGCAGACGGTCAATATGCGTTATATCGTTTTGAACGGCAAGCACAAGCCTTTCCAGATGTTCGATTAGTGACAGAGGCTCCAGACGAAATTCCCGTCATTATGGGCATCGAACTCAAAGGCTGGTTTGCCTTATCGAAGGAAGGTGAACCAACTTTCCGTTACGCGATAACTCCAAATGCTTGTGCAGACGCTGATTTGCTAGTGGTTTATCCGTGGGTGCTTAGTGATGTTGTGGCAGGCTCTCCAAAATTGTTACGGCCTTTTGTTGGCGAGGCTCGTTATGCCGCAGAACTACGCAACTATTATTGGCAAACCATGCGCATGGAGCGTGGAGGTAACGGTAAAATTATCTCTGCATTGCATCAAACCCCCTATCCTGCTATCAAGACAGATCAATGTTCTGACAGGGCCGAAGAAGATGGAGGGGGAAATTTCGGTCGTGTTGCTCGGTATGGGTTGCTGGACGAGTTTGTGAAGTCTACTGAAAGACAGGAAGTTTCTGGTATCCCGGTTCGCGCATGGCTGACTTTCTTCAAAATTTTCAGTGACAACGCTCGTAATCTTGATTCTATGGATTTTATTATTGAAAATGCTTTACGCCAATATGGCGATATAGGCAACGAGCAAAAGATTGCATTGGCTGAGGCTTTTGAACGAATAGCGGAAATCCTAAGAGGATATATCGTCTAGGTCTCACGCTCTCAAAATCCAGTGCTTTTTGCGTGCAGAAATTTTTTGGTAATGCTAACGTATTATTGAATGGAACCAACATGAAGCAATGGGAAGTCGTCATCGGGCTGGAGACCCACGCGCAACTGGCGACCGTCTCCAAGATTTTTTCCGGCAGTTCGACGGCTTTTGGCGCTGAACCGAACGTGCAGGCCAACGCGGTGGACCTGGCGCTGCCCGGTGTCTTGCCGGTGCTCAACCGCGCCGCCGTCGAATGCGCGATCCGCTTTGGTTTGGCGGTGGGCGGTGAAGTCGCGCAAAAATCGGTGTTTGCCCGCAAAAACTATTTCTATCCCGATCTCCCCAAGGGCTACCAAATCAGTCAGTACGAACTGCCGGTGGTGGTCGGCGGCCAATTGGCGATCACGGTTGGACAGGGCGAGGAAGCGATCGAAAAGACAGTCCGGCTGACGCGCGCCCATCTCGAGGAAGACGCCGGTAAATCGCTGCACGAGGATTTCCACGGCAAATCGGGCATCGACCTCAATCGCGCCGGTACGCCGCTGCTGGAGATCGTCACCGAGCCGGATATGCGTTCATCCGCCGAGGCCGTGGCTTACGCCAGGGCGCTGCACGCCTTGGTGCGCTGGATCGGCATCAGCGACGGCAACATGCAGGAAGG
>JAITNL010000203.1 GCA_031290495.1 Accumulibacter sp.
CCGTGGCTGATGTCGCTGGTCATTTTCGCCCTGAACCATGCCCATTGGTTTGCTTTCGCGATGATGGGACTGGCGGCGTTGCTTGCCGGTTCGCTCGCCTCGCGGCTCGCCCGCGAACCGATCCGGGGAGAAAACCCAGCCATCCGGCGCAAACAGCGCGCGGAGCACAGAAGCCTATACCGTCATGTCGTGTGTACTTTTATCTGCCTCGCCGTCGCCGCGCTGACGATCACCGAGCTACGGGCTTATGCCAGCGAAGAGGCGGAAATCTCGCCGCCGCAGGAAATCGCCGGTGTGGACGGGGAGCTTCTGATTCCCATCGGGACGATCAACGACGGCAATCTGCACCGCTTCCAGTACCGCACCGCCAAGGGCACGGCGGTGCGTTTCATCGTCATCAGGAAATCGGAGTCCGCCTACGGGGTGGGCCTCGACGCCTGCGACATCTGCGGCCCCACGGGCTATTACCAGCGCAAGGGCCAAGTCATCTGCAAACTGTGCGATGTGGTGATGAACATTTCCACCATCGGCTTTCCCGGCGGCTGCAACCCGGTGCCGCTGCGGTTTTCCATCGCGCGCGGCAACATGGTCGTCCTGACCCAGGATCTCGACGCCGAGCAGGAACGCTTCCGGGGACACTCGCATGGAATCGCGCAGCAGTTCACTCCCGTTCCCGCCTCGCCAGGGAGCGGAGATTCCAAACTCTCGCTGCTGATAAAGGAATTGAATGAGGAGACGGCGGGGCATTGCGCCGCCGCCGCCAAGCTGGAGCGAAGCACCTTATCCATGCAGTCGCCCTGACAGCGAGAGGAGAGAGACGGTGTTCCTGAAAATGATCTTCGGCGCGCTGACGCGCCAGAAAACCCGGTTCATGCTGATCGCCTTCACCGTGGCGCTCGGCGTTTCGCTCGCCACGGCCATGCTCAATGTGATGTTCGACGTGGGCGACAAAGTGAATCAGGAATTGAAGACCTATGGTGCCAACCTGAACGTGGTGCCCAAGGGCGTTTCCATCCTCGGCGAGATGTACGATCTGGATCCTGCGGAGGAAACGGTCAAACGGCGTGAACAGTATCTGCGGGAAGACGATCTCGGCAAGATCAAGATGATTTTCTGGGCCAACAACATCGTCGATTTCACCCCCTACCTGGACACAAAAATCGCCGTCGGCGGGGTGGCCGTGACCCTGACCGGCGTCTGGTTCGACAAGCACCTGAGCCTGCCCACCGGCGATGAAGTGAATACCGGCATGACGCGCATGAAATCCTGGTGGGACGTGACCGGCGCCTTCGCCAGGGACGACCAGCCGCGCGCGGTCATGGTCGGCAAAACCCTGGCCGCCCGGCTCGGACTCGGGCTGGGCGATGCTTTCGCCATCGCCGGGCCGGACGGCAAGGCGTGGGGCGAGCTTGTCGTGCGCGGGATATTCCACGGCGGCGAGGGTGAGGGCGAGGACGAGCGGATCTTCGCGCCGCTGCGTCTGGCGCAGGAAATCGCCGGTCAGCCGGGGCAGGTGCAACGCGTCGAGGTCAGCGCCCTGACCACGCCGGAGAACGATCTGGCGCGCCGCGCCGCTCGCGATCCGAAAAGTCTTTCGCGCTTGGAATGGGATACTTGGTACTGCACTGCGTATATCGGTTCCATCGCCTATCAGATCGAAGAGGCCCTGCCGCAAGCCAGGGTCAAGGCCGTGCTTCAGGTCGCCGAATCCGAAGGCGCGATCCTGCAAAAAACCCAGTTGCTCATGCTGCTGCTGACGATCCTCAGCCTGGTCTGTTCCGCGCTGGCCATTTGCAACCTGGTGACGGCCAACGTGATGGAACGCAGCACCGAGATCGGGCTGCTGAAAGCCCTCGGCGCGGATACGCTTTCCGTGGTGTTGCTGATTATGACCGAAATATTTATTACCGCCTTCGGCGGCGGCGTGCTCGGCTATTTCGCCGGCCTGGGCTTTGCCCAGATCGTCGGCTACACGGTTTTCGGTTCCGCCGTGGCCGTCAAGACGCTGGTGATTCCGCTGATGGCCGTGCTGGTGGCGCTCGTCACTTTGCTGGGCAGCCTTCCGGCCCTGCGCATGCTGCTTTTGCTGCGGCCGGTCGAAGTGCTGCACGGAAAATGAACCCGAACATTTCTTTCACCATCAAGATGCTGTCCAGCTCGCTGCTCCGCCGCTGGTCGCGCATGGCGGTGGCGCTGTTCGGCATCGCCGTCGGCGCCACGGTGCTGCTCGGCATGGTCGCGCTCAGTTATGACATTCCACGGCAGATGGGCAAGGAGTTCCGCTCCTACGGGGCGAACATGGTGCTGGTTTCGGCCAGACAGGAGAGCATCGATCTCGGCGACGCCGCCAAGGCCGCCGCGCTCCTTCCCGCGGCCGATCTCCTCGGCATGGCCCCGTTCCGCTACATTCCGGTGCGCAGCAACATGCTGCCGTATACCGCCGTGGGCACGGATTTCGCGGCGGTCAAAAAGACCCGGCCCTACTGGCGCGTCACCGGACGTTGGCCGTCGCGGCCGAACGAGATTCTGGTGGGCGCGGACATCGCCGAATACGCGCTGCTCGAACCGGGGAAAAGTCTCTCCATTGATGGTCGCAACGGCAAACAGGAAAAATTCGCGGCGGAGTTCGTCATCGTCGGCGTCGTCAAGACCGGCGGCGTCGAGGACGGCGTCATTTTCATGGCCTTGCCGGACATGGAAGCCATGACCGGCGAGAAAGACAGGGCCGATGTCGTCGAATTGAGTCTCAGCGTCGGCGAACAGGAACTCAAAAATATCGCCGTCGCCGTCGGTTCCGCCGTGCCCGCGCTGGAAGCGCGTTTGGTCACGCGCGTCACCCGTTCCGAGGCAGCCGTTCTCGGCAAGCTGAAAATGCTGGTCTATCTCGTCACCCTGATCATGCTGGTATTGACCATGATCTGCGTGGCCACCACCATGATGACCGTGGTCATGGAACGGCGTCAGGAGATCGGCCTGAAAAAGGCGCTCGGCGCGGAAAGCCGCCGCATCGCCTGGGAATTTCTGGCCGAAGGCGTCGTTCTCGGCGCCTTGGGCGGGCTGGGCGGCGGCATCTGTGGTCTGTTCTTCGCGCGCTTCATCGGCGAAAACGTGTTTGGGCGATCCATCGCCATGGACTATGGCCTCGTCCCGGCGGCGGTTATCGTGTCGATTCTGGTGACAGTGATCGCCTGTCTGTTGCCGGTCCAGCGCGCCACGGAGGTCGAACCGGCGCGGGTGTTGCGCGGCGAATGAAGCTGCGTCCAAAAATGAAAACCTGCTTTTGGCCGGATCGTTCAGTCAAAAATCGCGGGAGAAGCCCGCAATTTTTGAGGAGTAAAAACATGGAAAAACCGATGCGCCTACCGCTTTTGCGTTGCCTTTCCCTTCAAAAAATTGCTGGCTTAGCCAGTGATTTTTTGGAAATCAGTCGGCCAAAAGCAGGTTTTTACTTTTGGACGTTATTATCATGAAGACGATTCTCGAAATGCGCGATGTTTCCAAAATATACGGCCCGGTCAAGGCGTTGCAGAACATCGATCTCAGCGTTGCGCAAGGCGAATGGATCGCCATCATGGGGCCTTCCGGATCCGGCAAAACCACCGCGATCAACATCATTGCCTGCATGGACAAACCCAGCAGCGGTTCGGTCATTCTGGACGGCGAGGATATTTCCCACCTTTCCGCCGAAGAATTGACCGGCATCCGGCGGAACAAGATCGGCCTGATCTTCCAGCAGTTCCATCTCGTGCCCTATCTGACGGCACTGGAGAACGTGATGGTCGCCCAGTATTACCACAGCATGGCGGACGAAAAAGAAGCCTTGCAAGTACTCGAACGGATGGGGCTGGGAAATCGTGCCAAACATCTGCCGCGCCAGCTTTCCGGTGGCGAACAGCAACGCGTGTGCATCGCCAGGGCGCTGATCAATCATCCCAGCCTGATCCTGGCGGACGAACCCACCGGCAACCTCGACGAGGCCAACGAGAACCTAGTCATGGATATTTTTCGGCAGCTGCATGAAGCGGGCAGCACCCTCATCGTGGTAACCCACGACTCCGGCGTCGCGGAATGCGCCGACAAGACCGTGGTCCTGGGACACGGCCACTTGGTGCGGATCACGTCGAGAACACAATGACAAATGGATGCGGATGCGCCACGGTAGGATCCGGCTAAAACAGCCTCTACGATCTGCAAAGCCAGAAAAGCATCGGAGGTGAAGATATTTTACAATGGCCGGGGGCAACCTGCCGTTCGGACGGTCAGACGTTGCTCCCATTCAAGGAGGAGTCGATCATGAAAACAATCATTCGCGCGCTGAAAACAAAAATCGCTTCGCTGCCAGTCGAGTCGATGCCATCGTGAATGCGGCAAATTCGTCGCTCTCGGACGAAGGCGGCGGTCTCAATGGCACGATTCACCGCGCCGCCGAGCCTGAGCTGTTGGCGGAATGCCGACGGCTGAAAGGCTGCAATATAGGCCAGGCCAAACTTACCAAAGAGCTGCCCGCCCGGGACATCATCCACACCGTGGAACCGGTGTCGCGCGGCCACGTAAACAGCGGGACAGAACTGTTGGAGTTGTGTTATCAGCGCTCGATCGAGCTGGCCGCCGCGAACGGCATCACCACGCTGGCGTTTCCAAGTATGCTTACGGCTATCCGGTCAAACTCGTGGCGGAGATAGCGGTCAAGACGGTACGATCCGCGCTGAAAGCGAACCAGAGCATTCGGAAAGTCACCTTTTGTTGCTTTTCGGCGAAAGATCTGCAAATTTACGAGACTGCGTTGAATGAGCAGGCAGCTCCGGAGTAATCGCGTTTGACCGGTACTCCCCTCGCACCTGTTTTTACCCGTCATTTCCGCTGGCGCTGGAATGAAATTGGAAAGAGAGGAAAAAACGCCCTTGCCGTCAAAGGGGAACCGCCCAATGCGATGGCGTTGTCCGCCGCTTACTCAGGACACTGCGCATCGAGCACGTTTTCGCCGTTTGATTATTCTCCGGCGAAGTTCCGCCCAAATTCCGGCGGTGAGCGTGTGCGGGAACGACAAGGGTTGCGGAATTTTTAGGAACCAGCGGACGGAAAGCTACCGTCGGCGGTCTACTGACAGGGCCGTTTGAAAATAACGAAAACAGCGAGAATCCCGATAGGGGCGAACACGGTGAAGGCCGCATTTCTGGTTTTGATGGCCTTCACCGACTTTTGCCGCCTTGCCTCCTCCGACCCACAACAACAACTACAAAAAACCGCCGCTCAGAAACCGATGCTCAACAATGACACGCCGACGACCACGGTGATGACGAACGCCAGCCCGTAGGTCAGCAACTTCGAGACGATACCGGGATGGATGCCGACTTCGGGCAGCAAATGGTGGATACGATGCCCGGCATGCCAGATGAACAGGGAGACCGCCACGAAAATGAAGCCCTTGCCGATGAAGTTCTGCGCGAACGCCAGCATGTTCGGATAGCTCATCGTGTCGGCGGGAAGCAGGATTCCGAGCGGCACGGCGATGCCGGTGATGAACGCCATGACCGGCCCGAACAGGGCGGCCATCATGCCGCCGGCGCCAAACAATCCCCATAAAATGGGAGCATTGGAACGTTTACGAGTTTTCATGCCAACCCCCAGACGATGACAAACGACACGATCGCCGCGACGATGCCCGCCGTCCAACCGAGGCGGACGATGGCTTCAGGCGCCAGTTTCTTGCCGCCAAGAACGACGGGCGGCGTGGTCAGCGGGAAGAGCTTGAAAAACGTGAAGGCGTGGTAGGCAATGGCCAACAGCACGAGCAGGTGAAAAATGACCGACAGCGGACTCCGCATGGCCGACAGCCAACCGTTCCACGCCGCTTCGCCGTGTGCCAGACAGACCAGGCCGAAGGTCAGCACGATGCTGTAGGCAATGATGAACAGAGCCGTACCCTCGTGAACCATGTACTCGACGTAGTACGGGTTCTTTTTCCACCATCCGTCCATTGAACGGACATAAGGACGACGTTTGCTCACTTGGCACCCCCTTTCGGCGACAGGAAGCGCAGGAAATAATCCATCCCCGCGTTGATTTTGTAGATATTGACCGCGTTGCCAGGATCGACACTTTTCGGACAGACTTCTGAGCAATACCCCACGGCGCTGCAATTATAGGCGCCGTCCTCGGAAGCGGCGAGTTGCAGCCGCTGCTCCTGACCGCCATCGCGCGAATCCATGTTGTAGCGATGCAGCAACGCCATGGCGCCCGGCCCGACGAAGCCGGGTTCGAGGCTGACGTGCGGACACGCCGCGTAGCACAGCGCGCAGTTGATGCAGGACGTGTATTGGATGTACTCGGCGAATTGCGCGGGCGTCTGGAGATATTCGCCCTCTTCGACGGTGCGCGGCTCTTTCGGGATGATGTACGGCTGGATGGCTTCCAGTTTTTCGATGAAACCCGAAAGATCGACGACCAGATCCTTTTCGATCGGGAAGTTGCCCAACGCCTCGATGCTGATGCGCCTCGGGTAATAATCGCGGATGAAGGTCTCGCAGGAGAGTTTCGGAATGCCGTTGATCATCATCCCGCAACTGCCGCAAATCGCCATCCGGCACGACCAGCGGAAGGTCAGCGAGCCATCGAAGTTATCCTTGATGTACTGCGCTCCCTGCAACACCGACATATCGTCGGTGAAAGGCACTTGGTAGACCTCCGAACGCGGCGCGTGATCCGACTCTGGAAGGTAGCGCAACACCTCGATTTCAATGATTTTTTGTTCAGACATGGGAGGCGCTCCTTTCCTTATCCGCTTTTTCTCCGGCGGCACCATAGGCGCGGGCAGCCGGCGGGGACTTGGTGATCTTCACGTCGCCGTAGTCGATGCGTGGCGCGCTGCCCGGTACGTAATAGGCATCCGAATGCTTCATATAGTTAACGTCGTCGCGCCGCGTGTAAGCGCCGTCCGGACCGTCCAGACGCTGATGCGCGCCGCGCGATTCCTTGCGCTCGATTGCCGAATGCGCCATCGACCGCGCCACATCGAGCTGGTAATCAAGCTCAATGGCGTACAGCCAGTCGGTATTCCACACGCTGGTCTTGTCGTCGAGGTTGATGTTCCCGAAACGCTCGCGCAGTTCGGAGAGCTTGTCGCAGGTCTGCCGCATCGTTTCCTCGATGCGATAGATGCCGCAGCCGTCTTCCATGGTCTTGACCATTTCCTTGCGGATCGTTGCCATGCGCTCGGTGCCGCCGGTACGGTCCCTGAGTTCCAGAACGCGCTGTTCGGCGGCTTGCGCCTGTTTGAGCAGACTGGCCGAGTTGCCGGGCGACAGCGATTTGGCGCGCGCGGCAGCTTCGTCACCGGCCTGTTTGCCGAATACCAGCAGTTCGGTCAGCGAGTTCGAGCCGAGACGATTGGCCCCGTGGATGCCGACGCTGGCGCACTCGCCGATGGCGTAGAGGCCGGACAGCGAGGTTTCACATTTGCCGTCGACCCTGACGCCGCCCATCGTGTAGTGCACACACGGCCGCACCGGGATCGGTTCCTTGGCGGCGTCGATGCCCAGGAACGTTTCGGCCATCTCGTAGATCAGCGGCAGGCGCTCAAGCAGGTAAGCCTTGCCGAGGTGACGCATGTCGAGATGAACAACCGAGCCGAGCACCGGATGTTCGATGGTGCGCCCCTTTTGTTGCTCGTACCAGAACGCCTGGCTCAGGCGGTCGCGCGGGCCGAGTTCCATGTATTTGTTCTTCGGCTTGTCCTGCAAGGGGCCGAGACCGTAATCCTGCAAGTAACGATAACCGTCCTTATTGACCAGATAGCCGCCTTCGCCACGACAGGCTTCGGTAAACAGCAGACCGGTGATCGGCATACAGGTAGGGTGGTATTGCACGAATTCCATATCGCGCAAAGCCACGTTGTGACGGAAAGCCAGCGCCATGCCGTCGCCGGTAACGATACCGCCCAAGGTGCTCTCCCGGAACACGCGCCCCGCGCCGCCGGTCGCCAGAATGACCGACTTGCCTTCGATCATGGTGAACTCGCCGGTCGCCATTTCGATGGCGACGACGCCTTGGCAACGGCCATCCTCTTCGAGCAGGTCGATGCAGAAGTATTCGTCGAAGCGTTTGATCGACGGAAACTGCAGCGAGGTCTGGAACAGTGTGTGCAGGATGTGGAAGCCGGACTTATCGGCGGCGAACCAGGTGCGCTCGATCTTCATGCCGCCGAACGGACGCACATTGACGTGACCGTCGGCCGTGCGGCTCCACGGACACCCCCAATGTTCGAGGCGGGTCAGTTCGATCGGCGCCTGCTCGACGAAGTATTCGACGACATCCTGCTCGCACAGCCAGTCGCCGCCGCCGACGGTGTCGTGAAAATGGTAATCGAGGCTGTCGTCCGGACGCTTGATCCCCGCCGCGCCGCCCTCCGCCGACACGGTATGGCTGCGCATCGGATAGACCTTCGAGACCAACGCGATCTTCAGCGACGGATCGGATTGCGCGACCGCTATCGCCGCGCGCAGACCGGATCCCCCTCCCCCCACGATAACTACATCCGCTTTATAGATTTCCACGCCCAATCCTTTCTCGCTTAACGCGAACGAGTGCCACGACCAGCGCGCTTGATTTTCCTGGAACACACGCCGACGGTATGTGATACCTGAAACGGGCCGAATTATGACTTTTTTTCCACGCAGCGGCAACTTTTTGGACATTTGTTTATCACGAATTTTCAATCTGTCCGTTTTATACATCCCATCCTCGGCAAAGCATAAAACCGGACAAGTCTAAAAACTCGTGACACAGGCTGCTAACCGTCTAACCGTCCGCGTTGATCTTCGTGATCAGGATCTGCAACACCGCTTCCGCCTGATCGTTTGCCAACTGACAGGTCCCCGCCGCGTGGTGTCCGCCGCCGCCGTAGTCCAGCATCAGCTCGCCGATATTGGTCTGACTGGAGCGGTCGAGAATGGATTTGCCAACGGCGAACACCGTATTCTGCTTTTGCAGTCCCCACAGCACGTGAATCGAAATGTTGGTTTGCGGGAACAGCGCGTAAATCATGAAACGGTTGGTGGCAAAGATGGTTTCCTCGCCGCGCAGATCGAGCACCGCCAGATTCTTGTAAACCTTCGTGCAGCGCTGCAATTGTTCCTTCGCTTTTTCCGTGTGCTCGAAATACAGATCCACTCGCTCGCGCACGTCGGGCAGATTGAGGATTTCTTCGATCGAATGGTTGCGGCAATACTGGATCAAATCCATCATCAGCGCGTAGTTGCTGATGCGGAATTCCCGGAAGCGCCCCAGCCCGGTGCGGGCGTCCATCAGATAATTGAGCAGCGCCCAGCCCTTGGGTTCCAGAATTTCCTCGCGGTTGAACTGCGCGCTGTCACCTTTGTCGACCGCCGCCATCATGTCGTCGAACACGGCTGGAAAACGCGACTTGCCGCCGTAGTAGTCATAAACCACTCGCGCTGCGGAAGGAGCGTCGGGCGAGATGATGTAGTTTTTGTGCTCGCCGGGATTCCTCAACGTTTCCGAAAGGTGGTGGTCGAATACGAGATGCGCCGCCGTCACATAAGGCAGGTTGGTGGTGATGTCGCGGGCGGTAATTGGAATTTTGCCGTCCTGCATGTCCTTGGGGTGCACGAATTTGATGTCGTCGATCAATTCCAACTCATTCAACAATACGGCGCACACCAAGCCATCGAAATCGCTGCGGGTCACCAGGCGATACTTTTCTTGAGACATCGAAAGCTCCTTCAAATCAAAAAAGTGAACGACAGCGCGCATGGTAGCAGGGATTGAAACCCTTGCGAACCAATTGCGCCGATTGCGGCAACGATGCCGGAATCGGTTTGCGAATCTGACCATGACCGCATCTTGGCTTGGCCCAATGCGGTTTGTGAGCAAACTGCATCGATCCTCTTTCCCTGCCAAACAGAAATGACCGTGTTGCCGCCGCAAGCAAACGCCGAAGGCGTGTCCGTGCGCCATGCCGAACCGTGGCTATTCGATGTTCTTGCTTCACGGCCGACACGGTTTGCGCTGGATTGCCGGAAAACCAAAAACAGCGGTGATAATGGTAGAAAAACCGTGGATAAGCCAGATTACGCCGCCGCGCGTCTTATCCAAACGCGCGCATACCCTGAATTTTCCCTCTCCCTTGCGACAGCCTTTCCCCCCATGCGATAGCCTTCCATTCTCCCCTTGCTGGATAAGGTGCCGCAGCAGTGGCGGATGAGCAACCGTCATTTCCGGGGAAACAGAAATCAGCGTTTTCCGCTTACAGGACCCGGCGCGCGATAAACCGCTTCACCGCGTCGACGTTCGCGTCCATCGTCTCGACGCGCTGCGGCAATTCTTCGATACCAAGCATGGCGGCGGGACGCTCGGGGCGGCGTCCCAGCGCTTCGATGAGCGTCTCCTCGAACTTGGCGGGCAGCGCCGTTTCGAGCACCAGCGTCGGCATTTGCGCCGCGCGCTGTTCCAGCGCCACCTTGAGGCCGTCGGCGGTATGCGTGTCGATCGTCACGCCGTACTTTTCGCAGGCCAGGCGAATCGTCGCCAGGCGGTCGGCGTGGGTGCTTTTGCCGGAGACGAAACAGAATTTTCGCAAGCCGGAAAAATACGGCGCCGCCGACAGATCGAAGCTGCCGCCGGCGTCGATCCTGCCCCACAAAGTCCGAATCATGGCCGGATCGCGGTCGGCCAGGTCGAAAACGAAACGCTCGAAATTGGACGCCCTGGAGATGTCCATCGACGGGCTGGTCGTCGTCCAGGTATCCGCCGCGCCGCGCGGACGGTAGACGCCGGTGCGGAAAAACTCGTCGAGTACGTCGTTCTCGTTGGTCGCCAGCACCAGCTTGCCGATTGGCAGCCCCATCATGCGCGCAACGTGACCGGCGCAGATGTTGCCGAAATTGCCCGTGGGAACGGCGAAGGCGACCTGTTCGTCGTTCGAGCGCGTGGCGGCGAAATAACCCTTGAAGTAATAGACCACCTGCGCGGCGACGCGCGCCCAGTTGATCGAGTTCACCGCGCCGAGCCGGTAACGCGCCTTGAAATCGCGGGCGTTGAAAATCGCCTTGACGATGTCCTGCGCGTCGTCGAACACGCCGCGCACGGCGATGTTGAAAATGTTGACGTCCTGCAGCGAGTACATCTGCGCGCGCTGAAACGCGCTCATGCGACCGTGCGGCGAGAGCATGAATACGCGGATGCCGCGCTTGCCGCGCATGGCGTATTCGGCCGCCGAGCCGGTATCGCCGGAGGTCGCGCCGAGGATATTGATCTCCTCGCCCCGCTTCGCCAGCGCGTACTCGAACAGGTTGCCGAGCAGTTGCATCGCCATGTCCTTGAACGCCAGCGTCGGCCCGTTGGACAATTCGAGCAGCCCCAGCCCCGGTTCCAGCCAGCGCACCGGCGTGATTTCCCGCGCCCGCGCTGGATCGCGCCCGTTGCAATAGACCTCGGCGGTGTAGGTCTTGTCGACCAGTGCTTTCAGGTCGGTTGAAGGAATGTCGTCGATGAATTTGGCGAGCACGGCAAAGGCCAGTTCGGCATACGACAGACCGCGCCACCGCTCCAGTTCGGCGCGCGTTACCCGTGGATAGCTTTCCGGCAAATACAGCCCGCCGTCGGAAGCCAGACCGCCGAGCAGGATTTCGGTAAACGTCTTTCTGGACGACGCTTCGGCGTCGCCGCGGGTCGAGATATAGCGCATGGGAGCGGCGGGAAACAGGAAAATTTGGAAGCGCCAAGTCTACAGCGTTCTTTAACCTGGAAACCGCGACATGAATCAACGATTGTTTTATCCTGAAAGAATGACCTGGGCGGCGGCGGCGCGCCGGGTGCCCGATTTTTACCCGTTTGAACGAAAGAGACAAGCCATGCTGAGTGCAACCGAAATAAAACGTCTGCGCTGGCGATGTACGCGCCGCGCGATGCTTGAGATGGATCTGTTGCTGGGTAATTTTCTTGAGCGGCGCTTTGCGGCGTTGAATCCTGAACAACAGGCGGCTTTCGCCGTCCTCGCCGAAATGGAGGACATCGAACTCCGGTCGCTGACGATGGGCGGGCGCGATTGCCAGGACCCTGTCCAGAGGCAGGTACTGGTCATGTTGCGCGAGTATGGCGCCGATTGATCGCGCCGATGTTGGGCAGCGGATTCCAAACGGCGGATAAAATGCTGGTTTTACGATGAAAAAGAGGAATTAATCATGACCAGGAAAGTTCTCGTTACCGGAGCCAACAAGGGAATTGGAAAACAGATCGCGCGCGAAATGGGCAAGGCCGGCTGGATTGTGCTGATCGGAGCGCGCGATGAGCGCCGTGGGCTTGAGACCGCGCGTGAACTCAAGAAAGAAGGCATCGAGGCCGTCTATCTGAACATCGATTTGCAGAATCAGGCCACCATTCTGGCGGCGGCGGATACGATCGAATCGCGGCACGCGGACCTTGCCATGCTCATCAATAACGCCGCCATTCCCGGCGACATGAGGAAACCGGGTTTCGAGTTCACGGTCGATGAATTGCGCAGTGTCATGGAAACGAATTTCTTCGGGCCGTTTGAACTCACGCGGCGATTACTGCCGGTGCTTGAAAAAACGGGCGGGCGCATCGTGAACATCACGATACCCATCGGCGCGTCCGGGTTCTTCAATCCATTTGCCTATAAAACGAGCAAGGCGGCGCTCAACGTCATGACGCAAAGCCTGGGGCAGAATTTCAAACAAGCAGGAAAACCGCTTGAGATTTTCGCCATCATGCCCGGCGCAACAACGACTGATTTGAACGGCAATTCGACGGGCAAAAATTTCAAGACGACCGGCGAAGCCGGACAATTGATTGCGGGAATTATTCTTGACGGGAAAAACCACAACGGCGAGGTTGTCAACCACGATGGCCAGACTGCCGATTACAATCGATGAACAAAAATTGGCGGCCGGCCTTCTCGTAAAACCAGCTCCGGTTTGAAACCCCGCACTTTAGGGCGGTGGGAGCTGAACCCAGGTCTGAAGGTCTGTCGCTGATTTTTCGCCGCAATCGCCCTGGATGCGGATTCCGGACGCGGCGCCGCGGCCCATCTGGAATTGGCGTCAAGGCTTGGTTTATAATCCGCCCATGCCATTACCTGCCCCCCTCGTCGCCTCGATCGTCAGCGCGATCATCGAAACCGTTGCCCCGTCGCCGGACGCTTCGAGCTTGCGCTACGACACGTATGTCGCCAGGCGCGTCTTGCCGCCCGAAGCGAAGGTCGGGATCATGCTGCCGCCCGCCGGTAACGGCTGGATCGTCATCGACGACCAGAGTTTGAGGCTGTCGCCGGTCGCCCAGTTTCGTAACCGGAATAACCGGATCGTCATGTCCATGACGCTGCGGCAGTCGTCCAATGTGGTCTATATCAACGATAACTACGGCAATGTTCATCGCGTCTGGCTGATCGGCCAGGCGGAAGCCGATTCCCTCAAAAATTGATCCCGCTCCAATGACCAGGAAACTGTTCATCCGTACCTTCGGGTGCCAGATGAACGAGTACGATTCGGACAAGATGGCCG
The DNA here is from genome assembly GCA_031290495.1 of Accumulibacter sp. Lineage (GTDB taxonomy): Bacteria > Pseudomonadota > Gammaproteobacteria > Burkholderiales > Rhodocyclaceae > Propionivibrio. The sequence goes on from JAITNL010000203.1 coordinate 13,539, forward strand.
ATGTGCTTGCCGCTTCTGAAAGCATCGTCAAGACCGATCGGCCCGAGGACGCCGACATCATTCTTTTCAACACCTGCTCGGTGCGCGAAAAGGCGCAGGAGCGCGTGTTTCACGATCTTGGCCGCGTGCACCCGCTGAAAAAGGACAGGCCGGATCTGATCGTCGGCGTCGGCGGCTGCGTCGCCAGTCAGGAGGGCGCGGCCATCGTCGCCCGCGCGCCCTACGTCGATGTCGTGTTCGGACCGCAGACGCTGCACCGCCTGCCGCAACTGATCGCCGAGCGCCGGCGTTCCGGCCGGCCGCAGGTCGACGTTTCCTTCCCGGAGATCGAAAAATTCGACCGAATGCCGCCGGCCAAGGTCGCGGGCGGCGCGGCTTTTGTCTCGATCATGGAAGGCTGCGGCAAGTTCTGTACCTACTGCATCGTTCCCTACACGCGCGGGGCCGAGGTCTCGCGTCCGTTCGACGACGTGCTGACCGAAGTGGCCGGCCTCGCCGCGCAAGGCGTGGGTGAAGTCACGCTGCTCGGCCAGAACGTCAACGCCTATCGCGGCGCCATGGGCGCAACGGGCGACACGGAAGAAAAGGCCGATCTCGCGCTGCTCATCGAGTACATCGCCGAAATTCCCGGCATCGAACGCATTCGTTACACCACCTCGCATCCGCGCGAGTTGACGCAGCGTCTGATCGACGTTTACATGCGGACGCCGAAACTCGTCTCGCATCTGCACCTGCCGGTGCAGTCGGGTTCGGACCGCGTGCTGGCGGCGATGAAACGCGGCTACACGGCGCTCGAATACAAGAGTCTGGCGCGCAAGTTGCGTGTCGCCCGGCCCGATATTTCGCTGTCGTCGGACTTTATCGTCGGTTTCCCCGGCGAGACCGCCGAGGATTTCGAGAAGACGATGAAGCTGATCGACGACGTCGGTTTCGACGCCTCGTTTTCCTTCCTTTACAGTCCGCGTCCTGGCACTCCGGCCGCCGCGCTGGCCGACGATACGCCGCGCGAAGTGCATCTCGAACGCCTGACGCGCCTTCAGCAACGCATCGACGAACTGGCGCAGAGTGTTTCGCGTTCGATGGTCGGCACGGTGCAGCGCGTGCTCGTCGAAGGCCCGTCGAAGAAAAACGGCAACGAGCTGGCGGGGCGCACCGACAACAACCGCGTGGTCAATTTCAAGGGCGATTTTGCCAACAGCGCCCGTCTGACGAACCGCTTCGTCGACGTGCGCGTCACCTCGGCCATGCCGCATTCGCTGCGCGGCGAAATCCTGATCCGGGAGTCGTGAAGATGCCTGTAACAATGTCGCCCAAAGCCGCCGCCACAAATTCCACGTCCGCCGCCAAATTCAAGCCGCGCGCCGTCGAGATTGCCCTCACTTCGATCACCAACAGCCAGTTGGCCAATCTTTGCGGCGTACTCGACGAAAATCTGCGCCAGATCGAGACCGCTTTCGACATCTCCATCGCCCGCCGGGGAGAACGTTTCACGCTGCGCGGCGAGAAAGAAGGCATCGACAAGGCGTCGGAAGCCTTGCGCATGTTCCACGCGCGCGCCAAAAACGCGCTTTCCGTCGACGAAATACAGCTCGGCCTGATCGAGATCGCTAACCGTCAGGTACACAAAGACACGCCAAAGCCGGACGACGACGCGCCGGCGCTGATGACGCGCAAGGCCGAACTGCATGGCCGCACGCCGCGTCAGGTCGAGTATCTCCGGCAAATCCAGGAGCACGACATCACCTTCGGCACCGGCCCGGCGGGCACCGGCAAAACTTATCTGGCCGTCGCTTCCGCCGTCGACGCCTTCGAGCGCGAACTGGTGCAGCGCATCGTGCTCACCCGCCCGGCGGTGGAAGCCGGCGAGCGGCTCGGTTTTCTGCCCGGCGACCTGGCGCAAAAGGTCGATCCCTACCTGCGCCCGCTCTACGACGCGCTCTACGACCTGATGGGTTTCGACAAGGTGGGCCGCCTGTTCGAGCGCGGCGCCATCGAAATTGCCCCGCTGGCCTACATGCGCGGGCGCACCTTGAATCACGCCTTGATCATTCTCGACGAGGCGCAAAACACCACGCCCGAACAGATGAAGATGTTCCTCACCCGCATCGGCATCGGCGCCAGGGCCGTGGTGACGGGCGATGTCACCCAGATCGATCTGCAACGCGGCCAGAAGAGCGGGCTGATCGAAGCGCGCAAAATCCTGCGGGACGTGCGCGGCATCGCCTTCACCGAGTTCCAGAAGGAAGACGTGGTCCGCCATCCGCTGGTGGCGCGCATCGTTTCGGCCTACGAGGCGCACGCCGCGCTGGAAGAAAAGAATGAACGCGGCCACGGGTAAACGCCTGAATCTCAGCGTGCAATACGTCAGCCGCGCTGACGGGCTGCCCACGCGCGCGGAGATTCGCGCCTGGTCCCGCGC
>JAITNL010000031.1 GCA_031290495.1 Accumulibacter sp.
CTGACGATGCAGGTTTCGGGCAAGCGTTCGAGCAGCAGGCGATACATCGCGGTTTCGTTGGCGAGGTCAAGTGAAGAACTCGCTTCGTCCAGAAACAGCCAGGCCGGTTTGTGCAGCAAGACCCGCGCAAAGGCCAGACGCTGTTGTTCACCGGGCGACAGGCGGTTGGCCCAATTGTCGTGCGCGTCCAGTTCGTCGGCGAGAAATTCCAGCCGCACGGCGCGCAGGACTTCCAGACATTCGCCGACGCCAAACACGACGGTTTCCGAAAACGCACGCCGCCGCGGGAAAGGGCGGCAAGGAGCAACGCCGTAAGCAGCGCTTCGGGGCGCGCTCACGGGGTCGCAGCGGCATCGCCCAATGGGTGAGCGAAAAAAAGTGGAAGAAGACCTTGCCATCGGAGAAACTCACTTCAGGGAAATGAGCGGTCAACCGCGGTTTCCAGGATAATCGTTGACCACGCAAAAATCATGGCAAAATGGCGAATCGCATTGCCTGGAAATATCCACGCGGCTCTTGGTGCCGCAATCGGCGATTGCGTGACGCTCATTCGACAAAACGATGAAGGGTAAAGCGGAAAAGACTGGACTTCGCTCCGATGATGATGTTGAAATGACGATGGCAATGCGAAAGGCAGAGAAAGCGATGACGTCCGCTGAGTTTGTGCTTCCGGGCCGTATTGAATTTTCAAAACCTGTCTGGATGTCCGAACGTTTAATGAAGATTTTCTGAGAGAAAGGAGTGTTCGCTTTGTGCGAACCGTTGAAAATGCAAATCCACACCAGCATAAATAATTTGCGCGCCGCGCTGCAAAAACGCGAAGGCGTCGTTTTCGTCCCCACCATGGGCAATCTGCACGACGGCCATATTTCGCTGACGCGGCAGGCGCGCGCGCACGGCGAGACGGTGGTCGCCAGCATCTTCGTCAATCGCCTGCAATTCGGGCCGCGCGAGGATTTCGACAAATATCCGCGCACTTTCCAGGCCGATTGTGAAAAGCTGCGCGCCGCCGGCGTCGACCATCTGTTCGCTCCGACCGAGGCCGATCTTTATCCCGAGCCGCAACAGTACCTGGTCGAACCGCCGGAAATCCAGAACTTGCTGGAAGGCCAATTCCGCCCTGGGCATTTTCGCGGCGTCGCCACCGTCGTGCTCAAATTGTTCAACATCGTCCAGCCGCAAGTCGCCATCCTGGGCAAAAAGGACTACCAGCAACTGATAATCCTGCGCAACATGATCCGGCAACTGGCCCTGCCGATGGTCATCGTCGGCGGCGAAACGGTCCGCGCCGCCGATGGCCTGGCGCTCTCGTCGCGCAACGCCTACCTGACTCCGGACGAACGCGCCGAAGCGCCGCGTCTGCATCGGCAACTGACCGCCATCGCCGCAGCGGTACGCGGCGGCAGCCGGGAGTTTGCCCGCCTGGAACGCGACGCGCTGACCGAACTCGACCAGCACGGTTGGAAAACCGATTACATCGCCGTGCGCCGGCAAGCCGATCTGCAAGCGCCCTCGGGCGGAGACGAAGCGCTAGTGGTATTGGGCGCCGCCCGGTTGGGGCAGCCGCGTCTGATCGACAACGTGGAGATCTGATTCTCAGGCAGGGGTCGGCTCCCTTTTCGGCGAGCTTGGCATCGGCTTGAAGCGGGGGAGGCGTTCGACTTCAGCAAGCCAAGCGCGCAGATTTGGATAAGCGTCCAGCGAAACGCCGCCTTCGGGGGCGCGCGCGGTGTAGGAATAACAAGCGAGATCGGCCAAAGTGGGAGTGTCGAGCGCCAGAAAACGGCGGTCGGCAAGGTGCTGGTTCATGAAGGCAAAAAGTTTATGCGCGGCGGCTTGGGCGGCGGCGAGGTCGCCGGGGCCATTGGAACACTGAATGTGCCGCGCTGTCGCCGGGCCGTTTTTCAGTTCGCCCGCCGCGATCGAAAACCAGCGCTGCGCCCGCGCCAGCGCTACCGGCTCCTCTGGCCACCAATAGCTTTTTGGCGCGTAACGCCGGACAAGGTAGAGCAGAATAGCGTTGCTGTCGCAGAGCACCAGATCGTCATCGGTCAGCACCGGAATTTGTTCAAGAGGATTCAGGCGCAAAAAGGCGTCCGAGCGCCGAACGTCCGCCGGAGCGGGCGAATAAACATAAGGCAATTCCAACATTTCCAGCAACAATTCGACGCGATGACTATGCCCGGAGGTCGGGGTGCCGTAGAGGGTGAGGTTCATGGGTTTCTCCTGAAAGTCGTGCCCGTACTTATACAGTATCTGTCTATATGGATTCAACAATCCGCTACTGATAGGCCTATTGCCCAGAAGCCGCCGCCAACCCGATCAACCACGTTTGACGAGGCCAAGGTGGTTTTCCTGGACCCTTACGTACCACGCGGGACGGCCCGGATACCCTCCGCGATCCGGGCGTGGGTCCAGCCTGGTACAGAACTGGGCTACTTGCTTTTATACCGTAATGGTATAAGCTTCATCCATGCACGTGATCGCAAAACCCATCCTGGTCGAATTCTGGACGAAGCATCCCGATGCCCAGCAAGCGTTACAGACCTGGTATCGGATTGCGAGGGCGGAGGCTTTTGAGAGCTTCGACGACTTGCGGGCGACGTTCGCCAGCGCGGATTACGTCGACGGGCTGACGGTGTTCAACATCGGCGGCAACAAGTACCGGCTGATGGTCTCGATACA
>JAITNL010000058.1 GCA_031290495.1 Accumulibacter sp.
ACCTTCCTGATTCACCGTTCTTTCCCTCCAAAACATGGCAAAACTCCTGTTCGTTTCAACAGGAAACAGTGTTACCTATGTCCCGGCACATGTGTTACCTATGTGGCCGGTCTAAACAACCTGCCGGGGCACCTTCTCCCGCAAGGTGATGGGAAAGCTGCCGCAAGTGGAGAAGGAAAATTCATGGTAGGCGCGCGTTTGGACAAGCTGCGCGGCGACGCAATCTGGCTTATCCACTGGTTTTCTACCATTGTTTTGACTATCACCTTGCGGGAACTCAAGGTTTCGTAGGTGGATAAGCCGCGCCAGCGGCGTAATCCGACACCGTTTCTCCGCCGCTGCCGCCCTTACGACGACCGGGACGCGGAAAAAACCACGCGCGCGAGCAGACCGCCAGCGTCCGAGTCAAGCAGCCGCACCGTCGCGCCGTGGCGTTGCGCGATCATCCTGACGATCGCCAGGCCGAGTCCGCTGCCCGATTCGCCGCCGCGACGATAGAAGCGGTCGAACACGCGCTCGCGTTCTTCGCGCGGGATGCCCGGCCCGTTATCGGCGACTTCGAGCCAGGCGGCGCTGTCGCGGACGCCGCAGGCGACATCGACGCGGCCATCTTCCGGCACGTGGCGCAGCGCGTTGGCGATCAGGTTGTCGAGCAGGATTTTCAGGGCGTCGGCATCACCCGAAACCGTGCTGTCCTCCTCGGCGTGCGATACGCCCAGGTCGATGCGGCGGGCAGCCGCCAGCGCGGAGTGTCCGATCACCGACGCGCGGGCCAGCGACGCCAGATGGACCGGAACAAAGGGCGCTTCGGCGGCTCCCGGTTCCTGTCGGGCCAGGGTCAATAGTTGTTGTACGCCGTGCGTCGCGCGTTGCAAACCATCTTTCAGGTCGCCAAGCGCGGCTTGTCTTTCCTCGTCCGAATGGGCGCGCTCGACCAATTGCGCCTGCAATTGCAACGCCGTCAGCGGCGTGCGCAATTCGTGCGCGGCATCGGCGACCAAGGCCCGCTGGGCGTCGAGCGCGGTTTTCAGGCGGCCCAGCAGATCGTTCAGCGAATCGACCAGCGGCCTGACTTCTCCCGGCACGCCCACGCCGGGAAGCGGTTCGAGCAGGTCCGGCGTGCGCGCTTCCACCGATTTCGCCAAGCGGCCCAAGGGCCGCAATCCCCACCCGACCACGTACCAAATCAGCACGCCGAGCACCGGCAACAGGATCAGAAAAGGGCCGAGCGTGCGCCAGGCGGCTTCCGCCGCGCGGTGCTCGCGCACGCGCATCGGCTGCGCCACGGCAATCGTCTGGCCGTGGTACTGGATGGCATAGAGACGCCACGCGCCTTCGCGTGTTTCGGTGGTCGAATAGCCCAGCCGGGTCAGTTCCGGCAAGGCGTCGTGCGGGCGCGAATAGAACACCGTCAGACCATTCCGGTCCCACACGCGAATCACGTAATCGAGGCTTCCGTCGCTGGCCAGCGCGTCGGCCGACCCTTGAAAACGCTGGTCGCGCAGCGACAGGGCGATCTGTTGCAGGTGATAGTCGAACAGCACGCCCGCTTCGCTCCGCGCCACGCGATAGGTGACCCAGCCTCCCAACGACATGGCCGCGCACAGAGCGCCCAGCAGCGCGATCAACAAATGACGGCGGATCGAATTCATTGTTCCGACACCATGTAGCCGACGCCGCGCACGTTGCGGATGCGGTCGACGCCCAGCTTGCGGCGCAGCGCGTGGATGTACACTTCGACGGCGTTGCTCTCGATTTCCTCGTTCCAGCCGTACAGACTTTCCTCGATGCGCGCGCGCGACATCGGCACGCCCGGCTGTTTCATCAGCGCGTGCAGCAGCGAAAATTCGCGCCGGGAAAGCGCCACCGGCTTGCCGTCGAGCGTCACGGCGTGCGCCGCTGGATCGAGCGACAGCGCGCCGACTTCGATCACCGGCGTGGCGCGGCCACTCTTGCGGCGCGTCAGCGCGCGCACCCGCGCCGACAATTCGTCGAGATCGAAGGGTTTGACCAGATAATCGTCCGCACCGGCGTCCAGCCCCTTGACCCGGTCGGCGACGGAATCGCGCGCCGTGATTACCAGCACCGGCAGGCTGATGCCTTTGCGGCGCAAACCCGCCAGAAGTTCCAGTCCACTTTTGCGCGGCAAACCGAGGTCGAGCAGGATCAGTTCGTACACTTCGTTGGACAAAGCCAGCTCGGCGGCAACGCCATCGCGCACCCAGTCGACGCTATAGCCGTCCTGTTTGAGGCCGCGCTGGACGCTGGCCCCGATCATCGGATCGTCTTCGACAAGCAACAGGCGCATCGGACATGCCTCCTTTTTTATGGTTACGGACGCTCGGCGGGGCACCCTGTTCTTCTTGCCACAGAACGGAATGATACCCGCGCGCGGGAATCCGCAAGCCTTTGGTGGGACGGGTAAAAACGACAGGATCGGCCAAATGCGATGGCCCTGCAAATTACGCCATGGCGGCGTGGAAAATTCAGGCCATGCCCCACTCTTTTATGATGAAATATTCCGCCTGAAAAAACGCAGGAGCAGAACGTGATCGCCGAACTGACATTGAACTCCGAACGCAAGCTGGCGCGCGCGCTGATCGAGGCCAGCGGGTTGACGTTCGAGGATACGTTCGACGTCATGATCGGCCTGTACGATGGCGAGCGGCTTGTGGCAACCGGTTCGCGCGCCGGCAACATCCTGAAAATGCTGGCCGTGACGCCGGATTGTCAGGGCGGTTCGGCGCTTGGCGAACTGGTCACTGAACTGGTGATCGACGGTCGGCGGGCCGGGCACGAATCGCTGTTCGTCTATACCAGACCGGAGTACGCGGTCTCGTTTCAGTCGCTCAATTTCTTTCCGCTGGCGCAACAGGAAAAAGCGGCGCTGCTTGAATACGGCAACGGGCTTGGCAGGTGGCTGGAATCGAAACTGGATTTGCTCCGCCCAGGGCTGAACGGCGCGGTGGTGGTCAACTGCAATCCGTTTACCAACGGTCATTTGTATCTCATCGAAAACGCCGCGCGGCAGCTGGATCATCTCTACATCTTCGTGGTCAGGGAAGACCGCTCGGTTTTCCCTTTCGATGTCCGTTACCAACTCGTCGAACAGGGCGTGCGCCACCTGCCCAACGTCCTCCTGCTCGACACCTCGCGCTACATCGTCAGCGGCGCGACCTTCCCCACCTATTTTTTGAAGCGGAACGATCCGGCGGCGCGGATTCAAATGGAACTCGACGTCATTCTGTTTGCCTCCAAGATCGCGCCGTTCTTTGGCATCACCCGGCGCTTCGTGGGCAGCGAACCGAATGACCCGCTGACCGGCGGCTACAACCTGGTCATGCAAGAAATCCTGCCGGCCTACGGTATCGAGACGCGGATCGTCGAGCGCAAACAGACCGCAACCGGCGCGATCAGCGCCTCCAGGGTACGCGAACTCGTCGGACGGGGCGATTTCGCCGCGCTGTCCGCCGACATTCCGGAGACGACACTGGCTTTCCTCGAAAACGACGCGGCGGAATCGATCCGAAAACGTCTACAGGACGATTTCCGGAACACGCCGCCACGCGCGGGCGCGAATACCGATTTTCCGCCGCTGAAATGAAAATGGCTAAAAGCTGCAGGTTCGCGCAGGACTGGTTGCGGCGTTATTCGCCGGGCAGATTGAAAGCTCATGACACCAGACTTCAGCAGGGTTTACAGCTCCATGTTGTATCTTTTTGCTTAACTGGTTTTCATGCTCCGGCCATGCGAGAGTACGGTTGGCAAAAAAATGACGCTGGAAATGTGAAAAAGAAGAACACGCTATAATTTTGTGGAGTTTTGGGTATCCCAACGACCAAGGAAAAAAATGAGCGCTCCCGCCACTGCCATCATCGCCGTCAATCCCGCCATCGTTATCCTTGCCGCCGCGGGTTATATTGCCGCAGAGGCCATTAGCGGCTATCGGCAAGCGGCCGATCTGCGCGAACAGAATCAGGCGCAGCGCGAGCAGAATCTGGCGGCGCAAAAACAGGCCGGCGCCGAAGGACAAAAGGCGCTGCTGGAGCGGGTTCAGCAAACCGATGAACGCTATAACCGGCTGACGTTGCTGGCCATGCCGCTCGGCGTATCGCAGGCGCTGCACGCCACCCGGCCGCAACGCCCGGCGGAGCAGAATCCGTCGGCCCTTGCGGCTTACGTCGAGCAAATGCGCCAACTGTGCAATAAACTCGAAGAGGCGTTGCGTGAAACGCTGGGAGAAGACGCCGTCACCAAGGGGCAAGGGCTTTCTCTTGAAGCGCTGGAAGAAAGCCTGCGGGAGCCACGGGAAACGGGTTCGCCGCTACCGCCGCCGCCACCCGACGCTTCCATTCGCTTGTTGGCGCGTCTGGCTTCGCTGGGTCCATTGCCCGAAGAAATCGACAAGCTCGCGCGGGAATTGAAAAACACAACCCATACTGAACGCGCCCGGCTGCTGGAACTTGAATTGCGCCAAGCCATTCAACAATTTGAAGAACGCGCGGTGCAGAAAGCCAGCGCGCTGGTTCTTGAGCAAACCTTGAAGGATTTGGGTTATCAGGTTGAACCGGTCAGCGACACCCTGTTTGTCGAAGGCGGCATCACCCATTTCCGCCGCCAGGGCTGGAACGATCACTTGGTGCGCATGCGTATCGACGCCAAAAAAATGACCGCCAATTTCAATGTCATTCGCGCCGTCAAAGCAGGCGATGACGAACATGGCGTCATGGATCATCTGGCCGAGGATCGCTGGTGCACCGAATTTCCGGCTTTTTTACAGGCCTTGGCCGCGCGCGGATTGGAGCTGGAAGTTACGCGGCAATTGCCTGCCGGGGAACTGCCAGTGCAGCTCGTCGACCGTGAGCTGTTGCCGCGTTTTTCCGAAGAAGAAAATCAACAACGCATGGCCGCGCCCAAACAGAAACAATTGAGATGAGATGAACATGACAAATGCACAGAACGTGCCCATCCCCCGCTGGTGCCGCAATCTTGAAAGATTGTTGCCGATCCGTTCGCAGTTTGTCGTTTCCGGCAATATCCGCGACAATTTTCTGACGACGCTTTCGGGAACACCGGCGCTGGTGCCGCTGCTGCGCGGCTTGTGGGAAATCCTGCGCAATCAGGAATACCGCTGCATGTTGGTCTACGATCCGGCTGACGGTATCCGCGTCTATCCGGATAAACCGGAACAACGTGAATTGGCCGAACGCTTATTCAATCTCAAGCTCTCGTCCGGCACCCAAATGATTAGCCTGGAGACGCTGAATAATGTAATGAAGAATCTGACGGCGCAACGTTCGGCGCGCTGCGCCCTGGTGCTCGATTTCGCTTCCAGGATAACGCGGCAGCCCGACCTTCCCGGTCCCAATGAACATACTTTTTTTGTTTCCGCCGAGAAATTGTCATTGGCGGCGACGCCCGTGGTCATACGCAATGAAAATGGCGAACCCCTGGGGCTTCCCGCTTTCAATCCCATCTTCTGGCTGGTCAACCGCGCTCAGGATATTCCTTCATGGTTTGCGCTGGATAGCGAGCGAGTCGCCAGCCTGATTATCGCCAAACCGGATTATGAAGCCCGATTGGCAGCGGCTCATTTACTGATTCCCCTGTTTGACGGTTATTCCGAAGCGACGGCGGTCGAGCGCGATAAATCCCTGAAAAATTTCGCGGACGGAACAGAGGGAATGACCCTGACCGCGCTTTCGGATATTACCGAACTGGCCGCGCGTCAGAAATTGACGCTATTCGATATCGACGACGCGGTGCGTTGTTACAAGGTGGGCGCTTTCGAGAATCCCTGGCGAAAAGACGCCATACGCGAAAAAATCCGCGATGCCGCGCCTTTTATTGAAGACCGCGTCAAAGGTCAGCATCAAGCCGTCATCAAGACGCTGGATATTCTGAAACGTTCGGCGATGGGGCTTACCGGAGCGCAGGCGCGCAGCAGCGGCCGGCCACGCGGGGTGCTCTTTTTTGCCGGCCCGACCGGCGTCGGGAAAACCGAACTGGCCAAAACATTGACCCAACTCGTCTTCGGCGATGAACGCGCCTATATCCGCTTTGACATGAGTGAGTTCGCCGAGGAACACAGCAGCGCGAGATTGCTGGGAGCGCCGCCTGGATATATCGGTTTCGACGCGGGCGGCGAACTGACCAATGCCATCCGGGAGAGACCTTTCGCGGTGGTGCTCTTCGATGAAATCGAAAAAGCGCATCCACGCATTCTCGACAAATTCCTGCAAATCCTCGAGGACGGCCGATTGACCGATGGCCGTGGCGACACGGCCTATTTTTCCGAAGCCATTATCGTTTTCACTTCCAATCTGGGTATCTATGTCGAGGACGAAACAGGCCGGCGCATCCAGAACGTCAAGCCCGACGATGACTACGCGATCGTCGAATCGAAAATCAGGGAAGCCATTGGCGATTACTTCAAATTCCGCCTGACACGACCGGAAATTCTCAACCGCATCGGCGATAACATTGTCGTCTTCAATTTCATCACCCCGCCAACCGGACAACGCATTTTCAATGGTATGTTGAAAAATATCGCTCGCCGCCTGAAAGAAGAGTTCAAGCTCGATCTGAAACTGAGCGACAGCGTGCGCACAACTCTTCTGGCGCGCTGCCTGCGCGATCTTTCCAATGGCGGCCGGGGCATCGGCAATCAGCTTGAATCGGACTTCATCAACCCCTTGTCGCGCGCCCTGTTCGCTTACACTCTCGAAGGTTATCGCACAGTCACCGTCACTGGGTTTACGGAACAGGACAAAGTCGTCTCCCTGGAACTTGAATTGAGCTGATCCGGAACCATGACGCCAAAACCTTTTACGGCGCGGGGAAGTATCTGAATCCTGTAGAGGAAAGCAGAAAAGAAGGCGAATGAAGATCGCAATCAACAAGGCGCATTTTCCGGTCACTGTACTCGGCCCCGGCCGGCGTATCGGCATCTGGTTCCAGGGGTGTGCTATCCGCTGTCCGGGCTGCGTGTCGCAGGATACCTGGACGCCGCGTCCCGACCGCGAAATCAGTATCGCCAAACTGGTGAGCTGGTGCCGTGAAACCAGCAGGAACGCGCTGGATGGAATCACCCTCAGCGGCGGCGAACCCTTTGACCAGCCCAAGGCGCTTTCCGCTTTGCTCGACGCGTTACGCCAGTGGAATATTAGCGACGGATTGTCGATGGACATCCTTTGTTACAGTGGTTATTCATTCAATACGCTTCAACAACGCCATGCGCGGCTGCTCAAAAAACTCGATGCCCTGATTCCGGAACCCTTTGTCCATACCTTGCCGCTGACTCATCTCTGGCGCGGTTCAAAGAACCAGCCATTGCTCACGCTCTCGCCATTGGGCGAAGAGCGATACGCTCCTTATCTCGAAGCCAAGGCCGAGGATTTCGATAAACGTATCCAGATACAGGTCGATGGAGACCGCTTATGGTGTATTGGCATTCCCGGACGAGATGACATGACCCGGCTGGAAGCCTCCGTCACCGCGCGCGGCATTGGCTTTTCCGAGGTTTCCTGGAGGTAATATGGGGATCGAGTATTACCGTACCTGTCCCGCGTGTTACCGTGAAAGCCCGTTGGAAATCAAGCGTTGCGCCTGCGGCATGTTACTGACCGGAATCGACCCGGCGGCGCGGGTCAACGAAGAAACCGTGGTTCCCGCTTCCTTGACGGCGCCTTCCGCCGAGCAGCCCGTGACCTCCCTGGAAGCGCTCATTTGTCCTTATGACGATTGCGCGCAGACCAATCCGCCGGGCAGCAGCCGCTGCCTCTACTGCGACCGCGATTTGCATATCGCCCCCGCCGACCGGCGCACCGCTCCCGCCGACGCGGCCGAGCCGGTTCAGGAAACGCTGACCTTATTCAAGCTGCCGCAGGCGTTGAGCGCCAATTACCGTATCGAACGCGCGTTGCCAACCCGTGGCGCCGAGGCCGATTTATTCGTTGTCGTTCCTCTGTCGGGAGGAATAGAGAGGATTGCCAAGATTTACCGGCACGGCATCCATCCGAACCGTGAAGTGGACAAGCGTATTGCCCGCATGGGCCTGAGACATCGCGTCGAGGTCTTCGAGTCCGGCGTTTCGGACGGCTTCACTTACTTGCTCATGGAATACTGCAAGGACGGTTCACTGCGCGATTGGCTGGATAGCGAAAAGCCGTCCGTTGAAACACTGCGTTCGATCATCGAGGAATTGGCCGCGGCCATTGACAGCGTGCATCGAGCCGGATTGATTCACCGTGACCTCAAACCAGAGAACATACTGATCCGGCAAAAAAACCCAATGGATCTCATTCTTACCGATTTCGGCATCGCCTCACTGCAAAACGCCACGTTGCGCTTTACCCGCGTGGCGCACACGCTGGTCTATGGCGCGCCGGAAGCGCTCTCGGGCGTCATCAGCAACAAGACGGACTGGTGGTCTCTCGGGATGATTCTTCTCGAATGCGCGCTCGGACAGCATCCTTTCTCGGGACTGTCGGACGCCGTGATTCTGCATCATCTGACCACACGCCCGATCGATCTTTCCGCAATAAACGATCCGGCATCCAGAAAACTATTGCGCGGCCTCCTGCAACGGAATCCGGATACACGCTGGGGATTCGATGAAATACAACGCTGGCTGTCCGGCGACCCAAGCCTGCCCGAACCGAGAGGTGACGAGCCAGCGTCACAGATCAAATATCCCTACCAGATCGGCGATGAAAAATGCTTCACCACGGATCAGCTTGCCGTGGCTCTCGCCAATCACTGGCGCCTGGCCGTCTCCGATCTCGACAATGGCCTGTTGATGAAGTGGTTTCGTGAATCGCTGCAGGACCAGAATCGGGTGCGATTTCTGATGGACCTGAATCTCGATCGTCATCTACACGTCGACGTCCGCCTGTTACGCCTGATCATCGATCTTGCCCCTGGCATTCCGCCGGTCTGGCGCGGCGATTTGCTGACCCTGCGCAATATTCTGGTCAATGCCGACAAGGCGCTGAAAAATGACGATGGCGCTATCTCGTGGCTGAACGCAATCTGCGAATATCGCGTTCTCGAAGCCTACGCCGCGGCCGGCAACACCCAGATTGCCGACATCGCAGCGCACTGGCATGGAAGCCTGTCGGCATTCAATGAAGCCTGGAATCGACTCGCCGAACACATTGATACGGTCAACAAACAGATCGGCGCGACGCGGGTCGAAGATATGATTTATGGACAGAACGGCCCGTCGCGCCCATCTCCCCGGCAAATGCACGCCCGCTTGCTCGCCGCCGCTTATGACGAAAATTGGGTCTCGCGTTTACGTAACGCGCTGGCCGGTGAAATCCCGCTGCTGGCGTTGGCTTGTCCGTGGTTACTCGAAATCGGCAATATCGCGACGATGACGGCGCCAATGCTGCTGGTCCTTGAAAGCCTGTTGCCCGAAGCGCGCAAACAGGATAAACGCCATAAAGAGATTGAAACTCGAAAGGAGCAGGAAGCCATCGACCGGGTTTCGCGCTTGAGAACGGACCTGGCCAGCAATATTGCTTCCATCCAGCGAATCGCCGGCGCATCCATTGGTAATAACGGCCACACCCGGTTAAACCAGGAGATTGAAAGATTTTTCGGCTTGAGTACCCAGATTCGCGCCATGGGAAGAACTGAAATCAACTACCAGAAACTGCTCAATCATATCCTGCGCGCCGAACCCGTCGTTCATCGCATCAGCCGTTTGTCCGATACGCTTTCCGAACGACAGCCAATAAACCAAGGCTGGTTCAACCAGAGAACGTATCCTGCGGCGGGTTTTATTATTTTCTTTGTTTTAACGCAAATCCGTAATCCATCGCTCATTTTTCTGCTGCTCATGGCACTGGCCGGTTTTGTTCTTTGGCGTTTTCTTCCCAATTTTTTGACCTGGCGAAAAATACGTTCTCTGGCGGAAAAATTAAAAGTTTTCTGAGATCGACTGAACCGGAGCAAGAACTGTATTTCGACGAAGCGTATGGCGCACTGCCATGCCGACAGGCTTAATCAGCAGACGATCACCACGTCTATAGGGCGTGGTTTTCCAAGATATACTAACGAGCAAAAGGATTGGTGATAGTCAAAATAATGGTAGAAAAACCGTGGATGCCAGATTGCGTCACCGCGCGGCTTGTCCAAACGCGCGCCTACCCTAAATTTTTCCTCTCCCCTTGTTGCAGCCTTCCATTCCACCTTGCTGGAGAGCGCAGGATGGGTTTCGTAAATTCAACCGGGTTTTTGACTATCACCAAAGGATTCGCGGTAATCATGCGACGATCACAGGAGTTTCGATAACAAATGAGGTGAGCAAAGCGAACCCTGGCAAACAGCCCCATCGCCCCATGAAATACCGGCGAATCCGAAGACAGCGCACCGTTGCATCTGGTTCAGATCGCTATCGGCGCGCGCACGTTCCCGGCCCGCATGGCGTTGCCAGCGATAAATGGACTCTATGGTTGCGCCTTGATCGGGCCGGATGTTTTTCAGACCACATTGAACTGACCGTCCGGACGGATCTCGCCGACAAATGCGGGTTTATGGAGATGGTGATTCTTCTCGTCCATCTGTATCCCGAAACCATTCGGCACGGCAAAAGTCTGTCCGCCCATGGCGCCGATGACCTTGTCGGTATCGGCCGATTTGGCCTTTTCCACTGCCTGCGCCGATGGCGGTCCGGCCCGTTGCGCGGGCAGCGTCGCCAACCGTCTTCTCACCTGTCAGCGCCGCGTCCCGCCAACGCGCGCGCCAGCACCAGCCGTTTTTTGGCGCGCGAGGTTTACCGTAACGTTCCTGACCAAGACGGGCTTTTCTCCCTGGTTTTCCCCGGTTTTTTTTGCTGGTGCATGGACTGGCGAGCATTCGGTTTCCCGGCGACGGGTTTCCCGCCTGCCTTGTTGCCGGATTTTCCACGGAATTTGCCATCGGGTTTGCCAACCGGGCGGCCAGGGTTTGCCGGAGCGCTCCGCACAGGTTCATGACCGGCTACGACTTCAACCGGAATGAGTTGTTGGGTAAAGCGTTCGATCTTGCGAATACTGAAGCGTTCGGCGTGATTGGCGAGCGAAATGGCCAGACCGTTGCGCCCGGCCCGACCGGTGCGGCCAATGCGATGAACATAATCTTCGGCGAATTTTGGCAGGTCGTAATTGAATACGTGGGTAATCGTCGGCACATCGAGTCCGCGCGCGGCCACATCCGTCGCCACCAGGATGCGCAATTGTCCTCGGCGCAGCGCGTTGAGGGTGCGGTTGCGGGCGCTCTGATGCATATCGCCATGCAGCGCCGCAGCGTTGAAACCGGCGATATTCAAACGGTCAGAAATCGTATCGGCGTCGCGCTTGGTGGCGGTAAACACGATGGCTTGATCGATATTGACATCGCGCAGCAGGTGGTCGAGCAGGCGGTTCTTGTGTTGCAGGTCATCGACGAAATGCAGGCGCTGCTCGATGTTTTCGTGTTTCGTCTGCGGCGAATCGACTTGGATGACCAGCGCTTCGCGCGTTACCCGGCGAGCGATCTGGCCGACGGCGCCATCGAGCGTGGCGGAAAAAAGCATCGTTTGACGGGAAGACGGCGTTGCCGCGACGATCTTTTCGATGTCTTCGATGAACCCCATGTCCAGCATACGATCCGCCTCGTCGAGCACGAGGATCTGCAAGCGCGAAAAGTCGATCTTGCCGGATTGCATGTGGTCGATCAGCCGTCCCGGCGTAGCCACCAGGATTTCAGGGTTATGCGACAAAAGTTCCATCTGTTTCGGATACGGCATACCGCCGAGAATGGCCACGGCTTTCAGGTGACGGATTTGCCCGGCGTATTTATCCGTCGCCGCCGTGACTTGCAGCGCCAGTTCGCGGGTGGGAGCGAGCACTAACATCTTGGGCTGCGCCGGCTGGAAACGCGGACGATCCTTGCCGCGCGACCGCACCGATTGGCGTTCCTGATTGGGGGTGCGGCGGGAGGATATTGCCGGCGCGGGGCGTTCCTGCGCGATAAAGCGGTGCAGCGCCGGAAGCATGAAGGCCGCGGTTTTACCCGAGCCGGTTTGAGATGAAACCATCAGGTCGCGGCCGGCAAGGGCGGCGGGAATCGCCTGCGCCTGGACCGGCGTCGGTTCTTTGTAACCTGAATCGTCAAGGGTTTTCAAAAGGATTTCGTGAAGTTCGAGTTCTGCAAAAGTCATGGTTCTCTTTCATGTGCTACAGCGCCGCGCCGCCGGAAATGCCGGTACGCGGGCGCGAAATATGCGACGCCAACCAATGAAAGAGGTGAGAGACTCTGCCTGAGCGAGAGAATTTGGCACTTTTCGGCACAAAAGCTTTGTGCCGGGACGGTGGTCAATGAGACGACACCAAGAGGCAGAAGGGCTTTGCCATGCGGTAAGGTTCACGAAGCGCGAATGTGCCGCAAA
>JAITNL010000111.1 GCA_031290495.1 Accumulibacter sp.
CGAGCGTAAAAAGCGATATGTGAGGTGAGGTCAAGCCATGAGGAAAAGCTATCCGAGCGACATCGCAAGAGATGCCTGCGCTGAGATGGAAACGGAATTGCTTGCTGTCACGAAGGCCGTACGCCCATGCGTGGCACACCCCTCATCCGCCCCTGCCGGGGCACCTTCTCCCGCAAGGGGAGAAGGGAAAGCTGCCGCAAGTGGAGAGGGAAAATTGAGGGTAGGCGCGCGTTTGGACGAGCCGCGCGGCGGCGTAATCTGGCTTATCCACGGGTTTTCTACCATTATTTTGACTATCGCCAAAAATTAAGCTGCCACCGCATCGACTCCGAAGTCGTCAGCTCACGGCCGCGCAATGGCGAATCGTCCGCAACTGGAGGAGTGCTTACGCCTCTCGCTCGCGGACGAAAAAAACGCGGCAAGCTCACTCTTCCGACTTGTCCCCGCTGGAAGGAATCTCGACGATGATCGGACTTGTCGACATGACATTCGGCGCGCCAGCAACGCCATGCGGGTCTTCCCCCGGCCGCTTGGGACGGCGGTGCTGCCGCTTGAGCAAACGTCCATCCGGCGGCGCGTCGGTTTTTGGCCGAAGTGGATTGACGTTTTTATTGCCCGGCGGCTTGTTGTTCCGTTCAGGCCGCCGCCCCTGCCCGACAACGGGAGACACCGGACGCCGGTCGGCCTGACGATCCTGTGTCCGGTCGTAATCGCGATTCCCCGGCGCTGTCCGGATTTCGAGTTCGTTCAACTCCTCCCATTCCGCGTCCGTGCGGTCGCGTTCCGGAATCGACAGCAATTCACGAATCCGGCGACGCATGTCGACGGTTTGCATATCATTCACCTGAGTATTAAAAACCACATCCCCTCCCGTACACATAGTGCTCTGAAATGGCAATTCACCCGCAACAATGACGACGCTCCTTGAAGCAAAAGCGCTTACGCCCCCTTTTATAAATCTTCGACGCCCCGAAAACAAGCCAAAGGGGGAATGAAGTGTCACGCTCATCCGCGATTTGGAATGGAATACCCTATAATTTGCCACTTTTTGGACGCAATTGGTATGTGGTTCAGAAATCTCCAGATATTCCGTTTGCCAAGTCCCGTCGAATTGACGCTGGAAACACTCGAAAAACAGCTTGCGGCGTACCCGCTCCAGCCTTGCGACGGCAGTATTCCGTCGACTCTCGGCTGGGTTCCGCCGTGCGCGGACGGCGCGCTGGCGCATTCCGTCAACCGGCAATGGCTGATTGCCCTCGGCGTCGAGCAAAAAATTCTGCCGCCGTCGGTCGTCAGACAACACGTCAGCGAGCGCGCCCTGCGCATCGAAGCCAGCGAAGGACGCCGCGTCGCTCGCCGTGAGCTGCGCGATCTGTATGAAGCGATGGTGCAGGAACTGCTGCCGCGCGCCTTTGTCGGCAAACGCACGACGTATGGCTGGATCGACCCGGTCAACGGCTGGCTGGTGGTCGACGCCGCCGCCCCGGCCAAGGCCGACGAGCTGCTCGAACTGCTGCGCAAGTCGGTGGACAAACTGCCGATCTCGCTATTGAAGGTCGCCCAATCGCCGTTGTCGGCGATGACCGGTTGGGTCGCCGGCGGCGCGGCGCCGGCGGGCTTCTCCATTGATCGGGACATGGAATTGCGCTCGGCGGAAAACGCCGTCGTGCGTTACACCAAGCACCCGCTCGACGGAGAAGAGATTCCCGGATACATCGCCGCCGGCAAGTTCGTGACCCGCCTCGGAATGACTTGGGAAGACAAAATATCGTTCGTGCTGGACGACGCGTTGCGGCTGAAACGCCTGGGGTTCCTGGACATCCTCAAGGAATCGACGGACGGACAGACGGAAAACGAGGAAGAGCGCTTCGATCTGGACTTCGCGCTGATGACCGGCGAGCTCGCCCGCCTGTTCGACGATCTGCTCGCCGCGCTCGGCGGAGAGCAACTCTGAAAAGCCGTTCGGGGACGGGAGAAAAAAAGTTACCGCGCTTCGCGCCTGGATAATGGCGACCGGATTACGCCGCCAAAGCGGTTTTCCAACCCGCTGAAGCGCGCGCGTTCCTTGTTCGTTCCCCGACGGCTGAAAATACGCGGCAACTCACCGACGCGCCAGGCGAACCGGGAGGCGCTGCGCTCCAAACGGTTTGCCGAATTTGCCGTAATGACCGGCGATCTTCGTTGCGCAGTGCGGGCAGCAACCGTTTTCGGGCAGGTCGTAGTGACGGATCATGTACCAGTCGCGCACGATCAGCGCGGCGTGACACGTGGGGCAGAAGGTGGTGTCGCCTTCGGTGTCATGCACGTTGCCGGTGTAGACGTAATGCAGTCCGGTCTCCATGGCGATGTTGCGGGCGAGCGTCAGGGTCGAAGGCTGGGTCGGCGGCAAGTCATTCATCTTCCAGGACGGATGAAAGGCGGAAAAATGCAGCGGCACATCGGGACCCAACTCCTCCCGCACCCAATGCGCGAGCGCCTTGATTTCCGCCGGCGAATCGTTCTGTCCAGGGAGCAGCAAGGTGGTGATTTCAAGCCAGCAGTCGGTGTCGTGGCGGATGTAAACCAGGGTGTCGAGCACCGGCCGCAAATGACCGCCGCAGAGTCGGGAATAGAAAGTATCGGTGAACGCCTTGAGATCGACGTTGGCGGCGTCCATCACGGCGTAGAACTCGCGCGCCGGCTGCGGATGAATATAGCTGGCGGTGACGGCCACGGTCTTGACGCCGCGCTGACGGCAGGCGGCGGCGGTGTCGATGGCGTACTCGGCGAAAATAACCGGATCGTTATAGGTAAACGCCACCGACTGCGCGCCATACGCTTGCGCCGCGTTGGCGATACCGTCCGGGTTGACGGTGTCCATCAGGCGATCCAGGTCTTTCGATTTGGAAATATCCCAGTTCTGGCAGAATTTGCAGGTGAGGTTGCAGCCCGCCGTGCCGAAGGAGAGCGCCGACGAGCCGGGATGAAAATGCGTGAGCGGCTTTTTTTCGATCGGATCGATGCAGAAACCCGACGAGCGGCCATAGGTGGTCAGCACCATCCGCTCCCCGACGTTTTGCCGCACGAAGCACGCGCCGCGCTGGCCGGCCTGGAGCTTGCAATCGCGCGGGCAGAGATCGCACTGGATGCGCGCGGGCTGTCCCGGTTCGTCGGCGAGCGAATGCCACCAGCGCGCCGGATAGTCCGATTCAGGCGAATTTATTCCTTCCATTTTCGCACTCCATAACGTGCCAGCCGCAACCGCGGACTCCAGAAATTCGCCGGCAGCCCGGCCTTGAGCTTGAGCTGTTGCATGAACAGCGGCGGCGCCGGCAACGCTTCCCATACCTGCGGCAGGAAGGTGGCGCGATGATTGCCGCAAGTGAGGATCAGCCCGTCGGTGCCCGGACGCAATTGTCCGAGCGCGTCGGCTTCGTCGGTAAAACTCAAAGGCTCCGGCGTATCGAGCAAGGAAACCTCGGCCCGCGTCGTCTCGACTTCGTCTTGCCGCAAGGGCGCAAAGCGCGGATCGCGGAACGCCGCCGCGAGCGCGTTCTCGGTGACATCCGTCAGCAGCGAGCGATGCGCCTCAAGACTGCCGATACAGCCGCGCAGCTGCCCTTGTTGCGTCAACGTGACGAAAGTCGCCGCCGGTTGGGTCAAATCGGGGTGCGGCGCGACCGCGCGCGTGTGGCGCGTGTGCATTCCCAATTTCTTTTCGATGGCGCTGCGGGCAATGGTCAACAAAGTCTGTCCCAAAATATCAGCGGACATATCAAGCTCCTTCCTGCGCGTCAAAAAAAGCAAACGCCGCGTAACCGACGACGCGCTGGCGGTCTCCCGCCGTGTCGCCAGAATTGCGCAGATCCAGTTGCCGCACCCGCAATCCGCGCGTCCGCGCCGCCAGCAACAAGCCGTTGACCGGAGCCGCTCCGCAGGCTTGGTCATGCCCAATCGCCGCGTCGAGTTCGCAGATATGGCGCGCCGTCCCGGCATCGACCCGACGCGCGTCCTCATACGTCAGATAATGCGACAGATCCGAACTGACCACGAGCAAGGTTTCCGGCCCGCCCCACAAACGATCGAGCACTTCGGCCACGGCGTGCGCTGACGCCTCGCCGACCGCCAGCGGCAGCAGCGAAAACTCGCCGAGAACGGTTTGCAGAAACGGAATCTCGACTTCCAGCGCATGTTCCAGGCGATGCGCCGAAGCGCTGACGACAACCTGCGGCAGATCGCGTATCGCCTCGACCGCCGCGTGGTCGACCGGGACCGTACCCAGCGGCGTGGCGAAAGCGTCGCAATCCGGCAGCGCCAGCCCGCGTACCGCGACGCGATGCGTCGGGCCAAGCAGCGCGACGCGATGGATCGCGTCCTGGTGGCGGGTCAGTAAAGCGAACGCGCTGGCCGCGATCGGGCCGGAGTAAACATAGCCAGCGTGCGGAACGATCAATGCCTTCGGACAAGCCGCCGGCGCGCTCGCGGCGCTGGACAGCATCGCCGCCAGATCGCGGCTTAAACGCTCCGCTGAGTCCGGATAAAACATTCCGGCGACGGCGGCGGGTCGAAAATCAGTGCTCATGACGAAGCTCCTTCTACCGTTCTTCCAAACCTATGCAAATCTACCTAAACAATAACAAATCTGCTCAAGTGGGTTTGCTGTTGGATTCCTGCTTCTTCGAGGCTGGTTTCACCGCCGTCTTGCGACAGCGGCCAG
>JAITNL010000165.1 GCA_031290495.1 Accumulibacter sp.
CTTTTCCATCATAAACCGCGCCGTTTTTCAGTTCGACCATGCCTTTCTTGACTGTGTTCCGGGATGCTCCGGAGTACCTCGTGACCTCGGCGATTCCCCCTCTGCCGTATGCCAACGCGAGAAACAGGCGCCTTTGACGTTCGTTGAGTTGTGGTAACATCATTTTGATACGTTGTTCCATATTGCCCCACCTCCTCATATAAGTTGATGGACACAGTATGCCATAAAATCAATAAATATTTAAGTTGTTATTTAACGGTTCCAAAGGTTAGATAATCAGCGATGCTGTTCATAAAATCCTGTTCTGTTGGGATTCCATCGTTGTAATAGTAAAACGAATGAATCCACTCATCGGTGTCCTCAATCTGTGTCCGTACCATGAATTCACTCGGCGCGTCGGTTATCTTGTCTCGCCAACAATCAAGCATGTAGCTTCTTCGGTCTTTGGCGCGTTCTGTTTCGACCAACCCAAGATGCTTCTTCACCTCAAAACCATCGTCCTTGAAGTCGATAAACCTGACGAGTTTGTCTTTTAGGTGCGGTTCGCCCACGTGAATACGGCGGCACAAGGGACAGTACCCACACGGTAGAACGTGCTTTTGTTCAAATTTATTACACCTTCCAACGTGTGGGACTTGAGGATTTCACATTTGACCGCCTTATCCTCTTTTGTTTTTCCTATCATAGCGGACACAGGAACGATTACTGCAACTCTTCCTCCGCTCGTAACACTGTTTAGCAATTGACGAATGAAGCAAAGTTCCGACAGGTGCGCCGTTGCCCTGTTTTTGGCCTGTGAATACGGCTGGTTCATAAAACCCACGGTTACGCCACCGCCCCATAGCTGTAAATCTGATGTCGACTGCTTGCAGAAATCGCCGCAGATGAGATTGCTTTGCCCGTCGCCGCGCAAAATCATATTTGTCGTTGCGATTGCGAACATATCCTCTCTGTCTTAAATGCCGTAAATCTGTTTTTCTCTTATGTTTTTGCATTTTGTGCCGTTCCTTGCGCTCCGAAGCATACGGTGTATACCTGACACTAAAAAACCGCCAGTTCCGCAGCAGGGGTCAAATATAACGTCCTCCGGCTTCAAGTCCACAAGTTCGCAGAACAACTCCGTGATGTGGCGTGGGGTCAACACAACACCGAGCGATTGCCCGTCACCGCCGGAATAGGAAACAAACTCGCCACAGAATCTGCCAAGGAAGTCCTCTGCCGAGTTAGCCATTACGGCCTTAAAGATATTGTCGTTGATGTACTCCGTAAAGAATTTCAACGGCGTTTTTTCAAGCGCGGGATGTAACTCGTTTAATTTTGGGCGGTCTTTGATAAGCGTAAATTGATTAAGTACCTGTTTCAACTTCACTTCCGACTTGACTTTCGCGGCTTTTAAGCTGTTTTCAAGTTGTTTGTACAGTTTGTCTCCGTCGGTATCTACTGTATCACCAGTCAGATTTGAAAGCGCGAACCCGCTTCTTGTCTGTTCTCGTAGGGCAAGTAAAATTGCTGACACGACAAGCGGCTTCTCATCGGTGCCAAGGCTTCCGTAATTATTAAGATGCTCGTGCAACTCCTTGGCGCGTTTAAGAATTTCGCTAAGTTCAATCTACTCGTCTGGTTTTTTGCCCAACACCACGCGAGAATAATACTCATCAATATTACTTTCGGAGTAGTTTTCAAAGGTTTCCACTTCGGGCAACGCAGTATAGCCGCTCTCGCCGACAAACAGCGGTTGAAGAATGTGGTGTTTGCTATCGCCGGCGTTCCCAAAAGCAAATACATGCTTATAGTTTGTCTGTTCAATAATTTTCTGCGCGTACCATAACGCACCGTTAAGAGCATAGTTCTCAGTAGCGTCGGCATTTAAGGATAGCATACCGTCATTGGAGCGGAGCGCAAGCTTTGACCTATCCGGCTTGTCTTCGATAACGAGAACATAACCTTTAATAATGGCGGTATATTCCGGGTAGCCTATTCCACCAGTCTGTTTCTTGGAGGCAGTTTTCAGTGCATTGTTTATTTCCAATACGCCACTGCCCTGTGCGGTGACATCAATGCCCGCATCTTTTAGCAGCCCATGAATGTACAAGTCGAAGTTAGCCTCTTTTTTCGCCATTACCGATTCCTTCGTTGTAATTACCGTAGTAAAGAGGTCAGTGTCATTTCACTTTCCCTTGCCATACTCATGAACATCAATGTCACCGACCTCTTTATTGTTAAAAACGCTTTTCTCTGGATTGAAGCGCGCCCCCTTCACCAGGACAGACCGTTGATAAATATGTAGGCAATGGCCAGCGGGGCGATGACATGCACGCTCCAGATCCAAGCCGTTTCCCAGGCGAAGGCGAGCTTTCCGTCGTTGGTAAGTTCTCTGAGCGCCTGGGGAAGCCAGACCCGGCCGACAAAAATCGACAGCAGGAAAGAGCCTAAGGGTAGCAAAAGGTTGTTGCAGAAATAATCCACCACGTCCAGAAAATCCTTACTCTTGCCGAATAGTTCGATTTTTGGCTCGCCGCTCAGCGAGAGCGTGGAATATCCGCCCAGCAGAATAATGATCAGGCCCATCAACCAAACGGCAATCGAACGTTGCATTCCGAACTTTTCGATGGCGAAGGCCACGGCGACCTCGAAAATGGATATCGCCGAGGTGACGGCGGCAAAGAAAAGCAACAGGAAAAACAGGAAAGAGACCGCCATGCCGCCCGGCGTTTTGGCAAATACGGCGGGCAGCGTGATGAAGGTCAGCCCTGGACCGGTGCCAGGCTCGAAACCCATGGCAAAGACGGCCGGAATGATGGCGAGGCCGGCGAGAAAGGCGATCAACGTATCCAGCCCCGCCGTCCACATGCCCGCCGAGGGAAGCCGCTCGTCCTTGCCGATATAGCTCCCGTAGGTGAGCATGATGCCAAGCCCCAGAGAAAGGGAATAGAAGGCCTGACCCAAGGCGTCGAGATAGCGGCCCGGATTGTTCAGCTTGCTCCAGTCCGGCTTCAGATAGAACTCGAGTCCGGCGCTTGCGCCCGGCAACGTCACCGAACGCAGGATCAGCAGGATGCCGAAAAGAAGCGGCATCATGACCTTGCAACCGCGCTCGATACCTTTTTCTATTCCGCCCGATACGATGAGCATGACGATGGCCATGAACATAAGCTGGTAAAAGACGACCTGTCCGGCGCTGCCAATGAAGGCACCGAAAAAGGCGGCGGAATCCGCGGCGGTGGCGGAGGCGTCCATCAGCGTCCCCAGCGACGCCGCCATGTAGCGGATCGTCCAGCCGCCGATGACGTTGTAGTAGGAAAGGACGAGAAAGCCGCCGGCGATGGTGCCCAGCCAACCGATCACCGACCAGTCCGGATGCACATCGAGCGCGCGAAAGGCCGCGACCGGCGCCTTGCGGGCCGCGCGGCCACGGAGAGTTCGGCGAGCAGCAGCGGCAGACCGACAAGGAAGACGATCAGCAGGTAGACCAGAAGAAAGACCGCGCTGCCGTTTTTGCCGACGAGATACGGAAAACGCCAGATGTTGCCGAGGACGATCGCCGAACCCGCCGCGGCGAGTACGAAACCCAGGCGATTGCTCCATTGTCCTTTTGTCCGCGCGCTGTCGTCCATAGCCGTCAGTCTCCTCAAGGAATGACTTCTTTTTGGGGCCGGACGAGTATTCGCCGCACCACACGTCCGACAAAAATCGAATCGCGCATTGTGATGAGTCAAGGCGGTGGTGTTCGCATGGTTATCGCGTGAATTTTTGTAACGATTCATGGACAGTTGAAATACGCTATGGGTTTCGTAGGCTATAAGCCGCGAAGCGGCGTAATCCGACATCGGCACGCTGACGCGAAGCGCCGCCGATTATTTTGCGGCTTTCAAAGTCAGTGCCGTTCGAGCGGCGGAGAAACGGTGCCGGATTACGCCGCTGGCGCGGCTTATAGCCTACGAAACCGTCTGCCTTTGCCGGGGCATCTGTTATCCCGCCGCTTTCGGGCACCGCTGTCGTTCCTTTGCTTTGAGAAAAAAAGCGTTCATGCGATGGAACTGCCTCAAAAACCGTCATCAGGTATCTCCGGCAATATCAGGAAACAGTGGCGAACGCCGTTCCAGGCGCGAAACCAGGTCACGTTTCAAGCTCCCATGAAGCTGTTTCAGCGCGGAGGAAAAGCGCGGGGAAAGAACAAAAAAAACCCGCCGACGGCGGGTTTTTCAAGCTTGGTTGAAACGATCAAGTAAAAATCAAGCGCGTGCGATGTTCGATGCCTGTTTACCCTTGGGACCCTGCGTTACATCGAATGACACTTTCTCGCCCTCTTTGAGGGTCTTGAAACCGCCCATGGTAATCGCCGAAAAATGCGCGAAAAGATCTTCGCTGCCATCGTCTGGCGTGATGAACCCAAAACCCTTGGCGTCGTTGAACCATTTAACTGTACCGGTTGCCATATTGCTACTTCCTTAAAAAAGACAAAAACCGGGCTAAGCCCGCTGCATGTTTGGTCATGAACACTTGTAAGACCAAAACACGGTGCCTTTGTACGCTAGTTTTGCCGGATGCGTCAAGCGTTTTCCCGTCATTGTTCCTGATATTGTGTGGTTTTCGCGCAAAAAAACGGTTGCGCCGGTCTTGCGCCCACAAGATCGGCCAAAGACTGGCTAAAATGAACGCCTATCGAGGCAGGCCGCAAAATCATGGCAAGACCGCATCAACAGGAAGGCGCGGTACTGGAAGCGCAGCGCGACAAAGTCGCGCCGCCGCCGCTTTACACCGTATGGCTGCTCAACGACGATTTCACACCGATGGACTTCGTGGTTCACGTGCTGCGAAAGTTTTTTTCGATGAATCAGGAACAGGCCACACAAATCATGCTTAAAGTCCATCTTGAAGGACGTGGCGTATGCGGTACGTATCCGCGTGACGTCGCGGCGACGAAAGTCGAACAGGTGTCGAGCTTTGCGCGCGAAAACCAGCATCCGCTGGCGTGCATCATGGAGGGAAACTAGATGATTGCGCAGGAACTTGAAGTCAGTCTGCACATGGCGTTTGTCGATGCCAGGCAGAAGCGCCACGAGTTCATCACCGTTGAACACCTTTTGCTCGCGCTGCTCGACAATCCGTCCGCCGCCGAAACCTTGCGCGCCTGCGGCGGAAACATCGAGCAGCTGCGCAAGGACACGCTTCGTTTCATCGAAGAACACACGCCGTCGATTCTCGGCAAGGACGATATCGACACCCAGCCGACGCTCGGTTTTCAGCGCGTCATCCAGCGCGCCATCCTGCACGCGCAGTCGTCGGGGAAAAAGGAAGTCAACGGCGCCAATGTCCTGGTCGCCATTTTTGGCGAGAAGGATTCGCACGCTGTTTACTATCTGCAAAAGCAGGGAATCGCGCGCCTCGACGTGGTCAATTTCATTGCGCACGGAATCAGCAAGATCCAGCGGCAGCCCGCGCGCGGCGTTCCGGAAGGCGATGGAGAAAGCGAACAACAAGCCGCGCTGGGGGCGCTGGAGAGCTTCACGAGCAATTTGAACGCCTTGGCGCAGCAGGGAAAAATCGACCCGCTGATCGGCCGCGCCAACGAGCTGGAGCGCGTCGTCCAGACGCTGTGCCGGCGGCGCAAGAACAATCCGCTGTTGGTTGGTGAAGCGGGCGTCGGCAAGACGGCGATCGCCGAGGGACTGGCGCGGCGGATCGTCGAACGCGACATTCCAGAAGTCCTGACCGACGCCAATGTTTACGCCCTGGACATGGGCGCGTTGCTGGCCGGAACCAAATATCGCGGCGATTTCGAGCAGCGGCTCAAGGCAGTCATCAAACAGTTGGGCGAAAACCCCAACGCGATTCTGTTCATCGACGAAATTCACACGCTGATCGGCGCGGGTTCGGCGTCCGGCGGTACGCTGGACGCTTCCAACCTGCTCAAGCCGGCTTTGTCGAACGGCCAATTGAAGTGCATCGGCGCCACGACCTACAACGAGTACCGGGTCATTTTCGAGAAAGATCACGCGCTGTCCCGCCGCTTTCAGAAAATCGACGTCAACGAACCTTCGGCGAGCGACACCATCGAGATTTTGAAGGGACTGAAGTCACGTTTTGAATTGCACCACGGCATCAAATATTCGGCGGCGGCAATCGCCTCGGCGGTCGATCTTTCGGTGCGTTTCATCACCGACCGGCATCTTCCGGACAAGGCCATCGACGTCATCGACGAAGCCGGCGCGGCGCAGCGCATCCTGCCGAAATCCAGGCAAAAAAAAGTCATCGGCAAGCAGGACATCGAAGATATCGTCGCCAGGATCGCGCGCGTTCCGTCCGCCCAGGTATCGAGCGACGACCGCAACGCGCTGCGAAACCTCGACCGCGATCTCAAGGCCGTCGTTTTTGGCCAGAATCCGGCCATCGACGCCTTGGCAAAGTCCATCCGCATGGCGCGTTCCGGCATCAACACGCCGGGCAAACCGATCGGCTGCTTCCTGTTTTCCGGGCCAACCGGAGTCGGCAAGACCGAAGTCGCCAGGCAGCTTGCCTACTGCATGGGCGTCGATCTGCTGCGTTTCGACATGTCGGAATACCTGGAACGGCACGCCGTTTCACGGCTGATCGGCGCGCCTCCCGGCTATGTCGGATTCGATCAGGGCGGCCAGTTAACCGAAGCGGTCACCAAAAAGCCCTATTGCGTGCTGCTGCTCGACGAGATCGAAAAGGCGCACCCCGACATCTACAACGTGCTGCTCCAGGTCATGGATCACGGAACCCTGACCGACAATAACGGGCGCAAGGCGGATTTTCGCAACGTGGTCATCATCATGACCACCAACGCGGGACAGGAAGCGATCCAGAAATCGACGATGGGGTTCACCGGCAAATACGCCCCTGGTGACGAGATGATCGAAATCAAGCGCCTGTTCACGCCAGAGTTCCGCAATCGGCTCGACGCGATCATTTCGTTCAAGGCGCTCGACCACGACGTCATCCTGCGCGTCGTCGACAAATTCCTGATCCAGCTCGAAGAACAGCTCCACGAGAAAAAGGTCGACGCCGTATTCACCGAGCGCTTGAAGGAACATCTGGCGGCCAAGGGTTTTGACCCGACGATGGGCGCAAGGCCAATGTCCCGGCTGATTCAGGACACCGTCCGCGCCGCGCTCGCCGACGAACTGCTGTTCGGCAGACTGGCGAGCGGCGGACAAGTCACCGTCGACCTGGACGACGACGGCAATGTGCGGCTGGTTTTTGCCGAGGAAGCGGAAACCGTCGGTTAAATCTGGCCTGATAAAAATACATGGCGATAGTCAAAATAATGGTGAAAAAACCATGAATAGGCCAGATTGCGCAGCCGCGCGGCTTGTCCAAACGCGCGCCTACCCTCAATTTTCCTCTCCCCTTGCGGCAGCCCCCTGCGGCAGCCTTCCATTCCCCCTTGCGGGAGAGCGCAGGATGGTTTCGCAAATTCAACCGGTTTTTTGACTATCGCCAAATACATCGCTTTTGAGAAAACACGAGGGAAAGCCTCGAATCTCCCTTAAAAATCGCGATCTCCAAACAATGCGCCCTGTCGGCGAGCGTCGTCTTCTCCGGTCGCGGCGACCAGTCCGCCGCAGCGCACGCCCAAAAGCCGGATGCGCTGCGAGAAGCGGATGCGCCTCAGACATTCGCTCGCGGCGCGGTGAATTTCCTGGGCATTGGCAATGGCGGCATGATGCGGCGGCAGCGTCCATTCGCGGGTGAGCGAGCGAAAATCGGCAAAGCGCAGTTTCACGCCGACGGTGCGGCAGCGATAGCTTTTGCGTTCCATGTCCGAGGCCACGCGTGCGCAAAGCGCAAGGAAGTGCCGGGACAATTCCGCCTTGTCGGCGCGTACGTGCAAATCGCGTTCAAAGGTAATTTCCCGGCTCACGGATTTGGGTTCCCGGAGCGTCACCACCGGGCGCTCGTCGATGCCCTGGGCGATTTTGGACAACCACACGCCATAGTTCGCGCCAAAGTGCTCGACCAGCGTTTCCAGAGGCGTCGCCGCCAGCGTGCCGATGGTCTGAATCCCCAAGCCTTCGAGTCTGGCGCTCGCCTTGGGGCCGATGCCGTTAACTTTTCGCGGCGGCAGGGGCCAGATTCGGGTTTCCAGATCCGCCGCCGTCAAAATGGTCACGCCATCTGGTTTTTCCAGATCGGAACCGATTTTCGCCAAGAGTTTGTTCGGGGCGATGCCGACTGAACAACTCAGCCCCGTCGTCGCGCGCACGGCGGTTTTCAGGGCTTTGGCCAGCGTTGGCGAATCTTCGGGATGCCGACTCAAGTCGATATAGATTTCGTCGATGCCGCGATCCTCGATGTCTGGCGCGATCTCCGCCACGGCGGCCTTGAAGCTGCGGGAACAGGCGCGATAGGCGTCAAATTGGGCGGGCAGCAGGATGGCTTGCGGCGCCAGCGCCGCCGATTTCATCAGCCCCATGCCGGAAAACACCCCCAGCGCGCGGGCTTCGTAAGTGGACGTCGTCACCACGCCGCGCCCGCTATAGTCTTGCAGACGCATGAAACGATGACGGTCATCGGAAAGCGGCTCCGGCGCGGCGATTCTGATGCCGCCGACCACGACCGCCTGTCCGCGCAGCTCAGGGTAATGGCGCAGCTCCACGGACGCAAAAAACGCGTCCATGTCCAAATGGGCGATTCGGCGCGCGGCGGATGGCATCGGCGGACGCTCACCCGGCCATTGCCCGCGCCAGGGAAATGATGATTCCAGCCGTCGCGCCCCAGATGAAATAAGGCCCGTAGGGGATGGCGAAAAAATGGCGCGCGCTTCCCCGGCGTTCGCGCGAATGACGCTGGTGATTGGCGGGATTGAGCAGAAAGGAGAGCGGAACCTCGAAAATTTCCGCGACTTCCGAAGGATCGGGGTGCAGCGCGAACGGCGGCGTCAGGAAGCCCGCCACCGGTGTAATCCGGTAGCCGCTCCCGGTACGGTATTCCGGCAAAAAACCGGCGATCTCGACATGACGCGGCGCCAGACCGATTTCCTCCATCGCCTCGCGCAAGGCCGTTTGTTCCGGCGAAGAGTCGCCCGCCTCGACGCGCCCGCCCGGAAAACTGATCTGTCCCGGATGATCGCGCAGATGCGCCGCGCGCCGCGTCAGCACGACCGTCGGCCACGGCTTGCGCAGGACAATGGGAAAGAGCACTGCCGCCGCCACTAGCGCGCGCCGTTCCGCGCCGGACGCGGCGATTGGCCTGACCGCGGCCGGTTGGCGCAAAAATACCGAACGCAAACGATCGAGATTCACCTCGGCGGAAGCGTCAAGCGGCATCGGCGCGGTCATGTTTTTTTCCTGAAACAGTATTTTCTTCCCCGATTCCGGCCAACGGCGCTGCTTCGGGAACGCGCCGCTGGCGCGCGCCTAATAGCGTTTGGTCAGGGTCATGGTGTCCCCGCTGCGCTGCATTTCCATGCGATTCAGGAAACTCATGCCGAGCAGCGTCACCGGCAAATCGTGCGCGTGCACCGTCGCGTCGACGTTGTTCATCACCACGTCGCCGACGCGAACGGAATCGAGTTTGACCAGGAACACCGTCACTTGTCCGTTGGCGGTATTGCTGACCCCGCGCACGCCCTTGGCGGGATCGATGCCGATCCGCCGCGCGTCGCCCGCGCCGATGGCGATCATCGTCGCGCCGGTGTCGACCAGGAAGCGGATCGACGCTCCGTTGATGTATCCGGTGGTATAAAAATGACCTTGCGAATCGGCGGTCAGCGCGACGCTCGCCGGTCCCGCTCCGGCGGGTTGTTCGGCGACGTTCTGGCCGACGCGCAAGACGCGCCGCTTGCCGCCGACCTCGATGGTCGCGGTGTCGCCGTCGACGGCAATGACGCTGACGCCTTCGCCGGTTTTCGCGCCCACCGCGACGACGCGCGGCGCGCCGCCGTCGATGGTCAGCAAAGCCTTGCCGGAGAACACGCCCGCGAGTCCGACGTTCGCGCCGCACGCGATGAGCGGCCACCAACCGGCGGCGGCGCACAGGCACAGGCGGCGCAACGCGTTTCGTTTACAATCGCGGCTTGACTTGGCAGTCGATTTTGCCACCCTGAAAGCACGCCTCATGAAGTCCATCGTCATTTTTCGTCATACCCGAACGGAAGGTCCAGGCTATTTTGCCACATTCCTTGACCGGCACTCGATTCCCTGGCGGTTAATCAAGGTCGACGAGGGCGAACCGATTCCCGATTCCGCCGCGCCGTTTTCCGGACTCTGTCTGATGGGCGGCACGATCAGCGTGAACGACCCCTTGCCGTGGATCGAACGGATTTGCGCGTTGATCCGCGAAGCCGTCGCCGACGGCGTTCCGGTCATCGGACATTGTCTTGGCGGCCAGTTGATGAGCAAGGCGCTCGGCGGGCGGGTGACGAAAAATCAGGTCAAGGAAATCGGTTGGGGACAGGTTCAAGCCGAACCTGGCGAAGCCGCGCGGCGCTGGTTCGCGCCGACCCTCGACGAATCGGGATGCGCCACGGTTTTCCAGTGGCACGGCGAAACTTTCAGCCTTCCGCCGGGCGCGGCGCGGTTGCTGGGCAGTCCGTTCTGCGCCAACCAGATGTTCGCCATCGGGCCGCATCTGGGGATGCAATGCCACGTGGAAATGACCGAGGCCATGATCGAGACGTGGAACCTGGGCTGGGAAAACGAAACGCGCGGCATCGATCCCTTGCCCGACAGCGTTCAGACGCCGGATGAAATGCGGCGGCAAACGCCAGATCGTCTGCCCGCCATGCGCCGCTTGGCCGACCAGATATATTCGGTGTGGATTCGCGGTCTTGCCCGTGACTGAGCGAGCGATGGTTTTGGCGGTTCCGGCGTTGCCCAAAGTGCCGCGAGTTTTTCAGACCGGAAACTCAACAAAAATGGTGATAGTCTCAAAAAGTATTGATATCAACACTTTTATCAATACGTTGCCTTTTCACCACAATATATAGTGTTGCATGGACTGAGCAACCACCGCATATGGTATGAAAGA
>JAITNL010000185.1 GCA_031290495.1 Accumulibacter sp.
CCGGAACCCTTGAGTTCTCCGCCGTCACCGCGCGCGAAAGCGAATACCGGGCGGTGACGCCGGTCCTTGATGCGCGAGGCGATGAGGCCGATCACGCCTTGATGCCACTCCGGATGGAACAGAGTGAGCGCGGAGGTGGCCATTTCACTTTCTTCGTCGAGAGCGTCGAGATGCGCGAGCGCCTGTTGCTGCATGTCCACCTCGATGTTTTTGCGCTCGCGGTTGAGTTGCTCGAGTTCCTGCGCGATGTTGAGCGCGCGCGCTTCGTCGTCGGTAATCAGCGCCTCGATGCCGAGCGCCATGTCGGCGAGGCGTCCGGCGGCGTTGAGGCGCGGGCCGACGATGAATCCCAGGTCGGCGCCGCCGGCCTTGGCCGGATCGCGTCCGGCGGCGTGGAACAGGGCGCGGATGCCGGGGTTCATGCGTCCGCCGCGCATACGCTTCAGCCCCTGTTCGACCAGGGTGCGGTTGTTGTGGTCGAGTGGCACCACGTCGGCCACGGTGCCGAGGGCGACCAGGTCGAGCAGCGCACCGAGGTTCGGTTCGCGGATTCCGGTGGTTTCGCCGAACCCGCCGCGCGCGCGCAGTTCGGCGCGCAAGGCGAGCATCACGTAGAACATCACGCCGACCCCGGCCAGGCACTTGCTGGGAAAAGCGCAGCCGGGCTGGTTGGGGTTGACGATGCAGTCCGCTGCGGGCAATTCGTCGCCGGGCAGGTGGTGGTCGGTAATCAGCGTGGCAATCCCCAGCTCGGCGGCGCGCGCGACGCCCGCAAGACTGGCGATGCCGTTGTCGACGGTGACCAGCAGGTCGGGAGTTTTTTCGCGCGCGGCGCGGTCGACGATTTCCGGCGACAGGCCGTAACCGTCGCTGAAGCGGTTGGGCACCAGATAGTCGACCGTGACGCCGGAATTACCGGCCATCGCCCGCAAGGCGCGCACGCCGACGGCGCAGGCGGTCGCGCCGTCACAGTCGTAATCGGCGACGATCAGGATGCGCGCCCCGGCCTCGATGGCGTCGGCGAGCAGCACGGCGGCGGCGGCGGCATGGGTCAGCCGCGCGGGCGGGAGCAGTGCATTGAGTTCATGGTCGAGTTCGCTTTTCGACTCGATGCCGCGCGCGGCGTACAGACGGGCGAGCAGCGGATGAAGCCCCTGTTGTTCGAGCTGCCACTGGGCGCGCGGCGGGACGTTGCGCGCTTTAAGGTGAGTCATGCGGTATCTCCGGTGGATGCGGCGAGTGTCTGAACGGTTTCCATGAGTGTCCGCGGGCTGCGCCAGAAACGCCACGAATCGGCGCGTCCCGCGTCCCAGCGCAATGTTCCGTAAGCGGTCGTGGCAACCAGGCGCAGGCGTTTGATCGCGCCGGAAGTCAACGCGCGCCAGGCCGGGGCGAACCAGTGTGTTTCCAGGGCGGCGAGGGCCTGGCGGTAGTCCGTGCCGTTTGCGTAATGAACGGTTGTGGTCAGCTCGTCGAGCACGGCCAGCGCGCGCGCGCCGGGCGCGGCGGCGAGCAGCGCGCCGGCGTCATCGGGAACAGGCGACGCCGGTATCCGCGCGGCGCAAGCCAGACCGCGAGTCAGCGGTTCCTTGCTCCAGACGCTGTCGAATGGGGGCGTGACCGGCGCTGTTGGCCATATTCCAGCGCCCCACAGCCAGAGGCTGTTGATCGACGCCAGTCCCTTGTCAGCGCGCCGCCGATTGACCGGGTGGGCGTGCAGGAAAGTCTGTATCTCGTTGAGTATCTTGAGGATTTCGCGGTTCTCGGTGATTTCCTCCAATACGCGCCCGACGCCGCGCCCGGCGACGGCGGAGAGAGGAGGCGCGTCGATGTCTTGCAGCGGGTTTTTCCCCGCCAGCCGCAGATACCAGCGTTCGGCGCTGGCGGCGTGAAAAACGCCAAGATCGGTGAAGTAACGATTGAGCGCGTCGATCAGGGCGGCGGCTTCGTCGGGCGCGATGTCCAGCGTGTCGCCGCCGGCCAGAATCAGATGCCGCTGTTCGAGGCGTAAATGCACCGGGTCGGCGGCAATCCAGCGCGCCGTGGCGGCGTCGGCCGGAACAGCGGATTCGCCGAGCAATCTGAGCGCGCCGCGCGACGCTTCCGCCGCGTGGCCGAACGCTTCCAGCAAAACGGTTTCCAGCGCTTGCGGCCGGCGTTTGGAAAAACGACCGCGCGCGAGCAGCGCGGCGAGCGCCGGGCAGACGAGCAAATCCAGCGCCTCACGATCGTCGGGGTCAGGCCAGAGCAGTTCGGAAACAAGCAGGGTGAGGCAAGCGGGCGGCATGGGCGGTTGGAGAAGACAGGGCAATGGCGTGAAATTTGTCATGGCGATTGAAACTGGAAACGGCGTAATTCAAACCACGGAAGCGGCGTTCAGGAACAGGGTTCGCCCCGCGGTTTCAACCCAGATCCTTGCGCCGCAGCATGAACACGAAGCGGTCGCCGGCGTGGGTGTCGAGCCAGACGAACGAGAGGCGGGGAAAGGCGCGTTCGAGCGCGTCCTTGTTGTTACCGATTTCGACGATCAGCAGCCCCTCGGGTTCAAGATGCCGGGCGGCTTGCGCCAACAGAACGCGCGTGAAATCGAGACCGTCCTCGCCGCCCTCCAGGGCGATCCGTGGTTCGCGCCGGTATTCATCTGGCAGCGTGGCCATCGCCTCGGCGTTGACGTAAGGCGGGTTGGCGACGATGAGGTCGTAGCGCTCGTTGGCAATGGCGGCGAAAGCGTCGGATTCGAGCAGACGGACACGTTTTTCGATAGCGTAATTTTCGACGTTGACGCGCGCCACGGCGAGCGCGTCCGGCGAGAGATCGAGCGCGTCGACGCGAGCTTCGGGGAAGGCGTCGGCGGCGAGGATCGCCAGACACCCCGAACCCGTGCACATGTCGAGCACCTTGCCGACGGCCCACGGGTCGTTGACCCAAGGACTCAGCTGCTCGCGCAACAGTTCGGCGATGTGCGAACGCGGCACGATCACGC
This sequence comes from Accumulibacter sp., assembly GCA_031290495.1. Taxonomy (GTDB): domain Bacteria; phylum Pseudomonadota; class Gammaproteobacteria; order Burkholderiales; family Rhodocyclaceae; genus Propionivibrio. The sequence continues at coordinate 2,984 of JAITNL010000185.1, forward strand.
GCTCGTCGACGTAGAAACGGTAATCGCCGAGCCAGGCTTCATGGGTCAGGTAAGCGGCCGGCAGACGTTCGGCGACGCGGCGGCGAATCGGTTCCAGCGCGGCGGCGCGCTCGCTGGCGGTCAGGCGCGCGTCCATGTACGGGTCGAGCTGGTCTGCCGGCAGGTGCAGACCGTGCAGCAGCAGACACGCGGCCTCGTCCCAGGCGTTATCTGTTCCGTGGCCGAAAAACAGATCGGCTTCGTTGAAACGGCTGACGGCAAAGCGCATCAAATCGCGCAGCGTGGAGAGTTCTTTGCTGGCCTGGGCGTAGAGGTTGTCGTTGGTCACGGGAATCGATGGGAGTCAGGAAAGAAGCTGTTTGAGGATTCGCCGGTAGATCGCCGACAGCTGCGCGAGCGCGGCGATTTCGACGTGTTCGTCGATCTTGTGGATGCTGGCGTTGACCGGGCCGAGTTCGATCACTTGCGGACATATTCCGGCAATGAAACGCCCGTCGGAGGTGCCGCCGCTGGTCGATAGTTCGGTTTTGCCACCAAGCTCGCCGCCGAGTTCGTCGTGAATGGCACGGCGCGCGGCCTCCAGCAGTTCGCCGCCACTGGTCAGAAAAGGTTTTGCGCCAAGAACCCAGGCCAGTTCGTAGTCCAGTCCGTGCCGATCGAGGAGGTCATGGACACGGGCTTGCAATTGTTCGGGCGCGCTGGCCGTCGAAAAACGGAAATTGAACGCGATGTCGACGTGGCCGGGAATGACGTTGGTAACTCCGACGCCGCCGTGGATGTTGGAAATCTGCCAGGCGGTCGGCGGGAAGTGTTCGTCGCCCGCGTCCCACACGCAGGCCGCCAGTTCGGCGATGGCCGGCGCGGCAAGATGAATCGGATTGCTGGCGAGCTGCGGATAGGCGATATGTCCCTGGACGCCTTTGACGGTGAGCGTGCCTGAAAGCGAGCCGCGCCGGCCATTTTTGATCGTGTCGCCCAAGCGGGAAACCGAGGTCGGTTCACCGACCAGGCAAAAATCCATGATTTCGCCGCGCTGCCGCAGCGCTTCAACCACAACCGCCGTACCGTCGACGGCGTCGCCTTCCTCGTCGGAAGTGAGCAGCACGGCGATCGAGCCGGAGGCGTCGGGATGTTCGGCGGCAAAGACCTCGGCTGCCGTGATGAACGCGGCGATCGCGCCTTTCATGTCCGCCGCGCCGCGGCCAAAAAGGCAGCCGTCGCGGCGCGTCGGCGCGAACGGCGGACTGCTCCAAAGTTCATCCGGCCCTGCGGGAACGACGTCCACATGACCGGCGAAACAGAACAGCGGCTGACGCGCGCCGCGCCGCGCCCACAGATTGGTGACGCCGCCCCGATCGAGGTACTCCACGGAAAAACCGGCGCGCCGCAAACGTTCTTCGACGATGGACAGACAACCGCCTTCGTTTGGCGTCACTGACCGGCAGGCGATCAACCGTTCGGCCAGATCGAGCGCCGCGTTCGCCGCCATTCCGGACGACGCGTCAGAAGCCACGGTCGTTGTCCGTACCGGTGTCGAGGTTCAGGCTGAATTCCTTGAAAGAAGTCCCGTTGCTGTCGGTTTCGGTGAATTCCATGGTTGGGTCGTCTTTTCGCTCATCTTTCTTGCCCTGTTCAAGCCCGGAATTGTTGATCAGCCAGGAAAGGTTGGTTGGCGAATCGGAGTTGACCAAAGCCTCGTCCAGCGTAATGGTGCCTTCGCGGTAAAGGCGGAAAAGATCCTGCTCGAAGGTGCGCGATCCCGACGCCAGGCTTTGTTCCATGGCTTCCTTGACCGACAGTATTTCGCCGCGCTCGATCAGTTCCTGGATGTGGCGGGTATTGAGCAGCACTTCGACAGTTGGTATCCGTTGTCCGGCGGCGCGCCCGACCAGACGCTGCGAAACGATGGCTTTCAGGCTGGCCGACAGGTCGAGGTACAGCGCCGTGCGGTTCTCCAGCGGGAAGAAGTTGATGATCCGGTTGAGTGCGTGATAACTGTTGTTGGCGTGCAGCGTGGCGACGCACAGGTGCCCGGTCTGCGCGTAGGCAATCGCCGCCTGCATGGTGCCCTGGTCGCGGATTTCGCCGATCAGGATGCAATCGGGCGCCTGGCGCATGGCGTTTTTGAGCGCCATCTCCCAGCTCTGGGTGTCCATTCCCAGCTCGCGCTGGTTGACAATCGATTTTTTGTGCTTGAACAGAAATTCGATGGGGTCTTCGATGGTCAGGATGTGTCCGCTGCGATTGGCGTTACGGTAGTCGAGCATCGAGGCGATGGTCGTCGATTTGCCTGAACCCGTGGCGCCGACGATCAGGATCAGACCGCGTTTTTCCATGATCAATTCGGCCATCACGGGCGGCAGATTCAGGGTATCGAGCGCCGGGATATTGCCCAGGATGAAACGCACGACGATCGAAATCGACGCGCGTTGGCGAAACAGATTGATGCGGAAATTGCCAACCCCCGGTACGCCGAAAGAAAGGTTCATTTCCATCGCTTCCGCGAACGTTTGGGCTTGTTCTGGAGTCATCAATTCATCGGCGATTTTTTCGATCATCGCCGGGGTTATCACCTGCCGATTGACCGGCGCGGTGTTGCCCTGAATCTTCATGTGAATGGGAATACCGGCGGAGATGAAGAGGTCGGAAGCGTGTTTTTCCGACATCAACTGGAAGAGTTTGTCCAGAATCATATTATGGTCTCCACCGCATGTGCGCTGAAAAAGAACGCGGACATTTCAATCGCCGCGCAGAAGGTCGTTGACGCTGGTTTTGGCGCGTGTTTTCGCGTCGACTTTCTTGACGATCACCGCGCAGTAGAGACTATAGCTACCATCCTTCGACGGCAGGCTGCCCGAAACCACAACCGAACCGGGCGGAACGCGTCCGAAGCCGACTTCGCCGGTTTCGCGGTCAAAGATTTTGGTCGACTGGCCGATATAGACGCCCATCGAGATGACCGAGCCTGCGCCGACGATGACGCCCTCGACGATTTCCGAGCGCGCGCCGATGAAGCAATTGTCTTCGACGATCGTCGGGTTGGCCTGTAACGGTTCGAGCACGCCGCCGATGCCGACGCCGCCCGAGAGATGGACATTCTTGCCGACCTGCGCGCAGGAACCGACGGTGGCCCAGGTATCGACCATCGTTCCTTCATCGACGTAAGCGCCGATGTTGACGTAGGACGGCATCAGCACCACGTTTTTGCCGATGAAGCAGCCGCGCCGGGCGACAGCCGGCGGCACGACGCGAAAACCGCCGCGCTGGAACTGTTCACTATCGTACCTGGCGAACTTGGTTGGCGCCTTGTCGAAATAGCGCAGCGGGCCATCGCTTATCAATACGTTGTCTTCGAGGCGGAACGAAAGCAGCACCGCCTTCTTGATCCACTGGTGAGTGACCCATTCGCCGTCGATTTTCTCGGCGACGCGCAAGGTTCCGGCGTCGAGTCCGGCGAGAACTTTCTCGACGGCTTCGCCCACCTTGGCGGGGGCGCTGCCGGGTTGCAGCGCGGCGCGGTTTTCCCAGGCTTCTTCGATGATCTGTTGGAATTTTTGCATTGGCTTTCCTAAAGATTGGTGACGAATCGTTGGATTCTGCCGGCGGCTTCGAGGCATTCGGCGAGCGGCGCGACCAGCGCGATACGCACGTGACCCGCGCCGGGGTTGACGCCGTGCGCCTGACGCGCCAGAAAACTGCCTGGCAGCACCTGGACGTTTTGTTCGGCGGCAAGGCGGCGCGCGAAATCGGTGTCTGGTATTGGCGTTTTGGCCCACAGGTAAAAACTGGCGTCGGGCATCGAGACGCCGAGCGCGTCGCGCAACAGGGGAGTGACGGCGGCAAACTTTTGCCGGTATTGTTCGCGGTTGGCGATCACGTGCGCCTCGTCCCGCCACGCGGCGATGCTGGCGGCCTGGAAGGCCGGGCTCATGGCGCTGCCGTGGTAGGTGCGGTAGAGCAGGTAATCCTTGAGCAGCGCGGCGTCGCCGGCGACGAATCCGGAACGCATACCGGGAACGTTGGAGCGTTTGGACAGGCTGGACAACATGACCAGCCGGTCGAAATTCCGGCCCAGCCGTTGCGCCGCCTGTAAACCGCCCAGCGGCGGCTGGTCTTCGTCGAAATGGATTTCCGAATAACACTCGTCGGAGGCGATCACGAATCCGTATTGGTCGGAGAGCGCGAACAACCGCTTCCAGTCGTCGAGGTTCAGCACCTTGCCGGTCGGGTTGGCCGGAGAACAGACGATCAGCAATTGCACGCGCCGCCATTCTTCCGCGCTCAGGCTGGCGTAATCGAAGGCGAAATTGTTTTCCCGCAGCGAGTTGAGAAAGCGGATGTCGGCGCCGGCAAGATACGCGCCGCCTTCGTAAATCTGGTAGAACGGGTTGGGGCTGACCACCAGCGGCGCGTACCCACGGCTCATGTCGCGCTTCTGGTCAATTACCGCTTGCGTGAAGGAAAACAGGGCTTCGCGCGAACCGTTGACCGGGATGATTTCAGTATCCGGATCGATCGTGTCGAGACCATAGCGACGTTGCATCCATTCGGCGATTGCTTGCCGCAAGGCCGCTTGTCCAAGCGTGGCGGGATAAATCGACAGTCCGTCCAGCCCGGCGATCAGCGCGTCTTTGATGAACGCTGGCGTGGCGTGCCGAGGCTCGCCGATGAACAGCCTGATTTCGCTCAATCCGGGCTTGCGAGTGACGCCAGCCATTAACTGGCGCAGTTTCTCGAACGGATAGGTTTGCAGCTTGCCGAGATTGGGATTCACAGTTGACGCTTGGAACGGGAATGAAGGGGGCATTATAGAAGAAGCATTGACGAATGGCTTGATAATGAAAACATTCGTTCGGCGCTTTGGCAAAACCCGCCCTTTTGTGGCGCTCTTGCCGCGCTGCCACTCCGCCCCTGCCGGGGCGCCCCTCCAGAGGATGGGAATCAAACCAGGAGCGCTTCGGGTTTGATTCCCCTCCTCTGGAGGGGCGCCCCGGCAGGGGCGGGGTGGTTAGCGGTGCCCGAAGGCGGTGGGGTAGCAGATGCCCCGGCAAAAGCAGACGGTTTCGTAGGCTGGATAAGCCGCGAAGCGGCGTAATCCGATATCCGATATCGGACATCCGACATCCCCCGTTCCGACGCGAAGCGCCGCCGATTGTTTTCTCGCCCGCAAATATTCAACGACAAAAAAATCCGGCGCGAGGCCGGATTGAAAGTGTTTTCCACCGAAGGAG
>JAITNL010000192.1 GCA_031290495.1 Accumulibacter sp.
CCGCCGCAGATGAACAGGATATTGGTCGTATCGACCTGCACGAAGTCCTGGTTCGGGTGTTTGCGCCCGCCTTGCGGCGGCACGCTCGCCACCGTGCCCTCGATCAGTTTGAGCAGCGCCTGCTGCACACCCTCGCCCGACACGTCGCGGGTGATCGACGGATTGTCCGACTTGCGCGAAATTTTGTCGATTTCGTCGATATAGACGATGCCCTGCTTGGCCTTCTCGATATCGTAATCGCAACTCTGCAGGAGTTTCTGGATGATGTTCTCGACGTCCTCGCCGACGTAACCGGCTTCGGTCAGGGTCGTCGCGTCGGCCATCACGAAAGGCACCTTGAGCATACGCGCCAGCGTCTGGGCGAGCAGGGTCTTGCCCGAACCGGTCGGCCCGATGAGCAGGATGTTGCTCTTGGACAACTCGACGTCATCGCCCGGCTCGAAGCGGTGATGCAGGCGTTTGTAATGGTTGTATACGGCCACGGCCAGAATGCGCTTGGCCTGTTCCTGCCCGATCACGTACTGATCGAGCTGCGCCGCGATTTCCCTGGGGGTGTACAAATCGCGCCCAGCGGCTTTCCCGTCCTGCTCCACGGACGATTCGTCACGGACGATGTCGTTGCACAGGTCGATGCACTCGTCACAGATGAACACCGACGGCCCGGCGATCAGTTTCTTGACTTCGTGCTGGCTCTTGCCGCAAAACGAACAATACAGCAGCTTCTCGGTGTTTTTCTTTTCCACCATCTCGGCCTCATTCCTTGCTTTGTCTGACTCTGTCTTGCTCTGCCATCGACTCGTCGCGGATGATGTCGTAGCACGAGTCGACACACTCGTCGCAAATGTATACCAGCGGCCCCGACGAACCCGGCGGTCCCCCGGCGATCAGTTTCTTGATCTCGTACTGGCTTTTGCCGCAAAACGAACAGTACAGAAATTCTTCCCTGCTTCTCTTTTTCGCCATCTCAGCCTCGCTCTTTGCCTGGTCTGATGACGATCAGGCGGCGTCACGGTTCTGCAAGACCTTGTCGATCAGCCCGTATTCCGCCGCTTCTTCCGCCGACAGGAAGTTATCGCGATCGGTATCGCGCTCGATCCGCTCGACCGGCTGCCCGGTATGGCGCGCCATGATTTCGTTGAGCTTGGCGCGCAGGGCGAGAATTTCCTTGGCGTGGATGGCGATGTCGGACGCCTGGCCCTGAAACCCGCCCATCGGCTGGTGAATCATCACCCGCGCGTTGGGCAAGGCGAAACGCTTGCCCTTGGCGCCGGCGCAGAGCAGGAAGGAACCCATCGAACACGCCTGACCCAGGCACAGCGTCGACACATCCGGCTTGATGAACTGCATGGTGTCGTAAATCGACATCCCGGCCGACACGACCCCGCCCGGCGAATTGATGTAGAAATGAATCTCCTTGTCGGGATTTTCGGCTTCGAGGAAAAGCAGCTGCGCGACGACCAGATTGGCCGTCGCGTCGTTGACCGGCCCGACCAGGAAGATCACGCGCTCCTTCAGCAGACGGGAATAAATGTCGTAGGCGCGTTCGCCGCGGCCGCTTTGCTCGACCACCATCGGCACCATGCCCAAACCTTGCGCATCCCAATGATTTTCCATCCTGCCCTCCTTTTCCGTGCGGCTCCGGTCAGCCGCGCTGGCCCATCAACTCGTCGAAAGCGATGGCCTTGTCGACCACCCTGGCGCTCGACAAGGCCCAATCGACGACATTGTCCTCGATGACCACGCCTTCGATCTCGGCCAGACGCTGCGGTTGGGCATAGTACCAGCGGACGATCTCTTCCGGATGTTCGTAACTCTGCGCGGCTTCCTCGACGACCGACTTGAGCTGCTCGGGTTTGGCGTGCAGTTCGTTGACCTTGACGATTTCGGAAAGCACCAGCCCGAGACTGACACGACGCCTGGCCTGGTCGGCAAACCACTCGCGCTGCATCGGAAAATCCTTCATCTTCTTGCCGCTGCGCTGTTCCATGTCCTGGCGGGCGTTGTGCATCAGACGCTCGATCTCCGCCTCGACCAGCGCCTTGGGAACCTCGACCGGATTGGTCTTGAGCAGGGCGTCCATGACCTGGTTCTTGACGCGGCTCTTCAGGCGGCTTTTCACTTCGCGTTTCAAGTTGGATTCGATTTCGGCACGCATTTTATCGACATCGCCATCGGCGATACCCAGCGACTTGGCGAACCCGGTATCGATTTCCGGCAGGATCGCCGCGCTCACCTGTTTGACCGTGAGCTCAAAACTGACTGACTGTCCCGCCAGCTCCTTGGCCTGATAATCGGCGGGAAAGGTCAACTCGAAGGTCTTCGATTCGCCCGCCCCAAGGCCCTCCACCGCCTGCTCGAAGTCCGCCAGCATGGTCCCCTCGCCAAGCACGAACGGATGATCCTTGGCCTCGCCGCCCTGGAACGGCTCACCGTCCTTCTTGCCGAGGAAATCGACGGTCACGCGATCGCCCCGGGCCGCCGCGCGATCGACCGGCTCGTAGCGGACACGCTGCTTGCGCAACACGTTCAGCGTGTTCTCCAGTTCGGACGCGCCGATTTCGAGGCTTGGGCGTTCGATCTCGACATCCTTCAGGTCGGTAATGCTGATTTCCGGATACACCTCGAACACGGCTGTAAACTCAAGGTTCGTCGTGCTCTCGGTTTTTTTCGGCTCGATCCTCGGATTTCCCGCGACACGCATCTGCTGCGCCTTGACGGCTTCACCGAAGGATTTTTCCAGCGACTCGTTCAACGCGTCGATATAGGCTTCATGCCCGTACTGCTGTTTGACCACGTTGAACGGCACCTTGCCCGGACGAAAGCCCGGCATTTTCAGATTCTTGCCCATCCGTCTCAGGCGCTGATCGATATCCTTTTCGAGGTCGGCAATGACGACCGACAGTTCCAGGCTACGTTCGAGAACGCTGGGCGGTGGCGCGGCTTCGGCGGCGGGAGTCGTGGCGTTGGTTTCCATTAAGGTTCCTTGAAGTCTCCAAATTCAGGCTGAAAAAGCAAAAAAATTCCGGCATCACTTGCTGCGTGGTGCGAGAGAAGGGACTCGAACCCCCACGCCTTGCGGCGCTGGAACCTAAATCCAGTGCGTCTACCAATTCCGCCACTCTCGCGATAATCGATTATTTTAACCGAGAACATCTTGCCCTGTCAGCCATCGTGAACAAGCGATCGGCGTTTCCTCAAACTCTTATCCCAAGGAGCTTTCCATGAAACTTTCCCGTCTGCTTTGCCTCGCCCTGCTGATCTGTGCACCGCTCGCCCATGCCTGGGATCGCCCGGAAATGGCGAAATACGGCGCAGCCTATTTTGGCCCCGAGCAGTTGTGTGTCTACGTGGCTCACAACAAGGCGGACGACCATGCCGTGATCAAGATCCAAGGCATCAACCATCCGCTCGACGGTCACATCTTCTGGACTGAAGTCCGCTACCAGCAAGGGCATCCCGAGCGCATCGACTACGTGGTACGCGAAAACGACGCCGACAAGTGGGTGCTCTACGTCGACCATCAATCGGCCACGCTCTACCTGCCCAACTGGCGGGGTCAGGCGCGCGCCGAAATCCGGCTGCATTACGGCCAGGATGAATCCACCCGCACCAAACCCGAACACCTCGCCACCGATTACGAACGCCAGATCCAGAGCGAACGCGCGAACGTGCCTGCCCCATCCCGAACAGATAAACGCGATAGTCAGCCGAAGTAGCGGCAATGAGTCCGCGTGTTTGCTCGCTACTTTTTGAAGCTTGCAAAACAATCAGCGGCGCTTCGCGCCGGGGGTTATGAGTGTCGGATTACGCGGCTGTGTAGCTTATCCACCTACGCCACTACGTCATTTCCCGTCAGAACGCGGCCACCGCATCTTTACATGCGTTTGCGGGAGCGTGAGGTTTCGTAGCTTGGATAAGCCGCGCAGCGGCT
>JAITNL010000014.1 GCA_031290495.1 Accumulibacter sp.
TTTTCCGGATCGGCGATGGAAAGGTGCGCGAACTTGTCTGTCTTCAGGACTTCGCCCTTGTCGTCGACGAAGCCTTCCTTTTCGCTCCAAAGCACCAGCGCGCCGATGGCATAGGTAAAGCGGCTGCCGGCGACGGTCTGGTTTTCCTTTTCCAGCTTGGCTGGCGTGGTGTCGTCGGCGGCGAGAAAGATTTCAAACGGCGCGCCCTGTCCGATCTGGGCATAAAACTGGCCGGTGGAACCGAAAGAGAGCGTGGCCTTGTGGCCAGTATCCTTTTCGAATTGCGCCGCGATGTCCTTTGCCGGAGCGGTAAAATTGGCCGCGACCGCAACCTGGACTTCGGCGGCGTTGATGGCTTGGGCGAAAAAGGCCGCGGCAAACACGGCCATACAAGAAGTAAAACGGATAGTGCGTGACATGCGTGACATTGATGGCTCCTTAAAGAAAATATACCAAAATATACAACGAACAACAAAACAACGCTCAGTTACAAGCGTCTTGAAACAATCGTTCAGACTGGCCAATACTTGGTGTAGCGAAATACTGTTGGGAATTTATTAATCGCCGTCGAAATCGCACCTATGCCGGTTCTTACGTTTCCTTCGGCGCGGCGACATCGATCAATCCGGGTATTCTATTACAAGATTCTTTGATCCGTAAGCGTTTTGATGCCCCATGGGAAACTCCTTTTCTTTTTCAGCCGCCGATATACGACATTTCGATCTTGCGGCGCTCACCCTTATCGGATGACAGAGCATCCCGAAGCTCGGAGTAACGATCCTCGCGCTTTAGCCAGATGCCGGAAATACGCTGCCGCAGCGCCAGGTCGCTCGCGCTCTCCCGCAACGTCGCGCGCAGATCCTCGCCGTTGGCCGCAAACAGACATCCGTAGAGTTTGCCATCGGTCGATAGGCGCAAGCGCGTGCATTCGCCGCAGAAAGGCTGCGTCACCGAAGAGATCGTGCCAATCTCGCCAGCCCCGTCCACGAACCTCCATCGCCGGGCGACTTCTCCCTGATAATTTGCCGCGAACGGCGCCAGTGAATACACTTCATCGACGCGCGCAACGATCTCACGGGACGATACGACTTCGTCCAGCTTCCAGTGATTGGTCGTGCCAACGTCCATGAACTCGACGACGCGCAAAATGATGCCCGTGTTCCGGAAATAACTGACCAATGGGATTATTTCGTCTTCATTGATCCCACGACGGATTACCGTGTTGACCTTGATGGGTGCGAGTCCCGCCGCTTGGGCCGCGGCAATCCCTTCCAGCACCTGTCCGACGGAAATCTCCGAATCGGTCATGCGCCGGAAAGTCGTTTCGCTCAAGGCATCCAAGCTGACGGTCAGGCGGGAGAGTCCGGCATCCTTCAATGCTTGCGCTCTCGATGCCAGCAGGGTGCCGTTGGTTGTCATCGCTATTTCGATGGGCCGGCCAGCGGATTCCTCCAGCAAAGCGAGTTTTTCGATCAGGCGTTCGAGCCGGTGCCTGAGCATCGGCTCTCCACCGGTCAGCCGGATTTTTCGCACGCCGAGACCGACGAATAATCGGGAAAGCCGATGGATTTCTTCAAAACTCAGCAATTCATTCATCGGCAAAAAGGAGAATTTCTTTCCGTAGACGTCTCGCGGCATACAGTAAGAACAACGCAGGTTGCAGCGATCCGTGACCGAAATCCGCAAATCGCGCAATGGCCGCGACAACGCATCGGTCAAAACATTTTCGCCAGCGTGCGAATACCGACCGGCGCTTATTGTTTCTCTGCCAAGGACCACGACATCTTCCATACGTCTCATCAGTCAGAAATAAAAGTACACAATTTTCAGCGTAAAACCCACTCCGGTTTGCGAAGCTTGAAATCCCCGGCCTTCAGGCCGGGGATTTCAAGCGTAACCGCCTGAAAGAGGTGCAAAAACCTCTTCCAAGTTCGTCTGCGGCAACAGGCATTCATGCCTGTTGCCGATCAGTTGCTTTTCCCTTCTGGAAATGTTGGGAGGTATTGCTGAGAACCAAACTACGGATCAGCATCGTTCCCAGATCGTGGTGATGCCTTGTCCGCCGCCGATGCACATCGTCGCCAGACCATAACGGGCGCCGACGCGGTGCATTTCATAGATCAACTTGGTGACGATCACCGCGCCGGTCGCGCCGACCGGGTGTCCCATTGCGATCGCGCCGCCGTTCGGGTTGGTCTTCACCGGATCGAGGCCAAGCCCCTTGCTGACCGCAATGGCCTGCGAGGCAAAGGCTTCGTTGGCTTCAATGACGTCGATCTGGTCAAGCGTGAGTCCGGCGCGCTTCAAAGCGGCCTGGGTGGCGGGAATCGGCCCCTCGCCCATGACGCTGGCTTCGACGCCGGCGACGGCATAGGCAACCAGCCGGGCCAGCGGGGTCGCGCTCTTGGCTACGGCGGCCTCCGCCAGAACGAGGAAGGACGCGCCGTCGTTGATTCCCGAGGCGTTACCGGCAGTGACGGTACCGCCGTCTTTCTTGAAGGCGGGTTTCATCTTGGCGAGGACTTCCATGCTGGTGGTGCGCGGATGCTCGTCGGTATCGAAGATGACTTCGCCTTTCTTGGTCTTCAGCGTAATGGGCACGATCTGCGACTTGAAACGCCCTTCGGCGATGGCCTGCAAGGTCCGGCGCTGCGATTCGACCGCCAGGGCGTCCTGCTCCTCGCGGCTGATCGACCATTTGGCGGCCACGTTCTCGGCGGTCATGCCCATGTGCCCGGCGCCAAACGGGTCGGTCAGCGGCGCCACCATCAAATCTTCCATCGCGGTATCGCCCATGCGCGCTCCGCTACGCATGGCCGGAGAGATATAACCGCCGGCCGACATGACTTCGACACCGCCCGCCAGACCGATTTCGGCGTCGCCAAGAAGGATGTTCTGGGCGACAATGATAATGGCCTGCTGGGCCGATCCGCAGATGCGGTTGCAGGCCAGCGCCGTCGATTCCATGGGCATCCCGGAACGGATGGCAACGATCCGGGAAACATAGGGAAATGTTTTCCGGCAGGGGATGACGTTGCCGACCACGGCATATGTCGCCCGCTGCGCGTCGATGCCGGAACGCTCAAAAGCAGCGCGCGCCACGATGCTGCCCAGATCCTCCGGCGTGAAAGTGCTCAACGAACCGCCAAACGTGCCGACGGCGGAGCGTACGGCGCTCAGTGCAAAAACTTCCTTGTTCATGAAAGACTCCTTGATAAAGATACAATGAAAATCGAATTACCACCCCGGCAGAAGAATGAGGCCGGCCCCCATGATCACGCCGGTGACGATAAGCACCATGACGCAATAACCCATGATGTCCTTGGCGCCGAGCTTGGCGATACCCAGGAGAGGCAGCGCCCAGAAGGGCTGGATCATGTTGGTCCACTGATCGCCATAGGCGATGGACATGGCCACCTTGGCGGAACTCACGCCGATTTCAACGCCGGCCGGGATGTTGATGGGGCCTTGCACCACCCACTGTCCGCCGCCGGAGGGCACGAAGAAGTTGATGATGCCGCCGGAGATGAAGGTGAAAAGGGGAAAAGTGGTCTCCGTGGAGATGGAAATGAACCATTGGGCAATCATCCCCGCCAGGCCGGTGGAGATCAGGATGCCCTGGATGCCGCCGTAGAGCGGGAACTGAACGGCGATGCCGCCGGCGCCCTTGATGGCCTCGGTGACGGCCCGAATGTAGGCAATTGGGGTGCCGTGCAGGATGATGCCCAGCCACATGAACACGAAAATGACGATGTTCAGGGAAAGGTTCATGATCCCGTTGAGATAGAAGTAGCGCGCCAGGTAAACCACGCCCATGAGGCCCAGGACGACCGTGATGATCCGGGAGTATTCCAGTTTTTCCGCGGGGGTCTTTTGTTCCGGTTCCCTGGGTTCTTCAGGGTCCACCAACAGGGCCGCGTCTACGCTCACTGCGTCCTTGCCTTCCGGGCACATCAGCTTGAAGACGATGGGCAACGAGATGATCATCAGGCCGGAAATGATCAGGTTGGGGGTGGCAAAGATGGTCTGCGTGGTGGGGATGATGCCGGTGAGTTTTTCCACCAGATGGCCCTTGGTGGCCACGGCCAGCGGGATCGAGCCGGAAATCCCGGCGTGCCAGACAACGAAGCCGGCATAACCGGCGGCCACCACGTAACCGTAATCCAGGCCCTTGACCCGACGCGCCAGTTCGCGGGCCAGCAGGGCAGCCACGATCAGGCCGAATCCCCAGTTGATCCAGCTGCAGATACCGGCCACAAAGGTGCAGATCATGCCCGCGCCGGCGGGAGTGCTCGGAATGGAGGCAATGGCGGCCAGCACCTTTTTCATGGGTTTGCTGATGGCCATGACATGTCCAGTGACCACGATGAGGATCATCTGCATGGCGAAGGCCAAGAGACCCCAAAGCCCGTTGCCCCAGGCGTTGACGATGTCCATGAAGCCTTTGTCGGTAAAGCCCCAAGCCGCTCCAAAGGCGATGAAAGTAAGAATGACCGCGAAGAGAAAGGCGTCAGGCAGGTATTTCTGCATGATGGCTACGAAGAAACGGCTTAGTGTTCTCATCTCGCAAATCTCCCTGATTGATTATTGGTTGAAAAACCCCTGCCTTTGCGGCGCGTCACGCCGGGACCGCGGCTCCCCCTGCCGCAAATCCCTTCATGAACAGTCTGAACGACCGCCCTCCTGCCCCTCTTACTGAACCGTGGCCGGCAGGACCATTTCCCGGCATTTGGGACAGACCGTAAATTCGGCTTCGGTCTTGGCGCGGACATCGTCTACGCTCACGCCGGGTCCCGTTTCGGTGAGCACCAGCTTGCCGTCGATAAAACGGAAAACGGCAAGTTCGGTGATGATCGTGGTGACTTTGTTCGCCGCCGTGAGCGGCAGGCTGCAACGTTTCAGGATCTTGGCGCCGCCGTCCTTGGTGGCGTGTTCCATGGCGACGATCACGCTCTTCGCTCCAGTAACGAGGTCCATCGCGCCGCCCATGCCGGGCACCATCTTGCCGGGAACCATCCAGTTGGCGAGACTGCCTTCCTGGTCGACTTGCAGACCGCCCAGCACAGTCACATCGACATGACCGCCCCGGATGATGCAGAACGACATCGCGCTGTCGAAAAACATCGCGCCCGGAACGATGCCGCACGGTTTGGCGCCGGCGTTGACCAGGTTGGGCAACGGTTCGCCCTTGAGCGGCCCCATGCCCAGAAAACCGTTTTCGGATTGCAGGGTGATGTGCACGTCGCCCGGCAGATAGTCTGGAACCAGGGTCGGCAGGCCGATTCCCAGGTTGACCACGTCTCCATCCTTCATTTCTTGCGCGACGCGGGCGGCAATGAGTTTTTTGGCATCCATGTCACTTGTCCTCTGTAAGAATGAGCGCGTCGACGACCACGCCCGGCGTCATGACGAAATCCGGGTCGAGTTCGCCAACCGGGACGATGGCGTCGGCCTCGGCGACCACGAAGTCGCCGGCGAGCGCCACGAGTGGGTTGAAATTACGGGCGGCGCGCTGATAAACGAGGTTTCCCGATTCATCGGCCTGATAGGCTTTGACGATGGACAGATCGGCGCGGAGCGGACGCTCGACGATATATTCGACGCCGTCAAAAGTCAGCTTGGTTTTGCCTTTCTCGACGATGGTGCCTACCCCGGTCGCGGTAAGGACGCCGCCCAGACCGGAACCGCCGCAGCGTATCTGTTCGGCGAGCGTTCCCTGGGGAACAAGCTCGACGTCGAGTTCGCCGGCGATCATCTGGCGCCCGGTTTCCGGATTGGTGCCGATGTGCGAGGCGATGAGTTTCTTGACGCGCCTGGCGACAATGAGGATACCAACGCCGATGTCGGGAAATCCTGAATCGTTGCCAATGATGGTCAGATCCTTGACGCCCGAATCGAGGATCTCGCGGATGATCCCGGCGGGCGTACCCGTCCCCAGAAAACCGCCGAACAGGATGCTCATGCCATCCTTCAGGTGCGGTCTCAACCCGGCAAAGCCGATTCGCTTGCTCTTTTGACTCATACAGTTCTCCAAAATGTAATCCGTATTTTGCTGACAGCGTAAAGGCGCCGTCAGCGGCCAGCGCCGCCGGATCAGAGCTTGTCGCGCAGGAAATCCTCAATCAGTTTGGCCAATCTCACGGGTGTTTCGTTCATCGCGTAGTGCCCCGCGTTGGCCATGACCTCCAACACCGCGTTGGGGTAGTAGCGCAACCAGGTATCCCGGCAGAACTGCCCGGAAATCCCCGCATCGTATTCTCCGGCGACGATCAGTACCGGCAATGTCTTGCCCTGAATACGATCGATGAGCGATAGCGACGTGTTCGGGGTGTTCGATGTGCCCGACGTATCCGACCAGACATGAAGATACGCGGCGAACGCTTCCGCGTCCGAGTGTTCGAGCGAACCGCGCACCATCGCGTCCAGCCACGTGCCGGTCAGGCGAAAGCCGGTCGAACTGTCCATGATCGAGCGCCGCGCGTCTGCATCACCGACCGCGCTGGAAAACAGCGCCCAGCCCGCGTCGTCGAATGGCACGCTTCCGGCGGGTACCGGACTGACGCCCACCAACGCCTGTACTCTGTCGGGCGCGTCGGCCAGCACCTGCTGCGCGGCCAAGCCCCCCATCGAATGTCCGAGGACGGAAAAACGCTTCCACCCCAGATAATCGACCACCGCCAGCGCGTCGCCCGCGATCTCGGCTATCGTATAATCGCCGCCGCTGCCTCTGCGCCGCCCGTAGCCGCGATAGTCCATGAAAGCGTAAGTAAAATTCCGCGTGTCAAGACAATCCACGAACGGCCCCCAAGCCTTCGCGCAACCGAACCAACCATGCAGACACAGTACCTTGTTCGGCCCCGTGCCAGTCTTCCAGAATGTTTCCTTTCTCGGATCGGTATCGTCATGACCGCCGCCGCAGCCACTGCCACCGCAGCCAGATTCAGATCCAGCCGACGCCAGCATGGCCGATACCACGGAAGCCCTGCGGTTCATTGCTTCAACCTCTCATGGAAGACAGGAAAAATACGACAAATCAAGACCCACCCCTAAATTTTCGCCGCGTGTCGGCGGCAAGACGTTCCGTCACGCTTCGCCGCCCGGCTTCTATCTCATTGGCACGCCTGAATACCCGCCGCCAATGCGATGAGTCGGTTTCGCAAACTTATTTCTTGATATAAAAAGACAAACTTCTTTTACCGCGCCTTGCTCAACCTCGCCGCCACGATAACCATCCGGGCTGATCCGGGCTGTTTCAGCAATTGACGACGATGACCAGCACACGCGCCGCAACGTTTCCATTGACGATCAGGGATCTTTTTTCTCCCGCTGGAATGTAGATCAGGTCATCGGCATCGAGCCGATGCGCCGTGCCGTTTTCTTCCGCTATGGTGATGGAACCGCGGATGACGTAATAGATTCGCTCCTTGTCCGCCGCCGCGGTCAGCGTCGCGCCGCCGCTCGGCAAAAACTCGGATATCGATACAATGACGGCTTTTGCGCCTTCCGGCGGCCCGAACTTACGGATACCCCACATATCGAAGTGATTGGCGGCTTCATAAACACTACCCTCGTTTGCTTTGACAACTTTCAAGATACACCTCCGGTTTGTGAAGTTTCCAAGCGCCAAAAAACCCTGGATTGCCTGGATTGATTTTTTCGACCCCGTTGATTCGGTAATTTCCGGTAATTTTGACTGCCATGACTGGCTTGCCAAAAATGACTATGCCACCATCCATTCTGACTGTCGAATGATAATTTGTTATGCCTGAATAACCTTGGGTAATATTTGTCGGGTCCTGGAAAAGGCGGTCAAGCACAGACGGCGCTTTGGCCGCGGCGAAAAAACAGCACTCTGTATGGGTATTTCTCAATTCCCCCGCTGGACGACGCGATAAACCGCCTTGCACAGAGGAAGGGCGCGTCGTGTCCGGATCGGTTACGATAGCCGCGTCGCGCGGGGACGGTGATCGGAGATGGCGAGGTGCCGGCCATGACGATTCACACCACTGCATCCCCGCCTTGTTCCGCCCTTCAAGGCGGCGTCGAAATCAGAGCAGGTTTCACCATGACCACCAGCGTCAAACAGATACTCGAAGGTCTCGCCCCCGCCGGCCAGACCGTCACCGTCAAGGGCTGGGTGCGCACGCGGCGCGATTCCAGGGCCGGAATTTCCTTCGTCAACGTGTCCGACGGTTCGTGTTTTCATCCGCTCCAGGTCGTCGCGCCGAGCACGCTGTCCAACTATGCCAGCGAGATTACGCGCCTGACGGCAGGATGCGCGGTCGAAGCCAGCGGCGTAATCGTGCCGTCGCCGGCGCAAGGGCAGCCGTTCGAAATGCAAGCCAGCGAACTCAGGATTGTCGGCTGGGTCGACGATCCCGATACTTATCCGATTCAACCCAAGCCGCATTCCCTGGAATATCTGCGCGAAGTGGCGCACCTGCGCGCGCGCGCCAACGTGATCGGAGCGGCGGCGCGCGTCCGTCACAGCGCCGCCCAGGCGATTCACCGCTTTTTCCACGAACATGGTTTTTACTGGGTCAACACGCCGATCATCACCGCTTCCGATTGCGAAGGCGCTGGCGAACTGTTCCGCGTGTCTACGCTGGACCTGACGAACCTGCCGCGCGCGGCGGACGGCAAGGTCGATTTTTCGCGGGATTTCTTCGGACGCGAAGCCTTTCTCACGGTTTCCGGTCAGCTCAACGTCGAGACCTACTGTATGGCTTTGTCGAAGGTGTACACCTTTGGCCCGACTTTCCGCGCCGAAAATTCAAACACCAGCAGGCATCTGGCCGAGTTCTGGATGGTCGAGCCTGAAATCGCTTTCGCCGAACTTTCCAACGACGCCGATCTGGCCGAGGCGCTGCTCAAATACGTATTCCAGGCCGTGCTCGATGAACGCGGCGACGACATGGAATTTTTCGATGAACGCATCGAAAAAGGCGTCATCGCCAAGCTGCGCGGCATGATCGACCGCCGTTTCGCGCGCTTGGATTACAGCGAGGCGATCAGGATTCTCGAAACCAGCGGCGAAAAATTCGCTTACCCGATACGCTGGGGAATCGACCTGCAAAGCGAGCACGAGCGTTATCTCGCCGAAAAGCACGTCAAGGGGCCGCTGGTGCTGATGAATTATTCAAAAGAGATCAAGGCGTTCTATATGCGCCTCAATGACGACGGCAAGACCGTCGCGGCGATGGATGTGTTGGCGCCGGGTATCGGCGAGATCATCGGCGGCGCGCAGCGCGAGGAACGG